>JAYEOV010000023.1:0-45678 GCA_034723315.1 Candidatus Omnitrophota bacterium | reverse complement strand
AGAAGATCATCCGGAAGCTTCTCGATAAATACGCCGAAAACTACCTTGCTCATTCCTGAATGTATTAATTCATATTATTAAAGAGGAGTTTGAAATCTTGAAGTCGCAATTTGCGATATCAAGTTGGGGTGGAACTCGTAAGTTACCATATGAATCCCTGGAATCGATTTATCAGAAAGAAAAAGGAAAAGCAAAAAAAGTTACTGATAAGTTTATTAAGGGTCTCAAAAAATAGTAACTATACCACTATATCTTTATTTTTTGCCTTCCTTTACAAAAAATTTAGGCGACCTTTTCACGATCAAATAAAACAATCCCTTTCTTCTGTATAAAATGTGCACCCATCAATGAAGGACTCATGGTTCAATTCCGGTCCGGGACCTCTTTAATCAGGTCCCGGACCGGCGGAATGCAGGGGGTTTTAGAGATTGATTTCCATAGTCAAGCTTTTGCCCTTCGAATTAAAAAACATGCCTCTAAGAGCCGCTTTTGGGCCTTTTCTTTCCAATTTTAGGGAACATTTAGACTCTTTTTGATACTTATCACTTATCATGGATCTCACGACTCAGCCTTGGGCCTTGCCAGGAATGACGGGCCGGTATAAAACCCTAGCTACTGCCTCCGTGCCTTTCAGGCACTTCGCTTCGAATGACAGACCAATAGCGAGGTTTTATGTTCGCGGCCTGGAGGCCGCTCCTACGTTTATGAGTAAATACTCAATAATGGTGTTTAGGGGGAAAAGGTCAGTAGGGGGCTCGCTTTGGGAGATCCCTCGGCTCTCCGGCTTCGCCGGATCGCTCGGGATGACATTTCGTTGGCGCTAAGTTTATGGATTCCCGCTTGCGCGGGAATGACAAATAGAGCCACGGGAATGACAGATAAAGTCTCGGGAATGACAGATAGTGACACTCAGGGGACCTATATAAGCCGGAATGTTCAGGGGCGTGGAATCTGATATTTTCCTCTTTGGCTAGTTTACATAAGATACATTATCGGACGTTGGGGAGCCAAAAAAATAATGCCTATTCGGGTTTATATGTTCGGTGTTTTGTATTGAATATTCACGCCTTCTTCCATTCTCCAGCGAAAACTTTGCGATACATCTCTAATCTTTATTCTTTTTCGCGCTATATACGTCCATCAAGGCCGTTTTGTGTATGTTGCGCACCCCAAACCACGGGTTTTTCTTTTTCCTGCCCCCAAATGTGCTTTTTCAAGAACTTCGGCCGGATCTTGGCTCCTTATTCTCTGAATTTGAAAAATCTCACGGTTCTTACGTCTGTTTCGGCATCGTTTATTTCTTTAAACCCAGATATGCCGATCTTGTGATTTGTCACTAAACAACCGAAAAAGTCCACACTTGCCGCCTCTCAATTATAGTATTGTCTTCCTTACGCCCGGAAGATTATCAATTTTATTTATGAGTATACACCCATAAATAACTTTTATTCTATTTGGAAATTGTAATTGGTTTCTAATCGCTGGCGGGAAATCTTTCCGGTTCGTTATTTTCTTTATTATTTTCGCAAATCTCCACATAGGCCAATATACTGAAGGGAATATATCCGATCTGGCGAGAGAAAGTTATCGTTTCTTTTCTCCTGATTTTATGGGCTCTTCTTTACGCTCCCTGGATACTAATCTTCCGATCACAAACTTATGTACTACGCTTGTGATCAATGTTTGATAAGGCACGCCCTCTTCTACAGCCCTCGCTTGTATTCCAATAAAGTCCTGTTTGGACATCCGTATGCTGATTCTCTTCTCCTTTTTTAAGGTATTCTTAGCATACCGGGCAAATTTTTTGATCTTGGCTTCCATGTTTTCCACCGTCTCCCATTCGCCTCTTTCTATGGAATCCAAAAGCTCCTGTTCTTCTTTGTGAAGTTTATAACCACGTTTACGCATCTTACTCACCCCCTTCCCTCTCTTTCAAGTATCTCTTAAGCAACTTGCGACTGGGGATAATGGTTTTAAGAAACACTCCTTCTTTATCCTCGACAAAAGGCACATAATATACATAATTGTTCAATCTCACGACAAATACCATTTGATCCTGGCGTTTTGTCCCAGGGTTCCGGATGATATCTAATACCTGTTCATTTTCAAGGCAAACCAAAATCTCTTCAAATGAGACACCCCTTTTAGCTTTCAACTCATTATTCTTATCCGAATCCCATCTGATGTATCCCATGATTTAAGCATACACCAATTTGTGCCTAATGTCAATACATTTAGCACAAATTATGGATATAACCCCTTCACCGCCTTTTCTGTATCTTCCATCAACATATTCGCATAAACCTCGGTCACTTGGCAGTTGGAATGGGGCCGACGGTTTACAGGAATCGTTTATTTATAGGCTATTGAGCATGGTTATATGCTTCTAATTTGGACGCATATACGTATAACTATCATATAATCCTTTGAATCAATGCGCTGCGATCCGGGATAAATGGCGGGAGCTTTTTAGGCGCTGGCGAGCTTGATTTTTTTACGATAAATATCTGAGTTTATTTTCGACGTAATATTTACTCAGAAAGTGTTCCGAGGCTTATTGGATCGCGATGAGCGCGATACTGGCAAGGTTGACCAGTTCTTTGGTCAATACAATATCTCTATCTGAAAACTTTTTATCTTTCCGCAGAATATTAAGGCTTAGAACGCCATACACGTCATCACTGTTCGCTTTATTGAACGGCACGATCATGGATGATCTTATATCGTCCCTCTTCATGTTTTTCGAGATGCCTTTTTTCTTGCTGTCCTTTGGGAGAACGATCGGCCTGGATGTCGCGGCTGCCATGCCGGCCAACCCCTCCCCTACTTTCTCATCCGTGTTTTCAACGATATCTTTGTCGATTCGCGAAGAAGCCGCTATAGAAACTTAGCTGCCTGGAGGCGGCTCCTACGGCTTTGGTTATTGCAATTCCGTTACGATAAATTAAAAAATCCCCCTGGCCCCCTTTTTCAAAGGGGGGAGGCGAGAAACTTAGCCGGCCTTCTTTCAAAGGGGGCGAGGCGAGGAACCCATTACAGTGATTTCGCGACCGCTTCTACAGCAATGATATTCTCTTTTAATTCTTCAGAGAAAGGTCTTATCCTTAAAGTGAACCCGCCAAAAATACTCTGCCAGTTATTTCTGAACTTTTCAACGGTCTTTTCGTCTTCGGTCAAGAAGAATAACAGTTTTGATATACTGTCTATCAGCATATACTTGTTTTCATCGAACATGCCGTAATCGTTTCTGACAAGATCTATAAGCCCTAACGCCAGAACTATATGCGTTCCGATCATTGTCAAAGCAAGTTCTCCCCTGCCGATCTCTTCTTTAACGCAGTATATCCTGTCAATTTCACCGATACCGTCCTTTATTTGACCGTAAAATTCTTCTCTCGCGTATACAAGCGCATACGCGTCGCTGTCTTCCCGGATATCTTTTTCTGTTTTTCCGAACACATTTTCCTCGTTATCCGCGTCGTAAAAACGAACTGTCATGTTTCCCATTCTATATTCTTTCCATAGCCCTTTTCGAACCAGCTGCCATCCTTCCATGATCTTTCCTTCAAGTTCCGTATTCCCGGTTTTTGGCATCAAAATGATGGTTTTGTGCCCGGGAAACCGCACGTGAGACATGATATCCGTCGACGAAGCGCTTATTCCTTGTAAACGTTCTTCCATGTATTGCGTTTTTCGTATTGTCTGTGACAATTCCTTGTCCTTATCCCCGAACATTTCCCTCGCAAGCACTCTTAAAAGATAATGATCGTTTATCCGCCAATCCGCGGGCCATGTTCTTTCCGATCCTTCCCTGATAAACGCTCTTGTCTTTTCTGAAAGTTCAAGGATAACGGTTTCGGGAGCGCCGTGAAGTTTCACCGCCAGCCTGTCGTCTTCCAGCCGGAGGTCCAGCAGCGGAAAGCCGTCCGGCCCATTTTTGCCGCCCAGGAGATGACCCAGTTCATGGAACAACGCGACCTTATTGTCTTTTACCGACGCGTGCAGGCATATAAAATCGTTCGCTACACTGGCACAACCGAAGAAGTCGCGGACAAGGCGGCCATACGTATAGAATTCCGGCGGTGAATGTTCAATTAATGATAAATAAGCCGCCAGCAGGCCTTCCCTCTTTTCTATTTCATCTTTATTGGCCCCAACGGCAATATCTTCGTTCTGATCCATGGTATCCCGGATATAACCGGATAACTCCTCTTTCAGTTCTTTAAGCCGGAGTTCCTCTTTGGATAAGGCTACCTCCCTCGTCTCTTTCGGTCCACTTTCTTTTATCTCTTCCAGGTTCCTGATTATCCTTAACGCGCTTATCCCACCTTGTTCATCTCGGATAATGCCGCCGTCTTCCTCTTTTTCATCTAACTTTGTCTTTTTAGAGATATATGAAGCATCCGGGGATTCGAGGTCAAGCGCTTTTATCAGGTTCCCGCGCGGAAGCCTCCCCTGAACTTTCAGAAGCGACAACCCCATGATGGCCAGCATGAGCTCTTTCGGACCGGGGTCTTCCCCTAAACAAAGATATCTGGGATAATGCCTGACGTCTCTTCCTTCTTTCCCTATACCTATGAAAACGATGCTCATACCCAGTTCTTCTTCCAGAGCGTCCAGCTTGTTCCGTAAAACTTTGAAGCTTTCGAAGCCAACGTCAACTCCGTCCGTGAACACTATTTCTATACCGTATTTTTTCTGTTTCCTGTTCTTATACTTCTTTCTTAACCCCTCAATAAGCGCCTGAGTTTTTATACCCGGATAGCTGCACATTCCGCTTAAACGGCCAAGTGTCGCTTCAACAGCCTCTTTGTCCCGGCATTTATCCGCCTCAAGCAACGAAAAGAAATCCTTACCTATCGCGTTTATATAAAAATCGATGTCCTTGTTCTTCCTGGCGGCACTGTAGAAAAGCTCGGAATAGATCCGTGCCATTTCCACAAAAACGGCCAACAGCCTGTCCTGCGTGCTGTAGCTTATATCAACGGTTATACCGCAGTCAACGGAAGGCCTGCTTCTGATGAGGGTCTTCTGCAGGAACGGCTCCAGGCTGAGCAGCATATTCTCCGGGTCTATTTCGTCCCCTTCATCCGCCGGATTGGTCCGCTCGTCCTGCTCAGTGAACACTTCCGTCCATTCCCGCACGAGATTAGGCGCTATACCCTGAAGTCTCTTAGTGATGGCTCCCACGGTTTCAGGCGTATCTATTACTATTTTCCCCTCGCGTTTCTTGCCAACCTGGTCTTTTTCGTCTCCGTCCCAACCGGCCGGGCTTACTCCATCCCCGTCCACAGCCTCTTTCTCATCTTTCGTGTCTTTCCTGCCAGTTTCGTCCTTTCCGGCCTCACCGGGACCTTCCCTGTCTTTTTCAGCTCTTTCGCGGCTTCCTTTTTCTTCGCTTTTCTCTCCGTCATCGTCTCCTTCAGCCGGTTCGTCCTCGCTCATCCCTTTTCCTCCATTACCGGGTTTCCCGGTTACATCCTCTTCCAAAGTGGGCTTTTCTTTATCGTTCTTCTCTACGTCCACCTCTTCTTCCTCTCCGCCGTCTTCTTCCATCATCCTTACATCCCCGTCAACACCCATTGTCATCTCTTCCTGCCCTTGCCGGCTTCTATAGAAACCCTCTCCTGTCGTATACAGGTATTTCCCGCGGTTCTTGTACAGTTCTGCCGCAATATGATTTATTTCTTCCGGGGTCAAGCCGCGTATAATCTTTGCCGCGGAACTGATCCTTCTGAACTCAAACTTATCGGTGATCAGCGGAACATCCTTCCCCGTATACAGGATAAATCCGTTGAGTATTCCCTTCGCCGCCTGAGAATAATAATCGTCCGGATCTCCCACCATCCTGGCAACACGCACCAGATCCGTTAAGATATATTCCCTGGCAAACGGCGAAAAGATCGCCGGGAAAAGCATGGAGTTCAGTTCGATATTCTTCGGGGTGCGAAAATCATCCCGCTCGTTCCTTGTCCTCAACTGGTCCATTACATGCCCCAGCTCATGCCATCCCGCCCAGTTTGAAACCTTTTTCAGGGAATAGATCTCCTCAAAGGCAACGGCGAATTCGCCTTCAAAATAACCGCCCTTATTCTTATCGGGATACTGCTTCTTGCTCATGAAAAGCGCTTTTACGCCCGCCGTCTGATATTCCCCAATGAGGCCGGGAGGTATCCCCATCTTCACAAAATCCTTTTCATTGAAGTTCAGTGTCCTTTTTATCTTCTCGGCAAAGATGTCCAGATAAGGCACCCCTTCCTTTTTTCTGAGAAATATGAAAATGAAGATATCTCTCTTTACAAAGACCCTTCTCAGGTCGAATGTTCTTTCTTTTAATTCAAGTTTGGATATCTTTTTCCGCTCATACAGGTCCATGATACCCCTCAGTTTTTCTCCAAGTTCTCTGTCGAGCTTATCCGCGGCGGCAAGGACCGTACCTTTCAGATCCTCATCCGCGGCGCCATTTGCCAGAGCAATGAGGAAACCTTTCAATATTTCCCGCGCGAAATAAAAATAATCGCCCTGATCACGCAGGTCCTTCCCGTTCAATACCCGGAGGAGTTTTTCCGAATTTTCCCTTATTTCGGAAATATCGTATCTCAATTTTACGACCGTCTTCTTTTTCCTGGGACCCTGTTTCGGGGGCTTCTTTTCTGTTTTCTCCTTGTCAGGTTTTACCGGTCCTACCTTACCGGACTCAGGCTTGACTTTATCGGCTTCAGGTTCTTTTTTTCCGGCCCGGGGATCTGAGCCGGGCTTGACTTTCCCGGACTCGATCGCTTCCCGGGCCCATGCTTCCAGCTCCCTGTCCATGCTCTCTTCCACATTCCCCTCAAAAGTCTCCGTCATATTTCCCGCTTTTACTGTCGCCGATTCGACCGGGACATATTCGCCGGGAAAAGACGCCGGCTCTTTACGCGTCTTATCGGCCAGTTCCCTTCCGATCCTGGTTATACCTCTTCTGTGATATTCCGAAAGAATGCTTATCAGGACCTCCCTGGGACTGTCCAAGGGATCGGGCGCCCAGAGTTTTTCCGCATAAGCGGATACTTCTCTGGGGATCTGTCCCCTGCCGGAGTATCGTTCGGCAGGGTTGAATGTGAAAGCAAGCATTATCTCTTTATCCAGTTCCACTTCGATACTTTCGCCCGCGTATTCGATCGTGAACTTCCTTTCACCACGGAAAATGGGTAACAGCGCCCAAAAAAGTTCAGGAGAAGCGTTGGCCTCGTCTATCAGCAGTATCGCCTTTGAGGAGGTCACCACGGACGGGACAATGACCCTTTCCCCGTTGATCTTCCCGCATCTGGCAAGAAACTCTTTTATGCCCACTTCATATTTACCTTCTCTTATCCTGAGCCCTACCGTGAAATTCGACGTTTTCAGGTCTTCGTAAGCGTTCAGGGTATACATGGGAACCCCCATTATTTCGGCAAGATTCCTTATAACAGTGGTCTTGGCGGTTCCTGTCTCACCCATGATGAACACGGATCTCGGCGGATCTGTTCTGCCGGCACTGTCCTCTACCCTCTGCCACGCCCTTAAAAGTGAAGACACGAACTTCTTCACCTGGGGGGTATACCTCATGAACTTCTTTGTGGAAACCTCGTTCTCCGGAAGACTGCGGGCCAGGTTAAAGTCACTCCTGGGTATCGCGGCCCCTCCCACGCTTTTTATCAGGTCCAGTTCGATCAGCAGATCTTCGCTGTCTTTATCTTTCCTGATCCTGAACCCTTCGGATAATTCAAGCCAATCACCGAGATCATCCTCATCCACGTCATAGATGTTGTCAGGGGTCTGGACCAGTATCCCTTTTCCCGTCTTCCTGGCCATGATACCGTTGTCCAGGATCCTGCCTTCCCCTTCTAATTCAGCCGCTTCGATCCTTATACTATGGGTTATGGTATCCAAAGCATCCAGGTCCTGTTCGATATCCTCTTTGATCTTTCCAGGTATCGCTTCCATGATCTCCGCGGGATATTTTTCCCCTGTAATGCCGTTTAACCATCTTTCAAGTATCTTCTTCTCAAAAACAGCGGCATCTTTTCCTTCAAGGCCCATCTGGTACATGATGTAAGCCGCTTTCAGGACATAGTACAACCTTGTAAAAGGCTTCTTATAATACTCGCCGTTCTCTATATCCCTTTGTTTCTCCAGCTGGACCATCCGGGCCATCTTAAGGATGTCACGGCCGCCGCTGTAGCCGTAATTGATATCAAAAACCCCGTGTTTATCAAAACGATGGACCGCGTCGGTTATCGTCCATATCCAGTCCACCTCTTCATCCCTTATCAACGGGTACCGTTTTCGGATCACGGCCTTAAGATCTTCGTCGGAAAAATTCAAGAGGGAATTCACTCTTATCGGCATGAACCTGTTCATGAACGCGGAGGCGAACTTGTGCTCCACCGAAGACGAGATCATTATGTGCACCCATTCGGGAAGGACATAATTCGCGTCGGGCAGGGATACCTTCCTCGTGGTCAGGATCTCGTTCAGGACAACCCTCTGCCGTTCCGGTATTGCATCCATCATGTTGAAAAAGAGTATATTCTGGACGTGCAGATCGTCCTTCTCTTTTTCATACTCTTCTTCCGTCAAAAGATGCCGCATGAGAAAACCCAAAGCTGTGACAAATTCCCCGGACACGTCCTCTTTCTTTATCCCGTGCTTATCGAACTCTTTTTCGAACTTTGGCAGAAGACTGTAGAGCATCTGCATTCGCGTCATGTGAGGATGAGACCATAAGACCTCAAGCTCATAACCGGTGAGATGGGCGAATTTTCTCACCAGGTCCAGAGCGTCCGCGCCGTCCTCTTCCATAAGATCTATTGCTTCGTTAAAATAGACTCCCAGGGCTAGCTGCCTCAAAGCCACGTTCTGCGAAGAAAGCATTTCGTCCAGAAAGATGTCTTCCTTTTCCACGTTCCCCTCCCCGAAAGATACCGGTATCTTTACGCCGTCAAACGCGATAACGGCGCCATCCCTTCTTATATCTATATCGGCCTTCCATTCCTCAAGAAAACGTTCGGATATCTCTCCGAGTTCTTCCTTTATGAGCTGCCATAATCTCGCGAAATCCTCCCCGGACAACCTTGACATGTAAGCGACCATTGTGCCCGTAAACAGGGCACGTTGTATTCCTTCTTCATCCTCCCCGGCGATCAAAGCGTGTTTCAGTATCGTTGTTATTTTTATCAGCTGCCTCGGGCTGAGCTCTTCCCTGTGAGGATGAATCCTGCTGAACTGCGTATGAAGCGCGATCATCTTCTTCTTTATATCCCCGGGTAAGCTGTCTTTTTTGTCCTTCAGATAATGGTTTATTATCTTTTCGATATCGTTCCCGCTCAAAATATTGTCTACCCATACCTTGAACGATAAAGTATCCGTTTTATATGAAATGGGTTTCCGTCCGTCCGTCGTATCGGCCGGGTTCTGGGTCACTATCAGGAAAAATTTTTCGTTTCTTTTTATGTACCTGTCCTTCTCTCTTAACCCCGGATGGAACGTGCCGAGGTCCAGTTCCTCCATTTGGGAAACTTCCGTCAGATAATCTATGACGCTTTGCGCGTTCGCGCCCATCGCGCCTTCGTCCAGCAGGAGCACTCCTCCTTCCTGGTACGCTTTCAGGAACTTAAGGACAAAACTTCCATTCGCGTCTCTTTCCTCGCAGGTAAGCACAAAATCCTGCCCTTTTTTGGCCATCCTTCCCAGAAAATCCCCCAGATCTATGTCCTCATACATGCATTCTTTATAAAAAGGCAGGTCCATCATGCTGGCGAACTCTTCACACGCGGCTGTCTTGCCGCCGCCGGGTTCACCCTCAAATATGACAGGCCTTCCCGCTCTAAAAGCGAGCAGCATGGAATTCAGCTGAATTATCAGATTGCGGGTAGGGGCAAGAGAACTTTCACCGGGGATATCCTCAAATATCTCAGGATCCTCAATGTTATAAGACAGTTTTTCGCGCCAGGCAGGCCTCAATCCGGCGCCTAACATGTAAAAAGCTGTTTCATCCAGTTTCGCGTCTGTTATATCTCCCGCGACGGAAAGTCTTAACAACTCATCCAGAAAGTTGTCGATATCCTTTTTGCCCAGCCGGTTATGGTTGTACTCTCTGCTGTTCCGCTGTTCCTCAAACAACTTATAGGCTTCATCCACCCGATAGATCATCCTGTCCCTGATATCCGCCAGCTCCTGATAAGGAGAACCGCCGGCGACCTTTCTTTCGATATGATCTATTATCCACTTTCTTGAGATACCTTCCGAGATGTTTATCGGCTGGAACCTGTCGATCTCCGCGGGTGTCAGGGAGGTCTCCTGCACGGATGAACCCATCGCGATTATTCTCAAGTTTTCCGGGGCGTTGGAGTAGAACCACCTGGCAAACCCCAGTCTTTCATCCTGCGTGGCGTTGTCTATTTTAGCCGGTATCTCCTTACCGGTGTCCTCCTGATATTCACCTCTCAACCTGTCCCATTCCTCTTTTACCATGTCCATCAATTCGTCACACAGATCAGGTGTAATATAATCCTCCAGAGTGCTCAAACTGCCTGTCTGCAGAAACTCGTTCAGGATCGGCGCGACCTGGGGATTAAGTTCGGTATAATCACGAAAATGCATGACGTGCAGCGTATCGGGATCGAGCCGGGCTTCCCGTATAAAATGGGGGATTATGCCCAGTCCCATCTCAAACCGGGCGGAAAGCCTGTCTACACGTTTTCTCTTCTCTGTCACAGTTCCCTCTGCCCGCCTGGGTGGGATGAACCCGCCCAGAAGCTGCCTTTTCCTGTGGAAAAAGCTCAATGGGATTTCATGAAATCTTGTTCCGGGATATTTCTCAAGTATCGCTCTCTCAAGACAGGATGATCCGGTAACCGCGTCAGTAAAAAGAAGCACGGGTCTTCCCTCTTTCTTGAACACGGAAGTTATCAATTCCTGAGCGTCAACTTCTTCTGTCTTCTTAAGTATCGTCCGGGCCAAAGCCTTTTTCACAATCCCCCGCGCCGTCTCCTTATCGTCGATAGATATCCACATATAGACGTATACCTCATCTATACTTTTTCTCAGCGCTTGAGGCGGCGAAAGGTCGCCTTTGTTTAAATATTCGCTGAACTTATCCACAGCGGTCATCAATTTTCTTCTTGTAATATCCTGGTTGGAGAAAAACCGGTCGCCTGCCCTGGCGTTCCTGAACGCGTTATGGATATCGGAAATGACCTCTTCATATTCGGCGTGATCGCTCAACTTTTCATGGTTGTCCAGCCTTTTTTTCACGAATAATTTACGGGTTATTCCGGGGATATCTTCTGTTTCAAGAGCCATGTGAAATACGGGGATGTGGGAAAGCGCGCGTGGAGGGGTTAGACCTCTATCCTTAAAACTTTTGCTCTTAGGGTTTACCGTGAACAGCCAGAGGTTGTTCTGGTTGATACTGGCCATTTTCGCTATACTTTCGTCCGTGGCAGCGAACTCGGGAAGAAACTTGCGTCTTTTTCCGGTTATCTCCGGAAAGAGCCAGTAATACAAGGCCGCTTCCAGATTCGTGTTTATCTCGTTGAAAAGGAATACGTTCCTCCCCTCCCGGATCTGGTCCGTATATTCCGGCTGATAAAGGTAATACTTACCTTCCCTCGTGGCCCGGATCTGTCCGCAGATCTCGGAACGGTTCGTATCGGCGTTCACTGTTTTCTCTCTCAGGTCGAACCCTATTAACCGGGAAAACACTTTGCCTATCTCGGTCTTCCCGTCCCCTGAAGGCCCTTCCAGCTGCACTACTTTACTTCCGTATCTGTATGCCCTTGCCAGCTGGGCGAACACCCGCCGTTCCAGTTCCGAAACGTCAAAACCATAAAACTCCAGCATCAAATCTTCCGGAGACTTTCCTTTATTGCCTGATACATGCTCCCTGAATTCCGCCGACATCTCGATCCCGACCCCGCCGAAAAAGATACGGCTGCCGATCATTTTTATATCCGGGGTTTGAAATTCTTTGCCGGAAATACCCCGGGATAACATCTTTTCCAGTTCCTGCCTGTCCTCTTTATCCCTCAATCTTAGATAGAGATAGTGATACGCCTCTTGGGCAAAGACCCCGGTTTCGCTAATGTCCCTTTCCATGGATATACCTTTTATCCTCTTACCGATCTCTATAAGATCTACAAAACTGAGGTTTACCTGTTTTTTCAGTTCCAGGTCCTTGAACCGGGTTTTCATCTGTATTAATTTTTCTGCCGTATCCTCCGACAAACCTGTTTTATTAACGAGATATTTTTTCATATCGCTGTCCGGGGCGGATCTCACGTAATGCACCAGGTGTCTGTCCATGAAGGACGGGTCATCTATCTCCGAATCCTTGTGCATCGTAAAGATGAAATTCAGTTTCGGCGGGATATTGACCGTTTCCCCCTTTTCCGGAACTTCCACTGTTTTCTCCCATAAGACGGGATTCAGCAGGACCCGCACCCTGTGCGGACAGGCTTCTATATTCTCGAACACCAGATAGTACTTCTTCCGGCTGTTTTCCCGCGCTTTTCCGGATATCTTTTCCAGCACGCCGTCCTGCCATTGGAAAAACTCCTGCCATTTTTCTTTATGCCTCAAGTACGTCGCGACCGCCCATCGCAGGGTTCTGTCCGTGCGCAGATCCGATCCCGGCATGCGCCATTCCTCTATATATTCCCTGCTCTCGTTCTCCACCGACTCCAGTATTTTTCTTAACGTCGCTTTTTCTCCCTCACCCGCTTTCTCGTAACGTTCCCTGATATCTTTCCTGGTCTTATTGATCCCCAGCACTTCTCCCAGGGCTTCTTCTATTTCGGTTTTCTCCGCTTCTTCAAGTTCCTTATGGATCTCTTTCTCGGACAGATACTCCTGCGGCAGATACATCCCGAATAACTCCTGCCGCCGCGTGAACCCGCTCATGGACAGGGACACCACTTCCATGTCCTCCGCAGTTTCCATCTCCCGAAGAACCTCGTCCAGGAACATGGATGTATCCCCCAGAAGGAGCATAAGAGAACTTTCCACCTGCGTAGCCCTGTTTATGAGCGCCCGTATCTTCACTTCCAGGGGTATTTCAGCATCGGCAGGTTTTCTTTCCAGATCCTCATAATCGGCGTAATCGAGGATCTCTCTGATAAAAGAACGCCAGTCTTTTTCCATCGCGCCGGGAGAATACATCTGAGCTTTCTCTACCAGCTGATAATGAGATTCCAGACACTTCAGGAGTATATCGATAAATTTCTCCCGCATGTTTTCGTCACGGATGAACCTGCCATAGACGTTATAAGCCGTAAGCACAAATACTTCCAGAACGTTCTTTAACGTCGCCGTGCCCTTCCTGGCCCCTTCGCGCTGCCACAGGTAAAATTTGCTGAAATCCACGTTATATCTCACAAGTTCCCTGAAAGTTATGGGCGAAAGCGGCTTTTCGGCAGCTTTCCCGATCAGGGCCTTCATCTCGTCATTCAGATCTACGCTCATGTCCATTATTTGCGCCTGCTCCTTACCGGTCAATTCGAGGTCCTCGCCGAAAATGTTCCTGCTGATATAGCCTGTGATCAAATCCAGATACCTGGATCTTTTTAACTTCTTTGTAACCGCATCAATGAATTCCTCATAGCTTAAACCCGCTGTCGACGGAACATCCATTTTCATTTTTAAATAAAGATACCCGGCATACGGTTCTTTGAAATAATTCTGCCTGTTAACTTCCCAGAACAGCCCGTCCAGATCTTGATTTTTTAAATTGTCCCTTATATTCCCCGGGACCTGACAGGAAAACAGCATCTCATCGCCGCTTATTCTGATGTTCTTTTTTTCTTCTAAAAACACCTTAACGTTTTCGCGGAAACTTAAAGATCTTCGATCGGCCAGAAAGGAGATATATTCCCCGACAGCCCTTTCGTCCCCGGCAAGCAGCTTAACAACATGAATCCCTTCGATTATCTCCTTTATTTCCTGGAACGAAAAATCCCTGTCCATATTCCTGTTCATCCAACTAAACGCCTCATAGACGTCTTCGGCTGCTTTATCCACGTTTTTCGCTACGGCAAGAAACAGATAAGGGCTTAAAACAGGCAGATCCCCGGATTTTTTTTCTTCATAGATATTCCATATAAACTTTTCAGGTGACATGTATCCGGAATCGTCCCACGTAAACACTTTATTGCCGAGAGCGGTAAAGATCTCCCGTATCTCATAAAAATTTTCTGTATTCAGAATTTCCGCATGGACAAAAGCCTGCAAGAGGGAAAAGGCTTCATATACCTTCCTCCCCGAACTATCGGCAATGCCTGTAAGAAGATCCGGATCCAATACGGACGGATCAATGCCTTTATTTATGACCTCCTCGCACATGCCATTGAGACAATCGTATGCCGTTCTGCGCGGACCGTTATCGGGAATACTTTTTTCAGCTATTTTATCTTTGCCGAGAAAAGCGAAGAAATCCCCGAACTTCGCGAGATTATCTTCGTTAACCACATTTGCCATCACGAGATATCTTAAGGATTCAACAGCTTGCTCCGGATTTTTTCCCGAGTTTTTGATGAATTCAAGAAAAAAAGAAGGGTTTAATATGGCCCGAGCTATATCCTTTTGAACGTTAACGATCGTATGTATTAATTCCTGAAGACCGCTGATCAAAGAAGGCGTAAAAAGCTCCAGGCCTGTCCAGTTAATATTGTCCGTGTTTATAAGCCCTGTGGCGGCCCACGCGAATAATGTGCCGTAATAATCCGCGCGTTCTTTTCTTCCCGCTTTTTTCGCGATACGGCTGTAGACACCGCACTTTAAAACGCCCATTGTCCTTTCAATAAAAGTATCGTTCCATTCCGGCCGATTGAACCGGGCGGCGGTCCTGAGCCCTTTAAGAACGTTCCGGACGTCTTTATTGTCATGGACAATGGCTTCAAGCATGGCTTTAACATCAGCTATATTATATAAAGTTATTATATTTTCGCGGTTTAATACATCTATAGTGTAAAAGACATCATGGATATTTTTGCCGGATGTTTCCGCGAACGAGAGAAAAAGATCAGAATCAAGGACCGGTCCCAGCAGACGCTTTTCTTTAAATCCGCCCCATGCGCCTGCAAGAATTGAATAAGCGGAATGCTTCCTGGAATCAATAACGCGCGCTTTGCCCGAGTATTTATTCCGGCCGAGAGCGATCAGTATGTCCCGGTATTGATCGACTTCTTCTTTTGTCCTTAAAAGATCCAGTCCTACCGCATCCGCCAGTCTGGCAACCGCTACACTTGCCTTTTTCTCCGTATTGTCTACAAGAGAAGCGATAAAAGCGGGATCTAAAATACCGGCTATTAGTTCTTCATTATCATAATAATCGCGATGATTATCATAATAATCGCACGTTTTTTCTACCAAACGTAAAAATGAGGATTTGAGCGGACCTGTTTTTCTTATATTAATCCTTTTATTGATCCAGAGGATAACGTAACGCTTAATTATATATGTATACAGTGCATCGATCCCATTGATCAGCAGTATCCCTACCGCTGCATCTAAAAATAATCCGTCCAAAAACTCAAAACCAAATTTTAGTGAAAGCGTAGCGGCCATCAAAAACACCGGCGTCGCTATCCACAATAAAAATTTTCGATATTTCCTTATCATCTTTATCGGTAAAAAAGCGTATTTCTTGAAACATTTCAGCCCGGCGCCTATCTTCTTTATCACGCCTCTTCTCTCGAGAGCCCCTGCT
Source organism: Candidatus Omnitrophota bacterium (assembly GCA_034723315.1). GTDB lineage: Bacteria > Omnitrophota > Gorgyraeia > Tantalellales > Tantalellaceae > JAYEOV01. The sequence goes on along the minus strand of JAYEOV010000023.1, from coordinate 29,951 downwards.
GACTTCTCAAGATCCAACAGTAAAGGACGCAGATCATGCCCCCCGCTCCTGGCCGCCTGAAAACTTTTTTCGAAATCTTCAAGCATATTTAATATTGTTTCCCTGTTCTTTCCGCGGCCCCTTCTTACCATGCGAATGAAGAATAGACTCTTTATCCCTATCAGGACCAGAAAATATCCCAGGTACGTAAATATGGATGGACCGGTCCCTTTCTTCTCACCGATGACATCCGCGCTATCAACATCTTTCCTGACCAGATACGCGCCTTTTATGTTAGACAGAACGTCCTGAGTTTTTTGATTGGAAACTTTTATGCCTATTTTCTGAATATTGCCAATGTAAAGATACCAATTATCAACAGTATTTTCATCAATATTTTCATCAACACTGTGATCGAACTCGGCGACTCCGTCTGTTACGGACAGATATTTTGAATAAATATTACTATTCCCCAGGAAAATCTCTCCCTCCATGAAAATCTGTATCTTTGTCCTTTTGGGCAGATCATCTCCAAAAACAAATACAATTTTATAATTACGCAAATTTTCGCCGTCTGAACGCCAGGAACAGGACGGCCTGGTAAAACCGCTCTCTCCCATGTCAAGCTCTATATGATCGCCGTGTTCGTGCGTCATTCTGAACTTTTCATGCGGTAATTTTATGAATGGGTGCGTCGTGCCCGGGACGTACGTCTCTCCATCTTCTTTGGGACTGATCCTTTCGCTCTTGCCGGTGATATTCTCTTTGCCGGCGTATTCAACGATATTCTGTTTACCGGCGTCTTCCTTGACCAGAGTCACTTCTTTTAAGCCGGACAATACATCCCCGGTTTCCTGATTCCATACTTTTATGCCTATCCTGAGGATAGAGCTGAAGTCATAAAACTCGGTTACATCGCGGTCATCAGTGACGGGACTGAACTCAGCAACGCCGTCTTTAACATAAAGATGTTTTGAATACACATTTTTATAGGCCCCGTCCTGAAGGAAAATCTGTATCTCTGTCCCGTCCGGCAGGTCATCTTTAAAAGAAAACACAAGTTTATAGCCGAAAAGGTTAGCGCCTTTGGAAGTATCAAACGACGAGCCCGGAATATCGCCGGCCCTCATGTCAAGGTATATAAGATCGTCGTAACCTCTCATGATCTTGAACTTTTCCGGCGCTATTTTTATGGAAGAAGATTTCCCGGGGGCCTCCCGGGAGACCGTCGGTCTCTCTTCCATGGAAGGACTTTTCTCAACCCTTTCATAAATCTGTTCAACCTTAAAATTTGAATGTTCAAGACTATCGGTATTTTGCGCAGATCCACCCGATCCGATCCCCGCAAAAACCGGCATGGAATGCAACATTGATATAAGAAGCATGTAAACAAAGATTTTCTTTATGTTTTGCTTTATATAGCTCATTAACCCGGGGCGGAAGATGTTCTCTAATGAAATCTTTTTTTTGCGTTTTGTGTCCTCCTGGCCGGAACGCGTATCTCCGTTAACTTCCTTTGTATCTTTATCGGCCAAAACTGATCCTTCAATATCGGTCAGAAAAACCGTTTCGAATACCTGGACGTCTTCAATTTCATCTTTATCAATTTCCGTCCATCCTGTGTCAAAATATCTTTCCGCTCCGTCATAAACGACCTTGATCCCGCTGACCGCGGGATCTGTTTCTTTTTCAGCGCGCGCTATTTTCATGTGAAGAGCAAGTTTCTCCATAATACTTTTTTCCTTCCCGTACGCTTTTTCTCCCAAGATCGAACAAATACCGGCGACAGCGATCGTTGAAATCCCGAATATCCGTTCGATCTTTTCAAACTCCCGGGAAAGTTCTCCGTTTAAAAGCTGAAAATAGTAACTTTCGTATTTTTCAGGACAGGTAAATTGAGGTATGATGGATACATAGGAAATCCCGCGTTCTCTCATCAGCTTACAGATGTTTTCGGAATGGAAACCGCCTGTAACCAGAATAGCGGCGCGTTCCCCGCGTTCCTTAATTTCCGGCTTCCGGGCTTCGATCCCCGGTCTCTGAGCCTTGAACCGGATGTTTTCAAGGAACGCTTTATCGCGTCTGAAGGAATATCTATAGAACTTTTCCATCCTTCGGATGTATCCGTTAAGAAGGATCCATTTCGCGTCGATTCCCGTGTTGATCCCGTAACGGCGGGCATTTTCATTGATAAAAGAGATAAAATGCCGCATATCAAAATCTTTTTTATGTTTTATATAATGGTCGTATTGATGCTTCGTGAACTTTATGCTCAACATATCTTTAATGTTTTCATAAGTCCTTAATAAATGAGCCAGTTTTTTCTGCTCCGGGGTGTTACAAAGCTGCCCGCTTATATCTTTTTCCAGGGATTCTATCTCCAGAAAAAGCCTGGCCTTGTCAACTTTCTCATACACGGAAACATATTCGCTGTATTTATGCAGATCGGGAAATCTCTTAAGCTCAATGCCGATACACCGCATTTTATGAAGAAGATACCTGTAAAATCGTTCCTGGGAGAGTCTTCCTTCTTTGAACTGAACGGTTTTCACGACCAGTTCCTCAAGTTCCGCCTTTGAAAGGTCCTCGCCGAGCGCGTCTATTACCTGTTCCCGTTCTTTCTGAGCTCTTTCAAAATCTATCTCCTTTTCGGTAACGATCACTTTAAGTAAAAGTCCTGTATTCGGATATGGACTAAACTCAACATTCCGACGGCGCGCGAGCCCTGCAAGAAATTCCAGATATTCCTTAACTCCTGTCCGGTTATCTTTGAACGACTTCATTTGCTCATCAAATTCGACAAGCTCCTTGTTGAAAATACGGAATTTCAGATCGTTTAATATACCTGAAAGATCATTGAAAAGTTCATCCATTGTTCTCTTTTCCCCGGAAAGACTGCGGTACACTTCCAGGTTCCTGATGTACAATCGCGGGTTCTCAACTCCCCATAAATTCACCATTCCCGGGTTCATTATCGCGTATAATTCCGCCCCGTTTATCTTCCCCTCTTTTACCAGTGAATCAACGACTCTTCCGCGGGTGCCCTTATTTGTCACATCCGTTAATATGGACAGATCATATTCAGCTTCCCCGCCTTCAAGGTTCACCACGCTGATCCCGTATACGGAATTAAAATACTTTATGATCTCGGCTATTTTATGCTGGGCGTAATAATTACAGTGGGCGTCGTGTATGTGTATGATCGTGTTCGATGCCCCGGATCGAGTTTTGTGCCGGGGAGAAGAGAACCAGGAATCCTGGATCGTTCCAAGATTGCCGGGCAGGTTGAACCTGTCAAAATTGAATTCATCGTGCGAAAGAACGTCCGGTCCTGATCTCAGAATATTCATATTGATAGAATTATGACCGTCAGCCCAGACGATGTTCTGACAGAGAAAAGCCGTTATGACCGTAAAAACTATTATAATTTTTAATATCTTATATCTGGTAAATATTGTATTTTGCATGTCTTTATCCCACATACTTTTTAATGCTTTTCTTTATATTTTCGTCAATATCTCTAAACTTGACAGCTATACCTTTTTCGCTTTTTCTGACGACTCTTCCTTTTATATCAACATTCACGGTTTTGTAATTATCCAGATCCAATAAAAAACTCAGTTCGATCCGATCATCTACATCTATTCCCGTCAACGCTTTATTTTGACTGAAAAGAAAAACTCCGCCCGCACTTAAATTCTTTATTATTGCTTCACTGGATATGTCTTTGAAAGGCGGTAATGATATTAAATACCGGCAGATTAAATTTGTGTTGCTTCTGGGATGTTTTCTTTTATCGAATTGATCATTAGCTGATCTTTCTTTCTCAGGAAAGGAATTTGTCCCATATTCATAACAATGTTCTACATCGCTGAGTAAACAATTGATCTTTCCGCCGATTCTTATGGACTTGATCATTCCCTGATTAACCAGACGATAAACCGTTCTTAACGGAATACTAAGATATTTGCTGGCTCTTTTTACTGTTATATATTTGTCTTTTTTTATCATGATCTTCCTATTTATTTTGCCAATTTTGCCATATTTGTCAACTGAGTTTCATTATACGACGAATTAAAAGTTAAGTCAAGATAAAGTTAGATAACTGTTGTTTTCTTAACTTTTACGTAATAAGTAATAGGAAATATTGAAAAGTTTAGGCCTGTAACGGTGAGGAGTCTTCAAAAAACCCTTTGATCTAGCCGGCTGGATCAAAAACCTGATGTCATTGAGGGTATCTAATCCTGAAATGCCTTGAACATGCTTTTCATGGATGTCATATCCACGACCCTTGCGCCGCCCGGGAGCTCAAACAAACTTTCCGGCACAGGCTCGTTCATCCTTATATCGCTGAAGAGGACCTGTGTCTTTACGCCCCGGTTATCCATTACCATTTTAACGGGAAACTTCTTCTCCCGCCATACCCAGACAGTCACATCCGAACCGAAATTGTCACTGTACTTGTAGATATCGCATAAACGGCCTTCAAGGACCTCTGTGCCCGTCTTTCTGGCGCCCTGATCCTCCAGATAAGCAAGGTATCTTTCTCCGTCTTTTACGTAATCGAGGTTCTGCTCTTTCTGAGGGATCTTCATGACCATATTCTGCGACGGCAGATAATTATACACACCGTCGTTCCTGTATATCATGATCGCTTTCTGACCCCCGGCAGCGGATTCTACGCGCATCTTATCGTCTTTTACCCATACCCGCATGGCCATGGGGACCTGCCCCTGCCCTACCGTGACCGTCTGCCTGTAGGAAACGGTATATGCTTCTGCCGGACTCTGAAATGCCGCCGCTATCAGGACCGGCACCAGAAAGATCTTAAAAAAAGCCTGTAGTTTCTTCATTCGGAACCTCATTTTTAGATCACATATAAGGGCATTTTCGCCTTTTTCTGACATACTCGCAGTCCTCGCTGCAGGGCTCCATCTTTATGACGACCTCGCAGTTAGGGATACCGGCCTTGATATCCCTTTCCAGGGTATTTCTTATCTCGTGGCCCCTTCTGAAGGTAATGTTTTCCGGCACGATCAGCGAGAATTCGACGAACTTTTTCCTGCCGGCGGTTCGCGTCTTCAGCTCCTTAAATTCGCAATAGTCGTTTATGTGGTTGCTGAGCTGTTTCAATATCTCTATCTGGCTGTCTTCTTCGACCGACGCGTCCAGCAGTTTGAAAAAGGACCTTTTCGCGAGCGCGAACGAAGGTATAATAATAATGACGCTCACAAGCAGCGCCGCGAAAGGGTCGATATAGATAGCGGGGCCTGTAAGCCCGTTCGCTCTCAGCAACATGGAAATAACGAAAGAAACCGCTATCACGACCGAAATAACCCCCTCCAGCCTGTAATGGATCCCTTCGGCGTGGATCGCCGGGGATCCGCTCTTCCTGGCCATCAGAAAAATATAAGAAGCCCCCCCGAAATTCAGGCAGGAGTTGACCAGGCAGGACACAAGTCCCACCAACGGCATAGTTATATCTTTGGGATGAAAAACGCTCAGGGCAGCCTGAAAGGACATGGCCAGGGCTATTCCTATCAGGACCACTCCCTCCATCGTTTCACAGACGTTTTCTACCTTCCCGTATCCGTAATTGTGGATAAGATCCGCGGGACGGTTCGCGAGTTTTATAGAGTAATAAAGAATGACCGAGACGGTGAGCCCCACAAAAGATATGCCAAGGTCCACCGCTATCGCCAGAGAATTAACAAGGATAAGAGCCGTGGTTTTTATGGAGACGAGAATAATATTGCAAAAAAGGCTTACCAGGGTAGCGCGCAGCATATAAACTTCGGGTCTTTTAGCCACCTCCCTTACCTCCCCGGCCCGGCGAACAAGGGCATGATCCCGACCATTTCGATTATCTCCCGCACCTTGACGGACATTTCCCCTATCAGCACCCTCTTCCCCAGCTTTACCGCTTTCTTATGAGCAACGATAAGGACCCGGATACCCGCCGACGATATGTAACGGACTTTACTGAGGTTCAAAGTAACGCTCTCCACGTCCCTTGATAACACCTCTTCGACCTTGTCTTCTATGTCGGGGCTGCTAATTTCGTCGAAGCTCCCTTCCAGGACCAGCGTAAGGTTCGTCCCTTCAAGATATTCAGAAATATTCATTGTCCTCTCCTTTGTTTGCCAGAAGCCATTTCATAACCCGGTTCGTAACGAGGCTGAGCGAAAAAGCCTTTAGCAAGGCCTGAGGGGCAAAAAGCCCGGAAACGTAGCCGATGCGCTACGTTGAGGACTTTTTGCCCCGAAAACGCAGCTAATGGCTTTTGCAGCCAGCCACAGTAGAACGGGGTTATGAAATGGCTTCTAGGTAAATCCCATTTTTTATGATGCTCCCTTGTCCTTTTTTTCAACATCCAGGGACATCTTTCTGACAAAATGTCCTCCCTCAATACGTATTATCTTGGCATTAACCAGCGCGTCTGAGACTTTTTTTCTGGCCTCACGGACGATACGGCTGAACGACTGCTGTGAAATACCCATCATACGGGCCGCTTCTTTCTGGTGCATGCCGAGATAATCGTGAAGCCTTATCGACTCGTATTCTTCCATTGCCACTATCGCTTCATCGGGACGGCCGGGTTTCCCCCTTGGGCTGAAATGGTCTATTCGAGGGCGGTCCTGGACTATCTTTTTCTTTTTTGGTCTTCCCTTAAGTCTCATATCTTATATTAATTATTGGTAATTTGCCACTTTAAATTAGTATTTACTCAATTGAACATGGGGTTTCTTATGAGTATATACCCGTAATAACATGTTGGATGTTATGAGTATATACCCTTAAGAATATGGTGTCAATTGTTTTTTATGGTTCCTTCTGGAAAAGTTGGAAAGGCGGGATTATCGGAAAGTTATCTGACCTTTGACCAGAATTTCTTCCATGGGAAATTCTTTCCGGGGCATTCCGTATTCGCGCCGGGGACCTGTCCGTGCCCCATTATGCGGTTTTTGGGGATCCTGTAGTATTTCTTTAATTTTTTCACGAGAATGACCAGCGAGTTCATCTGTCTAGAAGATATCTCGCCTGTTGAGAAATTGCCTACCAGGCATATACCTATCCCCTTCAGGTTCATCCCCCCAGCCTTGCAGTGGGCCCCGTTCTGCTGTTTTATCCAGCGCGGTGTTGTCTCGATCTGCCCGTCGCCCTTGCCGCATGTGCCGTTATCTATCACAAAATGATAACCCACCCCTTTCCACCCGCGGCTCAAGTGCGCCCTGTTGAACTTCTCGCTGCTGCCGTAATCCGTGGCGCTGTGATGGATTATAATATATTTCCACTTTCTGCTGGGATATAAAGTTATCACATGCCTTCTCGAAACGGCTTCGGGAATAAGCAAACGAGTGCCGATCTCGATATCACTGACATCTCTTATGCTATTCGCGTTCTTTATCGTCTCCACATCGACATCGTACATCCTGGCAATACGCCATAGGGTCTCACCCGGAGCTACGGAATGATAGAGCCCTCCCCTAAAATGATCAGGAACCACGGGGGTCTCGTAAATGATCGCTTCGGCAGGCGGCCTTGCGACATGCGTTACAGTACAGGACGTAAGCCAAAAAACCGAGAGAATGGTCAGCAGTATTGTAAATCGAATCTTGTACTTATATTCCATTGAGTTTACTTTTGAATTGAGAAAAAATTTTCAACTTAATTATAACGATTAAAAGACAAAAAAACAAATCTTTTTGGAAGAATTTTATCCGGAGAGCTATTTTAAGATGCGCAGTTTGACCATGGCAAGTCCCTTTTCGGGGTCTTCGATCCTTTTGAAAGCACCCATTGTAAGGTCCACCACCCTCCCCTGCCTGCAAAGTCTCCTTGCCGGCCCCCTGTCGTTAACCCTGACTGTCACCGTTTTTCCGTTGCGCAGGTTCGTCACATCAACAACCGTATCGAACGGAACGCCCCACATTGCGCAGGTCATTTTATCATGATCAAAGATCTCCATATTCGCCGTTGTCGGCCTTATCCCCGGTGAAAATTCCGAATACCAGGAAGCTATCCCTTTCAAATAAATGAAGGATGCGTCAGAACTTATCTGTGAAGATATGACGGAAAAGACGGTTATCAATATCAAAAAATACGATATCTTTGTGATCTTCCCGGCAAGTGACCTTTTCATGATATCCCGCCTTTTTCTGTATGAAGTCCTCTTTCACGCTTACCCTTTAAAAGTTTAATAATAACTGGTGCTCTGTTACATAAATTTCAGTATGTTTTCACACTTTGTCATTCCCCGACTTGATCGGGGAATCCAGTTGCTTTTTGGATCCTCCGGTCCCCTCGACTTCGCTCGGGACAAGCAAGCCGGAGAATGACGCATTGGGTAATAATAGATAAAAATTAATGTAACTTTGTGTTCACCTAAAGCTTATATGGTAAACTTATTAAAAGCAACTTTTCGTCTGAAAAATTATTTACGATTTATTTTAAAGGAGAGGTTCTCAGGAAGTTCTTTTGGCTTTTCGGCGTTCTACAAAACGCGCGATGATTATCCCGATCTCGTAAAGAAGGATCATCGGGAGCGCAAAAATGAGCATATTGAGGATATCCTGGGTCGGCGTGATAACCGCGGCAAAGATCATTATCGCCAATATGGCATAATGTCTTTTTTTACGCAGTATACGCGTTTCAAGAAGACCGGCGTCGGCAAGCAACCCCATGACTACCGGGATCTCGAAAATTATCCCCCCTACCAGGAACAGGGCCCCGAAAAACGACACGTATTTCCCGAGTGTTATCTTTGGGACAGCTATCCCGCTGCTGAAACCTATCAGAAAATCAAGCGCCGCAGGTATCGCAACGAAATAGGAAAAGGCTATTCCCGTAAAAAAAAGGACAAGCGCGGCCGATAGCCACAGAACTATCCGTTTTCCCGTGTCACGTGGAAGCGCCGGGGACAAAAAAGCCCAAGCCTGATAAATTATGAACGGGAAGCATATCACGAAACCCGTGAGCAGAGCAACTTTGATATACGCCACGAACGCTTCGGTGGGACTAATGAAGATGAGTTCATCGACAAGGCCGCGGATGGGACCTCTTACAAAGGACATGATAACATCGCCTTTTACAAAAGCGGCGACCGCGGCTATGACAAGCACCAAGAGGCAGTAGAGGATCCGCCTGCGCAACTCTTCAAGATGTGTAATGACATCGAGTTTTTTAGTTTCTTCGGGATATAAAGAGCTCATTCGGTCTTCTTTTCAATTACTCTTTTTTTTCGTCTTTCTGCTCCCCTTTTGATGAATCCCCGGTGAAGTCCTGAGTGCCTTTCTTGAACTCACTCAGCGCCTTTCCAAGAGCCCTTCCTATTTCGGGCAGCTTCGCGGCTCCAAAAATGAGAAGCGCGATAACGAGAATCAATAATATCTCGGGCAATCCAAGTCCGAACATCTGTTAATCCCCCTTTATTTTGTTACCCCGTTAAAAAATGAGTTTTAAACGGATTTCAGGCTCCTTCGACGACCTTTGCCAGCTCTTCATAATAAAGGACCATTTCCCTGTAGAAGTCCACGGCCCCAACCGTGATCCAGACGGTAAGCGCAAACACAAGAACTGATACCAGTATTTTAACGGCTATTTTTGTCCGGGGCCTGAACCATAAGAGAAGCAGCCCCAGAGGACCAAAACCCAGGATCGCGAACGCTATTGCCCACGTTCTGTAATACCACGGCATCGTCCCGGCCGCCGTCCTTTCCGGCTCTGTCAGCCCGGGTTCATCCCCGAATCGCGCTATTGTTCCTTCTTTTTTTTCTTCTTCCACTTTATATTTTCCGGCGATTCCCGGTATGTAGGAGCCGAAGGCGGGATATAGGGAATTCCGTCCTCGATGGACTGGAACGTATCTTCGGTTCCCAGGGACTCATCATCTTCGTCATGCAGCTCCGCTTCCTCCATTAGCTTTTCGTCTTCCAGGTCATCGACCACCCCGCTGATGACCACAAGCTCATCGACAATATCATTTATGTCCGTAAGGTCCATGATGGTCTGCTTCACCATCTTCCTCTCACTTACAGAATCAACTTTTCCGCGCAATATGATCTTCGGGCCGTCCTCTATCCCGATCTCAATGGTTTCAGGATCGATACCCATGTCTCTCATCTGCTCCAGGATATATTCCCTGAGTTCCTCTTTCGACAATCCCTCAATATTTTCCATGATCTACTCTTGGATCTTACCGGCATTTATAAGCGTAACCTGACTGCTTTACAACCGTTAAAAGTATACCATATCGACCTGAAATTGCCAGTTAGAGGGCCCCGAATACAACTACCCGGGTATTGTTTATTGAACATCGGCCCAATAGTCACTCACCTATAACTTTGACGAGGACGCGTTTTTTGCGGCGGCCGTCGAACTCCCCGTAAAATATCTGCTCCCAGGGACCGAAATCCAGCTTCCCCTTTGTTATCGCTACTACTACCTCCCTTCCCATGACCTGCCTTTTAAGGTGGGCGTCACCGTTATCTTCGTAGCCGTTATGGCGGTATTGCTGAATTGGTTCATGCGGTGCCAGTTTCTCGAGCCAATCATCATAATCCTGTATAAGGCCCGGCTCATCGTCATTAATGTAAACGCTGGCCGTGATATGCATCGCGTTTACCAGGCACAACCCCTCTTTGACGCCGCTTTTTTTGACAATGGCTTCCACCTTGGGGGTAATATTGATGTAATCCCGCCTGTGAGGCGTGTTAAACCAGAGTTCCTCGCGGTATGACTTCATGATGTTCTCCTTATAATATTTTTCTGTATAAATTCACACCCTTCGGGCGAACTTTTTACCTATCCCGCAGGAGCGGTCTCCGGCCGCGAACAAAATTATTACCATAGGTTCGCCGCCAGAGGCAGCTCCTACAGCTTTGTGTCAGTTTTTGAAATTCCGTTACAATAATTAAAAAATCCCCCTGACCCCCTTTTTCAAAGGGGGGAGGCGAGAACTTAACGCCCTTCGGGCTGCGCCGGATCGCTCGGGATGACAATAAGTTCTGGATCCCCGCTTCCGCGGGGATGACAGAATGAAGTGCGGGGATGATAATATGTAAGGTGACAGAATGAAATGCGGGGATGACAGACCTGACAAAAGGGCTAAAGCCTGACCCGGACTCCGCCGATGATCCGGACATCCCTTCCTTGACGTCCCAGAGCGACGAACAGCTCCGCATCGTTGCTGAACGCTTTGGAAAACCTGACCTCGACACCAAGCTTCTCTCCCCTCGCGGTCTTAAGGGAAACCGTAACCGCACCGTTCTCACCTATCATCTTCTCGGCCTGAAAAGTTATCCGACGGCGTTTGTTTCCCGAACACAGGACTTCAAAACGCACGCTGAGGTCCTTGCCCAGCTTCCATAAACCGTATATCGTTACGACCTGAACGCGCTGCCGGTATACCCGCCTTCTGGAGTATTTTATGCCTACCTGATATTTTATGGAACCGTCCGCGGCGCGGAGGCTTTTTGACTGGATCGCCGCTTTAAAACTGAAAAAAGAATCGTTAGAGCCCTCTATCCTGTACACTATCCTGCGTCTTTCAAGGTCCCAATATCCCCTGAATACAAGCGTCTTTTCCCTCCTGGTCCTCGTGCGCAAGGCCGTCCTTGTATAACGGTATATCAGTTCGTTCCGCCTGTTCAGGCGCCACGCCCCCTGGAATCTCAGGACGTCGTATCTGCCCCTTGACCCGGCGACATTAAAAGTGATCCTGTTATTGCCGTCAGCCCGCCATTTTCCCTTGAGCTCTATGGTACACGAACGCGTACCCGAGACGGCGTCACAACTTCTTACCCTGAAAGTAAGCCCCGAACCTTTCACTCTCTCGACATCGCCCCGCAGAATGATCGTTCTGCCCGCAAAGGGAGAGTCCGTTCCCGAGACGCGAAATTTCAGATCGTGTTCAGGGGTAAGCGACCATTTACCGTCAAGCAGAAGTTTTCGCAGCCGCTTTCCGCCAACCGAATCCTCAATAGCCGCCTCATAGGTGACTCCAGCGACTTCTCTGAAGATATCGGTCACTGTCAGCCTGTTTTCGGGATCCACTGTTATGTGGCCGGAACGTCTCTTCATTTTACTGCTATACTTATTTTAGCCGCGAATTGAGGCTCAGGTTCGAAAAGCACAAAACCCGGAACCGGATCTTTATTTTTTATTTTTTGAAAATACGTACAGAGCTATGGCCGCGGCAGCGGTAACGTTGAGAGATTCGATCTTTTCGCGAATAGAAATACAGAAAAAACCGTCCGCCCTGGCCAGCACTTCTCTTGACACGCCCCTGCCCTCACTGCCGAAGGCCAGGATCACGGGTTCTTTTTTTATTGACATTTTTTGAATGTCCTCAGTCTGTTCCCCCGGGACCTGACCGGCGAGAACGCGAAACCCTTCTTTTTTCAAGCGTTCCAGCTCCCGGATATCACATCCATGAACCGGTATATCAAGCACCGCGCCGCTTGACGCCCTGACGGCCTTGGGGTTATAAATATCCGCGGTCTCGCCGTAAAGCAGGAGCGCATCCGCCCCGAACGCTGCCGAGGTCCTGATGATGGTCCCGAGATTGCCGGGATCCTGAATGCCGTCACAGAGCACTAAAAGCGCTTCATCGCCCGCCGGGGGCACCATGAACAACTGTTCCTTTCGCTTGACCACAGCCAATATTCCCTGGGAATTGCGAAGCGAGGATAACTTGTCAAATTCAGGCCCGGGTATCCTGAAAACAGGGACTTTTTTGTTTTCTGTTAATTTTTGAAATTCCCGTGTTGAGGGCGCCGCGATCATCCTGCTGGAAATATAGACCGAGGTGACCTTTTGCCCCTTACTTAAAAGATCATTAACTATTTTATAGCCTTCGGCTACGAACAAACCTTCCTCATCACGAACTTTCTTATTTCTAAGAAGTATCCGTATTTCCCTTAACTTTGCTTTGCTCGCCTTTTCCATCTTGTTCCGTTATACGTCAAAAAGCCGGGTTCTGTCTACCAACACCTAAAACCCAACACCAGACTATTCGTCAATACTCAATCTATGGACCGTGGACCATGGACCATATTATCTCTCAAATACTCCCAGCTTCTCCCACCAGGCGTTGCTGTCCCAGTTTTTGGTGCTTTCCCATAACCGGCGGGCGCTTTCCGTGCGAAGATGTCCGGGGGCCTGTTTGAAAAACTTTTCCGCGCTGCGGAACCCCAGGTCGGTATATTCCTTCGCCTGGATAAGGCATTCGAGTATATCCGCGTCCCTGGCCACAAGGCTTTCGGGAGTTTCCTGCGCGTCATACTCTTCCTTTGATCCAGTGAGCTCTTCTTTTATTCCCTCTTCAAGAGGTTCTACCTGTTCAAAATACGCGCGTTTTTCAGCCTCTCTCACATTCAGGTATTTGTGCGCGACTTTGTGCAGGTCGTTTATCCTCGCTTCGTGCAAGTCGTTGAAAAGCGTCATCATGAGAACTTTGTATGGGTCCGCGCCTTCCAACTTCGCGAGGACATACCCGATAGCCGCGCAACGGAAACTGTGTTCGGCTACGCTTTCCTCATACGGAATACCGACCATCCACCAGCCGCTCCTTTTGACCTGCTTCAGTTTCCCGACCTCGGCCAGAAAATCAAGTATATCTTTATCGCTCATAATAGCTCCTGTTTTGGTCCATGGTCTATTTGCGTTTAAGCCGCGTCCATCGCCCATCTGCGCCTGTTTATCTCGTAACAAAAAAGTGAGGCGGCTACCGCGACGTTATATGATAACGGCGCTCCAGGCATGGGCAGCGATACACTGACATCCAGGCACTTACGAATGCCGGGGCGTATACCCTTCCCTTCCGAGCCTATGACAACGGCTAACGGCAATCTCAGTTCCGTTTTCAGTATATCATCGCTGTCTTCGACAAAAGCTCCCGCAATAAGGACACCTTCCGCTTTCGCTTTTTTGACGGTTGTGGCGATATTCACTGTCCTGGCTATCCCGAGATAGTTCTCCCCGCCGCTGGCTACTCTTAAAACCGTTTCGTTCACCTGCGCGGACCTGTGTTCGGGCAGAACAAGAGTAAAACCTCCGAGACAGGCCAGATTCCTTATGATCGAACCGAGGTTCTGGGGATCCGTCACTCCGTCCAGAAAAACGGGAACGGAAATCTTGTCAAGACATTCGGCGAGGATCTTTGAGAAAGGGGTGTATTTGAATTCCTTTATTTCCGCCATGACACCCTGGGTATGGACGGCGCCGCACATTTCCCTGAACCGGGTTTTGGCAGCGGATTCAAACTCAAGGCCCGCGTTCCTGGCTTCACGAACCACATCCGACAGATCTGTCCGTTCCCGGAGATACAGTTTGATTATGGACCCCGGATCAGCTTTTATGCGCTCTATGACGGGATTCTTTCCGTATAATCTCATGGATGTTTTCCTTTACCCCGTTAGAATAAATCATCCCCATTCACAAAGCTGTCCTTTTCTAACGGGGCTCACCTGCCAAAAAGGCCCGTAAGACACGCCTGCTTCAGTATATGCCCCTGCATCGCCTTCATTACCTCGCCGCCTCCGGCGCCCGGTGGAACACCCAGAACGGCATCAAGAGCGTAAAGATCAAAGATATATCTGTGCGCGGGCCCCGGAGGCGGATGCGGTCCGCCGTACCCTATTCTCCGGAAACTGTTTATTCCCTGCCTAGCCCTTTCGTTAGTGAATTCTGTCGGCGGTATGTTCTCATCAAGGCCGGTGGCATCTCCCGGTATGTCGTAAATAACCCAGTGTATCCAGGTCCCAACCGGAGCGTCCGGATCGTCCATAATGAGCGCGAAACTCTTCGTCCCCTCCGGAACATCACCCCATCTCAGCGGCGGAGAAATATCCTCGCCAAAGCCGGTATAACGGACGGGAATATTGCCCCCGCCTTCAAAGGCATCGCTTCCCAGTTCAAGACACTGTGCAGCGCCCGGAAAGATAAAGAATGAAACCGCTAAAATACCGCACATAAAGAACAATGCCCTGAAAATAGAGCCGTACTTCATATATGCCCCCTTTCTTCGCGCTTGCCTGTTTATAGAAGCCATTTCCCGGTCAAAAGCGCTTAAGCAGCCAGAACAAGCAGCACTCCCAGGGCCAGGGCGATCGCCCCGATCAAATACACGAACTTTACGGGCCTGGCTACCAACCGTTCTATCAGTTCCATTACAGTTTTCTTCTTTACCAGGAATCCGACGATCACGCTAAGGACAGTAAGCGCCCCTAAAAAGAGAACGATCCAGGGAACACTGCAGCGAGAAGACGCGATTATCAGAAATATCCCCACAACGCCTTTGATGCCGTTGGCTATATACAGCCTGTTCCCCTGCTTCACGTACTCAAAGATCTTTTTAAGGATGCCTGGGCGCAGTATCAAAAGACACCCATAGACTATAATCGCGACCGCGAGCACTTTCACTAAAAAATCCATTTTTTCCTCCTCCTTCTTCTTTTATATATCTTACCGTCAGCACGTAAACGCTAACCTATCACCTTATCTCACATCACATTTCTATTCCTTTAAAAGGCCCTGTATGATATCGACTACCTTTTCCGTATCGCTTTTGGGAGCGGCTGCGGCGGCACCTTCCACGCCCTCTTCCTGCGGGCTAAGCAACTGGCTCACCTGGTCGACCACCATTTTCTGGATAGCCTCCTTGACCCTGGGGCCCGGGTAAAAACGCGGGTTCTGCATGTCACCCTTTATCTTGAAATCGAAGATGATCTCTCCCGGCGATGATTCAAGATATCTGATAATATCGGTCACGGAGACGTCCCAGAAACCCGAAGCGGCACCACGCCCTTTCTCAACGAACCGTAAATTTGTCAATTTTACCGTGTTCATAGATCCTATATTCCCGTTGTCAAAATCAAAAACAAAGTTTCCGGAAACCCTGCCGCCCCTGACGTCTATCGGAGAATATCTGTCATAATAAGGTTTGAAGAGCATGACATTGACGTTCCGCACTTCGACCCTGTTCGACATCGTGAGTTCCGGTGTCTGCGGGTCCATCGAGATCCTCCAGCTGACCATCTGTGACGAGTCCCCGTTAACGAACCCGCTCCCGTTGGTGCCCGCCGAAAGCACATCAGTATAATCCTGGTTCAAATAAAGCGTTATGTTGCCGTGAGCGCCCTCGAAGGTCATATAGAACGGACGTCGGGAAACAGCGGCATCCGAGATCACGAGTCTTCCGTTCCTGATCCTGATCGTATTAGGCAGCTTTATAAGGTCCGAAATGCTCTTTCCCGCGACGCTCGGAGCGGGTCCGGGCTTCTTCTGTTCTTTTACCGCTACCACGGGCTCAGTCGGCGTGGCAGGCTGCATCAGCCGGTCCATCTCGTTCACGTTAAGACGCCCGTCGGGAAGACGTTCAATGTAGATCACGGGATCTTTGGCTTCAATATCCGTAACTTCTATGCCGTCCAGGATGTTATTACCCTGCATCTTATATTTACAGGTGATGGAAGCGATCTTCGCCATATATCTGTCTTTAAACCCTCCGGGGTTCTTGAGGGCGAAGTTCTTTACCTGCAGGACGTTTTCCTTCAGGTTGAATATGATCCTGTCGACATGAACGTATTCCGGAAGATTTCGCTTGATCATCGATTCTGCCGAATATTGAAAAATGTCGTACCTGAAGTGGAAAACAACAGCTATCGCGATGACAAAAAGCACAAGAAGAACAATACCGACTATTTTCACTACTTTCATGGATCTCCCCGTTTTAGATAAAAGGGTAACAACCATTCTACCGGGGTCTGATCGAAACTACTTCCAGACCCCATCTATGACGGTCCCACAGGAGCGGCACTTCCCGTCTTCGGTAAAATCCTCGAGGATATTGGCAGTAAACCCGCCTCTTTCGATCAGGGCCTTCCCGCATCCGGGGCAAAACGTCTCGCCTTCCGTATACACGTTGCCCAAATAAATATATTTCAAGCCTTCTTCCCTGCCTATTTCCATCGCTCTTTCCATGGTCTTTACCGGAGTGGGATAGGAATCCGTGTATTTATAATCGGGATGGAACCTGCTGATATGCCACGGGATCTCCTTGCCGGTCCCGGCCAGAAACGAGGCTATGCCGCGCAGCTGCTCATCGGAGTCATTCTGCCCCGGGACGATAAGTGTGGTGACCTCCAGCCATATCCCCTCTTTTTTCATGTTCCTTATCGAATCCAGCACCGGCTGCAGTCGACCCCGGCATATCTTTCTGTACAGATCGTCATCAAAATATTTCAGGTCGATATTCGCGGCGTCCAGGTATGGACTTATCTCTTTTATCGCGGCTTCCGTCATATACCCGTTCGTGATGAACGTATTGCGCAACCCTTTCTCCTTCGCTATCTTTGCCGTATCATACGCGTATTCAAAGAATATGGTCGGTTCAGTGTATGTATACGAGATGCTGCCGCAGTTATTGCGTAAAGCTTCCTCTACCACTTCTTCCGGCTTTAATTCATGCCCTTCAATATCTTTGTTTTTCACCGACGCCTGGGAGATCGTCCAGTTCTGGCAGAAAGGACACCGAAAATTACACCCTATCGTCGCTATGGAGTAGGCATAGCTTCCGGGGAGAAAATGATAAAGAGGTTTCTTCTCGATCGGGTCCACATGGCTGGCTATCACCCGGCCGTAAGCGTAAGTGTATAGCTGCCCGCCCAGATTTTTTCTCATTCCGCAGAAACCGAACGCGTCCTTATCTATTTTGCAGTGGTGGGAGCAAAGAAAGCAATGGACAGCGTCCCCTTCAAGTTTTTCCCACAACATAGCTTCTTTGCGCATTCATGCTCCAATCGGTTGTTTCAGAGTTCAGAACCCTGGTCCTCGGCCTGATCTTTTTCCCCTTCTATGCGAGGTTTATTCTCGTCCTCCAAACGGAAATCCGTGTCAAGCTTGATTGCGGATTCCAGGTTCCTTTTGAACCGCTGCACGTGATCGTCGCCGATCCTGTAAGCCTCCCTGGCATCGTCGAGCGACTTTCCTATCCTGTCGAACTTCTTATAAAAAAGTCCGAAATCCTTCTCGACCCTGGAAAGCGATTCCTGAAGTTTTTTGGCCTCGCGGGCGATCTCGATATTCCGGACGCCGAGCATCACGACGTTCAGGAAAGCGTAGAAGGTGTTCGGACTCACGGGTATTACTTTCCGGTCGCTCGCGTATTCATAGATCTGGCACGGGTCCCCGAGATAATTTTTCTCCGCTATGGTCTCGTAATACATGGATTCGGACGGGATGAACAAAAGCGCGAATTCAGAGGTGCCTTTTTCCGGCTTGACGTACTTGTCTTTTATTGAATTTATCTGTATTTTCAACGCCTTCTCGTAATTGGCCCAGTGCGCCTTCTTTTCGTTCGGGTCTTTCGCGGACAGGTATTTCTGATAGTCATCTTTAGGGAACTTGGAATCTATAGGGATCACCACATCCTTGAACTTTACTACCGCGTCAACCCTTTCATTACCGTCAATACTGTACTGCCTTTCCCATATGCCCTTCGGCAGGACACGCTCGAGCATCTCCTCAAGAATGGCCTCACCGTAACTGCCCCTCAGTTTCGGCGCCTGGAGCAGGTATTCGAGAGATTGCCCCAGTTTTTCCACTTTCTCCTGCTGGCTCACGAGGGTTCCCACTGTTTCGTTCATGCTCTTTATATGTTCGAGCGTCTTGATGGTATGGCTCGACAGGATATCTTTGGAACTTTCAACTTCCTTGCGGGTGTTATCCATGGTTTCGCGTATTTGCGTCGAAAAATCAACGAACTTATCGCTAAGAAACGCCTCAAGGCGTTCTTTGCCACTACCCGCGAAATACATCCTCCGGACAAGAAAGGCTACCAGGACGATAAGAACAAGTAACAGGATCAATACTATGATTTCCATCATCAAACCTCTTAATATTTTTATAATATAATACTTTGACTTATACGGTAAGGTTTTTTAACCGTATACGGGCCTGCCGAAAACCGCTCTGCACGCGTCAACAGCCGTCTCAGAAAACGTGGGATGCGCGTGCACCGACCTCGCAATATCTTCGACTTTAAGGCCTGCCGTTTTCGCGACAATAAATTCGTGTATCAATTCAGCCGCTTCATGCCCGATTATGTGCGCACCCAGAAGCCTGTGCGTCCTGTTGTCCGCTATGACCTTAATAAATCCTTCCGGCTGAGAGTTCACGACAGCTTTTCCTCCGGCTTTGAAAAACTGTTTTCCCGCGGAGAAATCAAGTCCTTCCCTTTTCGCGGCCTCTTCGGTCACACCGACGCTTGCCACCTGGACCTGTGTATATACCGCGTTCGGGACAGCGCTGTAATCCACAGGTTCCGGCTTGTTCCCTGAAACCGCTTCAGCCGCCGCCTCCCCTTCAGCGGACGCCACATGCGCCAGCATTGGCGTGCGCAGGACGTCCCCCGCGGCATATATGTTTTTTACGTTCGTCCTCATGCCCGGGTCCACGCGTATAAAACCTCCCCCGTCGGCCTCGATACCGGCTTCTTCCAGCCCGATCCCCGAAGTGGCCGGGACCCGCCCAACGGATACCAGAACAACGTTGTAATCTCCGGCCTGCTCACCTTTCCCGCCTTTGATCTTAACCGTTACTCTATCGCCTTTAACGGACGCTTTTGTTACCCTGCTTGAAGTGTGAACGGTCATACCTTTTCTTTTAAAAACGGATTCCAGGCACTTAGATACCTCCCTGTCCTCACCCGGGAGCAGCGCGTCTTCTATCTCGACTATCGCGACTTCCGCTCCTATCAAATCGAAAAAAGAGGCAAATTCCGCGCCTATAGCCCCGCCCCCAACAATGAGCGCTTTTTCAGGCACTTTTTCCAGTCGTATAGCCCGGGAACTCGTTATCACATTTTTACCGTCAAGATCAATGCCGGGCAAAGCCTTTGGAGTCGAGCCCGTGGCTATAAGATAATTTTTCGCCTTCACGCTGAAGGGTTCACCGGCTTCTCCGGACACCCGCACGGTTCCGCTGTCAATGAACCGCGCCATGCCTTTGACCAGGTCTATCCCGTTCTTCTTAAACAGAAAAGAAAGACCTTTTCGGAGCTGCAGGGCGGCGTCCCTGCTCTTTTTAACTAACCTCGCCATGTCAACACCGCCGCATTGCGCCTCAAGACCGCATAATTCGGGGCCCATCCTGAGAAGATCAAAGATCCTGGCGCTGTTATAAAGCGACTTTGCCGGGATACAGCCCTCGTTAAGGCATACTCCGCCGAACATTTCCGCGTCCTTCTCGACGACAGCTACCTTCAAGCCCAGCTGCGCAGCTTTTATCGCGGATACATGCCCCGCTGGCCCGCTCCCTATCACCAGATAATCGTATCTATCCTTCATTATTAACCATTCAATCGACCGGGATCCTTCCGAGCCATACCTTCGCCATGATCGACGCGGTAAATATACAAACAAAGAAATGCCGGTGTCGTGACGGTAGTCCGGGCGTCAGAATGCCTGCACCACCTATTTCTTCACGCTTCTTCTTTTCTTCCCTTTTAACGCCGCCTTTTTAGGCCTCTTTTCCCCGCCCCTTGATCTTTCCCTGGCCATGACGAAC
Organism: Candidatus Omnitrophota bacterium; assembly: GCA_034723315.1. Taxonomy (GTDB): domain Bacteria; phylum Omnitrophota; class Gorgyraeia; order Tantalellales; family Tantalellaceae; genus JAYEOV01. The sequence goes on along the minus strand of JAYEOV010000023.1, from coordinate 9,404 downwards.
AAGATATCGGATATGCAGTTGAGGTAAGTGAGGATGTTGTCGTTCTTGACCCTGTCCTTCCGGAAAAGTCCTACCACGCTTCTTTCGGCCCTTCTGGCGACAGTCCTTGTAATATCAATAAAAGCCGAAAGTTCGTTGTCCCCGGGAAGATAAAAACAGCTCTCGACCCGTGTTTTCCGTTCAAGCTGATACAGTATTTCTTTTATCCAGTCCGCTTCCTCACCCCTCAGAAGCAGGCCGAGTTGTTCCTTTTTTTCAGCGCCTACGGCTATTTCCGAAACTATCATGTGAACCGTGCGCTGTATCCTCTCAAGTATATCCCTGTTCTTTCCGGACTTAACCTTGTTCTTTATCAGGCCGAGATAACTGATCAACTCATCAAGATCGCCTATCGCGCTTATATCTATACTGTCCTTGCTGATATGTTTGCGAAAAGAAAGGTCCGTAAAGCCGGTATCCCCTTTCCCTGTTCTCACCGCCATCTTCATCCTCCTGAATATCTTATTGAACTTAAAAAAATGAAACGGATCCTACCTTATTTTACAGGAAAAGGGAGCATTTGGAAACGGCTAAATGAGCCTGGAAAAAAGATTACGCAGCTTGCAGCAATTTACTGATCCGTTTATAAATATCCCGCAATTCATCATATTCAAACGGTACGGCCGGCTTCAACATTATCCTGAGGACTTTCTTGTCTATGCACAGGGTGACGATCCGGCCTTCATCGACGGCTTCTATATTCAGGGACTTATATAACGATATCATTTTGTCCCGGTCGAATGCTTCAATACCCCTGTGATACAGGGCCTTTGCGATAGTAAATAAAGTGATCTCGACAAACGGATAATACCCCATGATATCTATTTTCGAATCATCGACGAACGTTATCAGGGCCTCTTCCATGAACGCCACGCAGTTCTCCTCATTGGAAGCCTTTGTGACCATGATCACATTGGATTTTTTGATCTTTACGCCGCCTGAACCCATTTCGGTATACCGCAGGACCCGATCCGACAGCGCCTTTCCGCGGCCTTTTATGATCACCAGGTTCCGCAGTATCCCCCGCAATTCTTCATTTTCCTTCATGTCAGATATATCCTTAATGATCTTCCTGACCATCCCGGCCGTTCCTTCCCTTCCCAGGTCTTCATCTAACGCGAGCAACATCTTTTCCCCGTTGTCAATATTCATCCCAAGATTAAACAGAACGTTCACGAGGCTTTCCGCGGCCATTATGGCTTCATCTCCGGCATTACCCGTCGGGTCAGAGATCTCTTTCCTTTTGTCTTCGAACATGGTTTCCCGCCTTTCGCCTCCAATATCCCTGTAAGCGCTTCCATGCCCGGCCGGAAATTTCAACCTTAATATCTGCCCGATCCGGTTCCCGTTCTCATCCAGCAGCGGGAAATCATAAATTGTTCCATGCATATGCGCTTTGTCTATGCAACGCGCCAGTTTAAGCCTATACCCCAGTCCTGCGCCGTAATATAGCGAATCTACGAAAAAGGTCCGGTTCCGCAATCTGATCCAGCCTTCATTAGGAATATCAGAAGGAGGGTTCTGTTCTTCGGAAAAATCTATCGGCTTTAACCCCTGATCTATGATGTCAAGGATTATCCGGTATTTCTCCACTTTCCATCTGACGACTACGATGCTGTCAGGCCGGTTTCTGTTGCCCCAGACGACAGCGTTCTTGAGGGCCTCTCTGATCGCCTCCTTGACCTTGTCGGACGCGAACGGCACTTTGTTCCATATCATTGCGGATAGAACCTGCATATCGACCTCCGGCGTGACAAATTTCAGGTTTTGCAGAACGATCTCGTTCACGGAAGATGGCCAGTCCCTGGTTTCATTTCTAAAAAAATCGCGCATACCCTCCTCATCGTAAGATCCGAACCTGTATCCTTCATCCGTGAAACGGAGTACACCCGGCTCGAAGTTATAAGAGCCGTCTGTTCCCGTCGCCCTGTAGAATTTAATGCTGTCTGTCAACGCCTTATCCTCCTCCGGCCATTCCTGTTTCTGGAAGAGGCGCAGGGCGTAATGCGGCCGCATGCCCGGCGCTTTTCTGTGTCCCTTGCCCTCTTTGTTTATATAATCGTCAAGCGCTTTTTCACCGCCGTTGATATGCGGCGTTACGTCTATTCCGGTGCTGTGCGCGAGTTCGTGGAATAGTGCGATGTAGTTGGTCTCGAACGGTTGCGCTATTGCAAGCATGTCTTCTGTCCCTATGCCGTCTATGCCGTATGAATTGAGTTCGAGGATAAATCTGTTGTCCGGAGGAATATTACGGAGGGTTTCCGCGAGTTGTTTGTCGATCTCAGGTATGCCTGTCTCGCGGTATTTCTCGAACGTGCCCGGCGGCGCTCTTTCAGCGTGGAGTGTGATGACCTCTTTCTGATCTGTCTCGACATTGACAGCTTTGAATACGGCTACGTATTTTTCTAGTTCTGGGTCGTATGCGAAATTTATCGCTTCCAGCGGCTGGTACTTGCCGATAAACCCAGATAGGATTTCAGTCCCATGAATACCGCTGTAAATAATTCTTGATGAGATTTTCATGATCAACGATATTTTCCCCGCTAATGACATGACTCCTAACACTTCTTCGGGATAGATCAATCCTTCCTTTACAAGTTTTTTTAACCCGTTCTTCGCTAAAGTCACTTTATACGCCGCGGTTATTAAGCGTATCTTCTCCTCTAGGGCGAGCCCGCCTTTTTCCGGCTTCTTCCTCATATCTTCGGCGTCTATCCCAAATGTCTCCTCTATCGCGGCTATCGTATCCTTAAATGCTTTTAACCCCGTTTCCCTGCCCAGCGCTATCTTATACGCCGTTGTTATTAAGCTTAGCTTCTCCTCTAGGGCGAGCCCGCCTTTTTCCGGCTTCTTCCTCATATCTTCGGCGTCTATCTCGAATGTCTCCTCTATCGTGGCTATGGTATCCTTGAATACCTTTAGCCCCGTCTCCTTGACCAGCGCTACATGATATGCCGCGGTTATTAACCTTATCTTCTCCCTTAAGGCGAGACCTCCTTCTTCTTCCTTCTTTCTCATATCTTCGGTATTTATACCAAATATCTCCCTTATGGCGGCTATTGTATCCTTGAACGCCTTTAACCCCGCTTCCTTACTCAGCGCTACATTATACGCCGCGGTTATTAACCTTATCTTTCCTCCTAAGGCGAGACCTCCTTCCGCCTCCTTCTTCCTCATCTCTTCCGCGTTGATACCGAACATCTCCTCTATGGCGGCTATTGTATCCTTGAACGCCCTTAACCCGGATTCCTTACCTATCGCGGCCGCATAAGCCGCGGTTATTAACCTTATTTTCTCCTTTAACTCGAGCCCGCCTTGTCCCGGCTTCTTCCTCATCTCTTCCGCGTCTATGCCGAATATTCCCTCTATCGCGGCTATTGTATCCTTGAACGCCTTTAACCCCGCTTCTTTACCTTTCGCTGCCTCATACGCCGCGGTTATTAATCTTATCTTCTCCTTTAACTCGAGTCCGCCTTGTCCCGGTTTCTTCCTCATCTCTTCCGCGTCTATACCGAATATTCTCTTTATCGCGGCTATTGTATCCTTGAACGCCTTTAACCCCGCTTCCTTACCTAACGCTACCTCATACGCCGCGGTTATTAACCTTATTTTCTCCTTTAACTCGAGCCCGCCTTGTCCCGGCTTCTTCCTCATTTCTTCCGCGTCAATACCGAATATCTCCTCTATGTCAGCTATGGTACCTCTAAACGCTTTTAACCCAGCTTCCTTACCCCGCGCTACATTATACCCTGCGGTTATTAACCTTATTTTCTCCTTTAACTCTAGTCCGCCTTGTCCCGGCTTCTTCCTCATATCTTTCGCGTCTATGCCGAAAATTCCTTCTATCGCGGCTATTGTATCCTTGAACGCCTTTAACCCCGCTTCCTTACCCCGTGCTACATTATACGCCGCGGTTATTAACCGTATCTTCTCCTCTAATGCGAGCCCGCCTTCTTCCGGCTTCTTCCTCATATCTTTCGCGTCTATACCGAATATCTCCTCTATCTCAGCGATCGTATCCCTAAATACCTTTATCCCCGCTTCCTTACCTAATGCTACCGCATACGCCGCGGTTATTAACCTTATCTTCTCCTCTAAGGCGAGCCCGCCTTCTTCCTCCTTCTTCCTCATTTCTTCGTCGTCTATTCCGAACGTCCTCTCTATGGCAGCTATCGTATCCTTAAATGTCTTTAATCCTGCTTCCTTACCTATCGCTACCTCATACGCCGCGGTTGTTAACTTTATCTTCTCGTCTAAGGCGAGTCCGCCTTCATCCTCCTTCTTCCTCATTTCTTCGTCGTCTATCCCGAATATCTCCTCTATTGCGGCTATGGTATCTTTAAACGCCTTAAACCCCGCTTCCTTACCTACTGCTACCGCATACCCCGCGGTTATTAATCTTATTTTCGTGGACAATTCCATGCCGCCTTTTGATCTATCTCTCAGGAAATCGCCTTCTATTAGTCCGAACTTTTCCTTTATGAACCCGAGCGTCATGTTAAATATAGTTTCGTTCTTATTAAGATCCTCCTTCTTTTTCCTGCCTCCACGCGCGATATAATATGCCGCTGTCACTATTTTCTGCCGTTCTTCATAATCTACCGTGACAAGAGAAGTTATCCCGAATCTTACTCTCAACCGCTCTAAAAACTCCCTCCAGTAATCGAATTTCTCCTGTTTTCCCCGGCCGATACCGTATATCACGGTCATTAATCTGCTCTTTGTTCCCCATTTTATTGTTCTATAATCAAATCCCGTTCGTTCGCGCAAAAATTCCGTTGTTTCCCGGGCAATATGCCAGGCTTCTCTTCCTCCCCCCGCTATCTGATAACAGACTTCCAGCAGTTTCTTTCTCTGTTTCCTGTCAGAGACATCGATGTGTAATTCTTTCTCGAGTTCCGTAAAAACCACCACGAACAGGCCGAATCTTTCATGGACATGTTCCTCAGCCAGTATGTATGAACGTTTCTTCTCGTCCATTTCTGACGTCACGTAGTCGAGGATACTTATCGTCTTACTGAGCGCTCCATCTTTCACAGGCCATTTCTGTTTCTGGAACAGGCGCAGGGCGTAATGCGGCCGCATTTCAGGCACTTTCCTGTGTTCCTTGCCCTTTTTGTTTATATAATCGTCAAGCGCTTTTTCACCGCCGTTGATATGCGGCGTCACGTCTATTCCGGAGCTGTGCGCGAGTTCGTGGAATAGTGCGATCTCGTTGTTCTCTAATGGTCTTACTATTGCGAGCATGTCTTCTGTTCCCAGTCCGTCTATGCCGTATGAATTGAGTTCAAGGATGAATCTACTCTTTCGCGGGATCTCTTGAAGGGTTTGGGCCAGTTGTTTGTCGATCTCAGGTATGCCTGTTTCGCGGTATTTCTCGAACGTGCCTGGCGGAGCCCTTTCAGCGTGGAGCGTTATGACTTCTTTCTGATCCGTCTCGATATTGACAGCTTTGAATACGGCTATATGCTTTTTAAGCACAGGGTCATAAACAAACTTGATCGCTTCCAGAGGAAGATATTTGCCGATAAGGCCGGACAAATTATCAGTCTTGCCAATGCCGCGATAAATAATTTTCGATGAGATTCTTATAATTAACGGTATTTTTTTCGCTAATGACATGGCTATCAGGCCTTCTTCGGTATAGCTTGATCCTTCTTTCACAAGTTTTTTTAACCCGTTCTTGGCTAAAGTTATTTTATACGCCGCGGTTATCAAGTTTATTTTCTCCTCCAAGGCGGGGCCGCCTTCCGGCTCCTTCTTCTTCATGTCTTCGGGGTCTATACCGAATATTCCCTCTATCACGGTTATGGTATCATTGAATGTCTTTAACCCAGCTTCCTTATCTAACGCTACATGATACGCCGCGGTTATTAACCTTATCTTTTCCTTTAAGGCGAGCCCTCCTTCCGCCTCCTTTTTTCCCATATCTTCGGCGTCTATACCGAATATCTCCTCTATCGCGGCGATCGTATCCTTAAATGTCCTTAACCCCGCTTCCCTGCCTAACGCCACGTGATACGCCGCGGTTATTAAATTTATCTTCTCCTCCAGGGCAAGCTTGCCGTCCGTCTCCTTCTTTCTCATGTCTTCGGCGTCTATGCCGAATATCTCCTCTATCGCGACTATGGTATCATTAAACGTCTTTAACCCTGTTTCCCTGCCCAACGCTACATTGTACCCAGCGGTTATTAACCTTATCTTCTCCTCCAGGGCGAGCCCGCCTTCTGTCTCCTTCTTTTTCATGTCTTCGGCCTCTATGCCGAATATCTTCTCTATCGCGGCTATGGTATCCTTAAACGTCGTTAACCCGGTTTCCCTGCCTGACGCTACACTATAAGCCGCGGTCATTAACCTTATCTTCTCCTTTAAGGCGAGTCCGCCTTCCGCCTCCTTTTTCCTCATCTCTTCCGCGTCTATGCCGAATGTCTCCTTTATGGCGGCTATGGTATCATTAAACGTCTTTAACCCGGTTTCCTTGCCTGACGCTACCTCATATGCCGCGGTTATTAATCTTATCTTCTCCTTTAAGGCAAGCCCGCCTTCCGCCTCCTTCTTCCTCATTTCTTCGGCGTCTATACCGAATACCTCCTCTACCGCGGCTATCGTATCCTTAAATGTCCTTAACCCCGTTTCCTTGCCCGACGCTACCGCATAAGCTGCGGTTATTAACCTTATCTTTTCCTCTAAGGCGAGCCCGCCGTCCGCCTCCTTCTTTCTCATATCTTCGGCGTCTATACCGAATATCTCCTCTATCGCGGCTATGGTATCCTTAAACGCCTTTAACCCCGCTTCTTTACCTTTCGCTGCCTCATACCCCGCGGTTATTAACCTTATCTTCCCTCCTAAGGCGAGCCCGCCGTCTTCCGGCTTCTTTTTCATATCTTCGGCGTCGATACCGAATATCTCCTCTATCGCGGCTATGGTATCCTTGAACGCCTTTAACCCCGCTTCCCTGCCCAATGCTACATTATACGCCGCGGTTATTAACCTTATCTTCCCCACTAAGGCGAGCCCGCCGTCTTCCGGCTTCTTTTTCATTTCTTCGGCGTCTATCCCGAATATCTCCTCTATGGCGGCTATGGTATCCTTGAACGCCTTTAACCCGGGTTCCTTACCCAGCGCTACTTCATACCCCGCGGTTATTAATCTTATCTTCTCCTCTAAGGCGAGCCCGCCTTCTCCCGGCTTCTTCCTCATTTCTTCGGCGTCTATCCCGAATGTATCTTCTATCGCGGCTATTGTATCCTTGAACGCCTTTAATCCCGCTTCCCTGCCCAACGCTACCGCATACCCCGCAGTCATTAACCTTATCTTTTCGGACAATTTCATGCCGCCTTTCAAGTCATCCCTTAAAAAATCGCTTTCCATGAGTCCGAACCTTTGCTTTATGAACTCGAGCATCATGTTGAATATAATTTCGCTCTTATTAAAACCCTCTTTCTTCTTCCTGCCTCCATGCGCGATATAAAATGCCGCTGTCACTATTTTCTGCCGTTCTTCATGATTTAATGTAATAAAAGAATCTATCCCGAATCTTACTCTCAACCGCTCTAAAAATCCCTTCCAGTACTCGAATTTATCCTGTTTCCCCCATCCAATACCGTATATTACGGTCATTAATCTGCTCTTTGTTCCCCACTTTATTGTTCTATAATCAAATCCCGTTCGTTCGCTCAAAAATTCCGTTGTCTCCCGGGCAATATCCCAGGCTTCTCTTCCTCTCCCCGCTATCTGATAACAGACTTCCAGCAATCTCTTCCTCTCTTTCCTGTCAGAGACATCAATGTGTAGTTCTTCCCCGAGTTCTGTGAAAACCTCCGCGAACAGGCCGAATCTTTCATGGACATGTTCCTCAGCCAGTATGTATGAACGTTTCTTCTCGTCCATTTCTGACGTCACGTAGTCGAGGATACTTATCGTCTTACTGAGCGCTCCATCTTTCACAGGCCATTTCTGTTTCTGGAACAGGCGCAGGGCGTAATGCGGCCGCATTTCAGGCACTTTCCTGTGTTCCTTGCCCTTTTTGTTTATATAATCGTCAAGCGCTTTTTCACCGCCGTTGATATGCGGCGTCACGTCTATTCCGGAGCTGTGCGCGAGTTCGTGGAATAGTGCGATCTCGTTGTTCTCTAATGGTCTTACTATTGCGAGCATGTCTTCTGTTCCCAGTCCGTCTATGCCGTATGAATTGAGTTCAAGGATGAATCTACTCTTTCGCGGGATCTCTTGAAGGGTTTGGGCCAGTTTTTTGTCGATCTCAGGTATACCTGTTTCGCGGTATTTCTCGAACGTGCCCGGCGGCGCCCTTTCAGCATGGAGTGTGATGACTTCTTCCTGATCTGTCTCTATATTTACGGCTTTGAATACGGCCGTGTATTTTTCAAGTTCTGGATCGTATGCGAAATTTATCGCCTCCAGCGGCTGGTACTTGCCAATAAGTCCGGACAGGATTTCAGTCTCATGAATACCGCTGTAAATAATTCTTGATGAGATTTTCATGATCAACGATATTTTTTCCGCTAATGACATGGCTCCGAGGCTTTTTTGGGTATGGTTCGATCCTTCCTTTACAAGTTTTTTTAACCCGTTCTTCGCTAATGTCACTTCATACGCCGCGGTTATTAAGATTAGCTTCTCCTCTAGGGCGAGTCCGCCTTTTCCCGGCTTTTTTCTCATGTCTTCGGCGTCTATACCGAATATCTCCTCTATGGCGGCTATGGTATCCTTAAATGTTGTTAAGCCAGCCTCCTTACCCTTTGCTGCCTCATACCCCGCGGTTATCAATCTTATCTTCCCCCCCCAGGCGAGCCCTCCTTCTCCTGGCTTCTTTCTCATGTCTTCGGCGTCTATACCGAATATTTCCTCTATCGCGGCTATGGTATCCTTGAACGTCTTTAACCCCGCTTCCCTGCCTGACGCTACATTATACGCCGCGGTTATTAACCTTATCTTCTCCTCTAAGGGGAGCCCTCCTTTTCCCGGCTTTTTCCTCATGTCTTCGGCGTCTATACCGAATATCTCCTCTATCGCGGCTATGGTATCCTTGAACGTCTTTAACCCCGCCTCCTTATCCAATGCCACATGATACGCCGCGGTTATTAACCTTATCTTCTCCTTTAAGGCGAGCCCTCCTTGTTCCGACTTCTTTCTCATGTCTTCGGCGTCTATACCGAATATCGTCTCTACGGCAGCGATCGTATCCTTAAACGCCTTTAATCCTGCTTCCCTGCCTAACGCTGCCTCATACCCCGCGGTTATTAACCTTATCTTCTCCTTTAGGGCGAGCCCGCCTTTTCCCGGCTTTTTCCTCATTTCTTCGGCGTGTATACCGAACATGTCCTCTATGGCGGCTATCGTATCCT
>JAYEOV010000022.1:38153-46278 GCA_034723315.1 Candidatus Omnitrophota bacterium | reverse complement strand
TTTAAAATGTTTGCAAAATAGTATTGACAACTTATATATAGTTGTGTATACTCTCTAATTGGAGTGGAATAAAGTGGAGGAAAGTGGAATGTTTTACGGAGAATATTTACATAAACTTGATAAAAAAAACAGACTGATCATCCCTTCAAAATTCCGCGAATCAGTGACAGAGATGTGCATTGAGAAGTTTTATCTTACACGGGGTCTTGACGAATGTATCTTCATGTTCTCCGAAGGCGAGTGGAAGACCCAGGAGAGCAGATTCAAGGCCATGTCCTTTACAAAAGAAAAAGCGAGGAAATTCCAGCGCCAGTTTTTCGGAGGAGCTTTCGAGGTCGCGCCGGATAAACAGTGGAGAATACTCGTGCCGGACATTTTGAAAGAGTACGCCGGATTATCCAAGATCATAATGATAGTCGGCGTTTCAAGCCGCATAGAGATATGGGACAGGGACAAGTGGCAGGAATATTCCGTTTCCTCCAAGGAGGAATACGGGGAAATAGCCGAAGGGCTCGTGGAATTTTAAAATACTTTTACCAGGAGGTTGAAATGTACAGGCGATACGCTATTAAATATCACAAGAAGCAGGTGGAATTTATCAACTGTGTCAACATGGTAGAGAGGATCAAGAAAGCAAGGGCGCTTCCTTCGGGGGTAGATCACCTGGGCGTTAAACGTTATGTTGTTTCTTCATCCGGATTGGGAAAGAAAACATATATTACTGTAAAAGATTGTATGTAAGATTATCAAAGATATAGCAGAGAGAGATCGTATTTGGATTTTTGATTCATACCGGAGAACCTATGAAAAAACACCTTCAGCCCTGTGAGTTAGGCGGGTCCATCTACGGGAAAAAGCGGATGGCCGGGAAGAAGAAGGGCGAGTCCCGCCCAAAGAGCGCCGACGCAACAGACTCGACAGATTATACGAAACTTTACAAGAAACAATTCATAATCATGAACAGGGTCTTCGGGCGAAAAAAGTAAGTCGAAAGGGAAACGTTTGCATTTTCCGGTCCTTTTGCGCGAAGTTAGCAGATTACTTGCCCCCGGCCCCGGCAAGGTCATGCTGGACGCTACCATTGGCGGCGGGGGGCATGCGAGAGAGATCCTGGAAAAAATAGCTCCGGGAGGCAGACTGATAGCCGTTGACAGGGATCCGGAAGCTGTCAAGAGAGCCGAGGGAAAGCTCATTGATTTCAAGAACGAGATTATCTGCGTCAACGATGATTTCAAAAATATAGGAAGGATCCTGGAAGAGAACGGCATTGAAGGTTTGGACGGCGCCTTATTCGATCTTGGTATATCTTCTTATCAGGTGGACGACGGACAGAGAGGTTTCAGTTTTTTACATGACGGACCTCTTGACATGAGGTATGACAACAGTCAGGGTAGCACTGCCGGAGATGCAGTGAACAGCTTGAGCAGGCGGGAACTTGCGGAGATCCTGAAACAGTATGGTGAGGAAAGATATGCCGCTCTTATCGCGGGAGCCATTGTCACGAACCGGAAGAAAAAAAGAATACAAACTACCGGTGAACTCAGGGATATTATAATCAGGGCCGCAGGACGGAGATACCGCCGGCAAAGGATTCATCCAGCCGCCAGGACATTTCAAGCGCTGCGGATCTACGTGAACGACGAACTTGCCTCCGTCGAGGAGGCGGTGAACAAGGCGGTGCGCTGTCTGCGTCCGCGGGGACGGATATGTGTTATATCGTTCCATTCGCTCGAGGACCGGATAGTGAAGAATATTTTCCGCGACGGCGCAAAAACCGGGATCCTTACGGTTCTTACGAAAAAACCGGTCATACCAGAACGAGACGAGGTCCTGGAAAACCCCAGGTCCAGAAGTGCGAAACTGCGGGCGGCTGAAAGGACGGAATGAGGCTTTATAAATTTATTTTTACGGGATGCATTATAACGATAATGGCGATCGGTTTCGTGCATCAGCGTGTAGAGATCGTCAAAACAGGATACGGGCTCCAGAAGAGCAGGAAGTATCTTTCTTGCCTTGTCGACCAGAACTCCAGGTTGATGTATGATCTCTCAAGGTTGGAGTCACCGAGGTATCTGCTCGCCTCGCTGGACTATGAAGAGATAGAGTTCGCCAGACACAAGAACAGAAAGGCTGAAAGTTACCGGCTCGCGCGCGCCGGATCACGCGAAGATTCCGGGAGTGGAGGTTTGATCGTAAGACTGCTCGATCTTTTCAAGTTGGGCGAAAAAAACGAATCCCGCGAATAAAACTTTTATAGAACCCATTTCATAACCCTGTTCTACTGCGGCTGGCTGCAAAACCCATTGACTGCGTTTTCGGAGCAAAATGTCCTCAACGTAGCGCACCGGCTACGTTTCCGGGCATTTCGCCCCTCAGGCCTTGTCAATGGCTTTTTCGCTCAGCCTCGCAACGAACGGGGTTATGAAATGGGTTCTAATTACAGTCACGAGGGACGATGTTCAGAATACGCCGATTTCTGGTGTTTTTCTTTTTGATAGCATTTCTTACAGCACTTCTTGTCAGGCTCTTCTATCTGCAGGTCCTCAGATTTCATAATTTTTCCGAAATGGCTTCGGAGCAGCATAACCAGGTGCGGAGAATTGAGCCGCGCAGGGGCACCATATTCGACAGGAACATGGAGCCGCTGGCCATAAACCTGGACACGCCGAGCGTATATTGTGACCCAAGGGAAGTGCGGGATAAAGAACGCGCGGCCGAATTGCTTTCACGCGTCCTCAATATGGACAGCCGGGTCCTTTCTGAGAGACTCAAAAGAGACAAGGCTTTCATATGGGTAAAGAGAAAAGTAAGCGTTTCTGAAGAGGAAGAAGTGAGGAAGCTCGGTATTAAGGGCGTATATTTAGTGAACGAAAGCAAAAGGAACTATTCTAGCGAGAGCATGGCATCGCACGTGATCGGTTTCGCGGGCATTGACAACGAGGGGCTTGAGGGTATCGAACTGATGTTTGACGCTGACCTAAGGGGGCAACCGGGTTGGAGGCGGCTTTTAAGGGATGCAAGGATGAGGACTGTCCTGTATAATGAGAGAGAGTCGATTCCACCCCAGAACGGGTGTAACCTTGTCCTGACCATAGACAGTGTCATACAATATATCGTGGAAGACGAACTTGAGCGAATGGTAAAGAAATATCACGCTTCAGGAGCTTCCGCGATAGTCATGGATCCCTCGACGGGGAAGATACTGGCAATGGCCAATTATCCCGATCATGATCTTAATTCTTATCGCGATACACCGAGGGAGTTGATAAAGAACGCGGCGATATCCAGTGTATATGAGCCGGGAAGTGTTTTCAAGATAGTCACGGCGAGTGCGGCGCTGGACGAAAAAGCCGTAGAGTTGGATGACACGATCCATTGCGGGAACGGGGAGTACAGATCCGGCGGCAGGATACTGCATGATTACCACGGTTACGGGAAACTTTCCTTTCTTGAAGTTATAGCGAAATCGAGCAATATCGGGACCGTAAAAGTGGCACAGGAACTTGGAAGCGAAAAGGTCTATGAATATATCCGGAAATTCGGTTTCGGTGAAAAGACCGGGATCGATCTGCCCGGTGAGATAAGCGGGTTAAGCAGGCCCCCCGGGATATGGTCGCGCAGCGATATAACGACCATTCCCATAGGCCAGGGCATTGCCGTAACGCCTATCCAGCTGGCTTGCGCCGTAAGCGTTATTTCGAACGGAGGGTATTTGATGAGGCCGTATATCGTGGACCGGATAACATCATGGGACGGCAGGGTATTAAGGACATTTGAACCCCTGGCAAGACGCAGGGTTTTAAGCGGCGAGACCTGCGGGAAGATGAAGGACATAATGAGGAACGTAGTGACGATCGGAACGGGAAGACGCGCGAGGTCCAGGTTTTACGACACGTGTGGAAAAACAGGAACGGCTCAGATGGTAAACCCCGAAGGGGGTTATTATCCGGATAAATATCACGCGACGTTCATAGGGTTCGCGCCCATGGAAGAACCCGCTATCAGCGTGGTGGTGACTGCGCACGACCCGCACCCCGTGTATTTCGGAGGAAGCGTGGCGGGTCCCACGTTCAGAAAGATAGTGGAACGGTCTTTGCAATATATGGGATCCGGCACCGCCGGCGTGGCGGAGAAAACAAGCGTTGCCGGAAGGGAGAACGCTGTTCCCCGTTCCTGATCTCTCGTGGCCGGGGGAGGGAACGGGAGCGTATGAGAGGATCGAAGTGGAAGTGATGGAAGATAAAGTAAGAGCATTATTTAAAAAGATATCTTTTGACAGGAATAATGTTAAAACGGATTCCAGAAAAATAAAACCCGGTGATGTCTTTGTTGCGATAAGAGGCACCGCGCGCGACGGACATGACTATGTCCGGGAGGCCTTTGAAAAAGGCGCGCTCATCTCTCTCTGCGAGCATGAGGTCCCGGTTCTGCCGGGAGAGTGCCGTGGCAAGGTAGTGATCGTCGAAGACACCCGGATCGTTCTTGGGGATATCGCGCGTGAAGTATTCGACGACCCCTCAAGTGCGCTTTCGGTTTACGGCGTCACGGGAACGAACGGAAAGACGACCACCGTGTTTCTGATTGACGCTATTTTGAGCGGAGCCGGCAGGCCGAGCGGACTGGTAAGCACGGTTTTTACCAGGACCAGAGGAGAGACGCTTGACCGTTCTTCGATGACCACTCCGGGCCTCATGAAGCTGAACCGGTTTTTATCGGAGATGATATCCGACGGCAAACGGGCGGCGGTCGTAGAGATTTCCAGCCACGCCCTCGATCAGAAGAGGATCTGTGGAATAGGTCTGGACAGTGCCGTGTTCACGAATATATCCCCGGAACATCTTGATTACCATAAGGACATGAAAACCTATTTGAAAGATAAATCGTTGATCTTCAATAATCTCAAGAAAAACGGCACCGGGGTATTGAACCTGGATGATCCGATGGTAAGAGGGCTCATGGACACCGTGGATTTCCCTGATCTTGTGACTTTCGGCCTGGGAAAAGACGCGGATGTCAGAGCGGAGAATATCAGGCTTTCCGAGGGGGGGACAGAACTGGATATTCTCGCCGGAAAACTCGGCTCGGCGAATGTCTCCACGAGGCTTATCGGGAGACATAATGTGTATAATATGCTGGCCGCGGCGGCGGCCCTGTTGAACAGCGGACTGGACATTGAAAACATAAAGGAGGCCCTGGAGACGTTTTCTCCGGTGCCGGGACGTCTGGACGCGGTGGTCTCGCGCGCGCCTTTCAGCGTGTTCGTTGATTACGCGCATACGCCGAACGCGCTGGAGAACGTTCTGCAATGTATGCGGCCTCTGACAAGCGGGAAACTTATCTGCGTGTTCGGGTGCGGCGGGGACCGTGACTGGACGAAAAGGCCGGTAATGGGAAGGATAGCGTGTGAGTTATGCGACCGGGTCATACTGACAAGTGATAATCCCAGGACGGAGGAACCGGAAGAGATACTAAGGCAGATCGAAAAGGGAGTGCTTAATAAAAATAACTATAGTATAATGAAAAAAAGATCGGACGCCATACAGGGATCCCTTAAAACGGCTGAAAAAGGCGATATTGTGATCATTGCGGGAAAAGGGCATGAAGATTACCAGATAATGGGGGATAAGGTCCTGCATTTTGACGATAAGGAGGTAGCCGGGGAGATGCTCAGGGGGATGGGATATTAGGCCGTTCAATGACGGTAATCCGGGGGAAAAGCAGCGAGCACGAGACGGGGTTAAAAACATGATCGAATTTACGGTAAAAGATGTAGCTGAAACGACGAACGGACGACTTTTCTCAAAAAAACCTGTAACCCTTATCAAGGGTTTTTCCATAGATTCCCGAGTTTTAAAGCCCGGACAGTTTTTTATCGCTCTTGAGGGAAAGAATTTCAGCGGACATGATTTTATCCCCGAGGCCCTGGAAAAAGGCGCGTCGGGACTTATCGTTGAAGACATCCGCGACATGTCCGGCCTGGAGAGGGAGGATCATGTTATTTGCGTCAAGGACACCCGCGAGGCAATGGGGCGTATCGCCGCAGAGATAAGGAGGCGCGTCCCCATACTGGCTGTCTGTATCACCGGGACTAACGGGAAGACCACCACAAAGGACATTCTGGCTCACATCCTGTCAAAGAAGTTCAAGGTGCTGAAAAGCGCCGGGTCTTATAACAATATTATAGGTTTAAGCCTTACCCTTTTTGACCTTGATCCGACGTATGATGTTGCCGTTCTTGAGCTGGGATCGAATCATCCCGGGGAGATCCCCGGCCTTGCGCGGATAGCGGCTCCCTGCATGGCGGTCATAACGAATGTCGGGGACGGACACCTTGAACATTTCGCGAACAGGGAGGGAATATTTCTCGAGAAAATAAGTCTTCTTGATTTTCTGCCCGAAACGGGGATGGCGTTTCTGAACAGGGACGACAGCCTGCTGGTGAGGGCCGGGGCAAGGCGTGTCATGAAAAAGTTTTACGGCACCTCGACCGGCAGCGATTTTCTGATCACCGGAATTTCAAGGAAAGGTGACGGGTGCGTTTTCTCGCTTAACGATGATGACTTTTTTATCCCCCTGGAAGGTGAGCACAACGTCTACAACGCTTCCGCGGCGATCGCCGTGGCCGAATATTTCGGCGTGAATCCCGCGGAAATAAGAAAGGCGCTTGAAGAGGTATCGTTGCCGGAGATGAGGATTGAGAGGACTGAAGTGAGCGGGGTAAAGTTTATCAACGATTCTTATAACGCCAACCCTGATTCTTTCGAATGCGCGCTTAAAGTCCTGCAGAACTGCGGTCCGGGGAGCAGAAAGGGCGTGGTGGCGGGCGATATGCTGGAACTGGGGGATATGTCTGACGAGTTCCACAGAATGATAGGAAGAAGTATTGCCGGTAAGGGCATGGATTTTCTTATAGTCCTTGGCGAGGAGGCGGAATATATCATAGAGGGCGCGATCGGGTCGGGAATGGAAAAGAGTCGCGTTTTATGCGCCGGAAGCCATGAACACGCCGCCGAGATGCTGCGGCAGATGGCGCCCCCCGGGACGGTAGTACTGTTGAAAGGTTCCCGGGAAGCGAGAATAGAGGGAGTTCTTGAGTGTTTTACCACATCCTGTATCCATTAAGCGAGTTCTGGTTCGGTTTCAACGTCTTCAGGTACATAACATTCCGTGCCAGCATGGCGGCCGTGACATCATTCGCGATATGTGTCATATTCGGGCCCGGGATCATACGACGGCTCAGGAAGTTTAATGTGGGACAGTACGTCCGGAAAGAGCACGTCGGGGGGTTGTATGAGCTGCACAAACACAAGGAAGGCACGCCCACCATGGGCGGACTCCTTATCATAATCGCGGTCCTTGTCTCGTCACTCCTCTGGTGCAGGCTGGACAACGATTATGTCCTGCTGGTCCTCGCGGGGATGGTATGGCTGGGCGCGATCGGAATGGCGGACGACATCATCAAGTTAAAGAACAAAAGCGCCAGAGGCGCGCAGGCCGTGACGAAACTGGCCGGTCAGGTCGTGCTGGCGTTGATAATCGGGCTTTTCGTCATTAATAATAAAGCGATAGGTTCGGGGCTCTATTTCCCTTTTTTAAAGAACGCCGTCGTGAACCTCGGGTCGTTTTATATACTTTTTGTCCTACTGGTGATAGTAGGAGCCTCCAACGCGGTCAATCTGACCGACGGTATTGACGGCCTTGCGATAGGCTGTATAGTTTTTATTACCGTTACATATGCCGTGATCAGTTACGTTACCGGGCACGCGGGTTTGAGCAAATATCTGCAGGTCTTTTACCTGCCGGGGGCGGGAGAGCTGACGGTCTTCTGTGCCGGGATGACCGGCGCGGGGCTGGGCTTCCTGTGGTTCAACAGCCACCCGGCGAGTGTTTTCATGGGGGACACGGGGGCGCTATCCCTGGGCGGGTCAATTGCTATCGTAAGCGTTCTAATAAAGAAAGAGCTGCTGCTGTTTATAGCGGGCGGGGTGCTTGTCGCTGAATCTCTTTCGGTTATTGTCCAGGTGCTTTCTTTCAAGCTGAGAGGGAAACGGCTTTTTCTAATGTCGCCGATACATCATCATTTTCAGATAAAAGGATGGCACGAATCAAAGATCACCGTTCGTTT
>JAYEOV010000022.1:19435-38053 GCA_034723315.1 Candidatus Omnitrophota bacterium | reverse complement strand
AATCTCTTTCGGTTATTGTCCAGGTGCTTTCTTTCAAGCTGAGAGGGAAACGGCTTTTTCTAATGTCGCCGATACATCATCATTTTCAGATAAAAGGATGGCACGAATCAAAGATCACCGTTCGTTTCTGGATAATAGCGGCGATCCTGGCGCTGATCAGTATGGCGACGCTCAAGGTGCGGTGATCGGGCAAGTGGGCTCGCTATGGGTATTTGGCAAGTGGGCTTGCTATGGGTATTGCGTATCGGGCAAGTTAGCTCGCTATGGGTATTGTGTATTGAGTATTGGGCAAGTTAGCTCGCTATGGGTATTGTGTATTGAGTATTGGGCAAGTTGGCTCGCGATGGGTATTGAGCATTGAGCAAGTTAGCTCGCTATGGGTATTGAGTATTGGGCGAGTGGGTTCACGATGGGTATGAGGTGTTTGAAGGTGGGGACGTGATTGATGTAAAAGGGAAAAAAGTGCTGGTAGTCGGGCTGGGCATAAGCGGTTACGCCGCGGCGGAACTGCTCTCCCTTAAAGGGGCCAGGGTCAGGATCACCGAGAGCGAAGATACGGCCAAGCTGCGGGAACGGCTGGAGAAGCTAGCGGATTACCGGGTGCGGTCCGAACTGGGGGGGCATACCAAGCCTTTCTGCGCGGACGCCGAGCTCGTGGTGACGAGTCCGGGAGTCGATCCCGGTGCGCTGCCCCTGTCACTTGCGGCGAAGAAGGGGATACCTGTTGTGGGGGAACTGGAGCTTGGTTACTGGTTCTGCCGTGCTCCCATCATCGCTGTGACGGGGACCAATGGCAAAAGCACGACGACGGAGATGATAGGCAGGATAATATCTCTTTCCGGCAGGCATGCGGTAGTATGCGGGAATATCGGAAACCCTCTAAGCGGGGAAGTCGGGGAACTGGCGGATGAAAGTATAGCGGTGGTTGAGGTGAGTTCTTTTCAGCTGGAAACAATAAAGCGGTTCAGGCCGCATATTGCCGTCCTGCTCAACGTTTCCGAGGACCACCGCGAAAGACACGGCAGTTACGGATGTTACAAGGCCCAGAAGTTCAGGATCTTTGAAAACCAGACAGGCGAGGATCGGGCGGTTCTCCACTCTGATTTTTACGGAGATCCCATGACAGAGAAGATAAAGAGCCAGCTTCTTTTTTTTGGCTCCGAAAAGAAAAGCCATACTGCCGCAAAAGGCTTCGGGATGAGCTCTGCCTGCAGCGGAACCGGGGGCATCGTTAAGGCGGAGGAGATACCGTTAGAAGGTGTCCATAATATGAACAATGTTATCTGTTCAGTTCTCGTTTCACGGATCATGGGTATAGGTGACAGATATATACGTGAAGGGATCGTTACCTTCAGAGGGCTGGATCATCGTTTCGAAAAAATAGGCAGTTTCGGCGGCGTGGAGTTCATAGATGATTCCAAAGCCACCAATATTGACGCGACGCGATGGGCTCTCGAGTCTGTGGACAGGAAAGTGGTCCTTATAGCCGGAGGCAGGGACAAGGGAGGGAACTACTTTTCCATATTGCCGCTGGCGAAGGAGAAAGTAAAAGCGATGGTACTGATAGGAGAGGCCCGTGAGAAGATAAAAATAGCCTTTTCGGAATCGATCCCGGTCCTGACAGCCAATGATATGGCAGAGGCCGTCAGGAGGGCTTGTGCCGTTGCCAGAGAGGGTGAGGCTGTCGTGCTTTCCCCGATGTGTTCCAGTTTCGATATGTTTTCAAGTTACAAGGAGCGGGGCGAGGTCTTCCAGCGCGAGGTCAGGGAGCAATTTCAGAAAATATAGCCGGAGGGTCAGGACCGGGGGTGAAGGTTTTTATCCGCCTTTGCAGGAGGAAGGAAGACTACGGGCTTTGCCACGCACCATAATGGTACGGGGCCCGTGGTGCTTCATGATCATGAAAAAGGACGCAAAGATAATTTTCCTGACGGTATCGGTTCTGCTGATGCTCGGGATAGTGATGATCTATTCCTCAAGCGCGGTCTATGCGCATGGAACGTGCGGGGACAGCATGTATTTTGTTAAAAGACATTTTGTGTATCTGGCCATGGGGCTTATTATTGCCGTTATGTTCATGGCGATGCCCGCGGGGAGGATAGCAGGCGGCGCCAGGGCTTTCATGTTCGTTTCTTTGATACTCCTGATCGCCGTGTTGATACCGGGAGTAGGCAAAGAGGTCGGCGGGGCAAGAAGGTGGATGCGTTTTTTCGGGTTCGGTTTTCAGCCCTCCGAAATGGCGAAGGTCGCTTTGATAATCTATATCGCCGATCTGACCTCGCGGCGGAGGTGCCTGATTCAGAGTTTCAGGTATGGACTTCTCCCGCCGCTTTTCGTTACCGGTCTGGTCGGCGGACTTGTTCTTATGGAGCCGGATATGGGAACGGCAGTCCTGGTGCTGTTCATGGGGCTGGTGATGCTGTTCATGGCCGGAGCGCGTATCAAACATCTCGTGTATCTGACCGCGGGGATATTGCCCGTGCTGTTCTTTGCCGTGATATGCGAACAATACCGGATAAAACGCATACTGACGTTCTTTAATCCATGGAGCGACGCCAGGGGGGCGGGTTTCCAGCTCATTCAGTCTTTTATAGCGCTGGGTTCCGGGGGTTTTTTCGGGGTAGGACTGGGAGCTTCAAAACAGAAGCTTTTTTATCTCCCGGAATCGCATACGGATTTTATATATTCGATCATTGGAGAGGAACTCGGATTTTTAGGCACGGCGTCGGTACTCATGCTTTTTGCCGTTTTGATATGGTTTTCTTTCAGGCTCTCTTTCAAGATCAGGGACACGTTCGCTTCGCGGGTTGTCTTCGGGATAAGCGTTATGTTCGCTTTTGAGGTTATTGTGAACATTGGCGTGTCGACGGGCATGTTGCCGACAAAAGGCCTTCCGTTGCCGTTCATAAGTTACGGCGGAAGTTCACTTGTCTGTCATCTTGCCGCGGTCGGCCTTTTGCTGAATATGGCGAGAGAGGCGGAGTGATATGAGGGTGATCCTTGCGGCCGGCGGCAGCGGCGGACATATATTTCCCTCGGTAGCCCTGGCTTCGGAACTGGAGAAAGCGGGAGACGGTGAGATATATTTTGTTTCGAGCAAAAGACGGCTGGACAGGAATCTGCTGAAAAACAGCGGAAAGACATGTTTTTTTCTTTCCGTGAATCCGATGCCTTTGCGTTTCGATCCCGTCCGCGCGGCGCTTTTTGTGTGGAAACTTTTTATGGACACTGCCGCGGCGCTGTATATAATAGCCAGGTTGCGTCCTGACACGGTGGTCGGTTTCGGCGGGTATTCTTCCGGCGCTATCGTGGCGTCGGCGAAGGTTTTCGGTATTCCCGTTCTTATACATGAGCAGAACCTGTTGCCCGGCAGGGCCAACAGGTTTCTCGGAAGGATCGCGGACAGGATAGCTGTGAGTTTCAGGGAATCGATGCAGTATTTCCCGCGTGCCGCGGAAAAATTGATCTATTCAGGTAATCCCCTGAGGCCCGGCATCCTGCGCGGGGACAGGGAAAGATCGGCGCGCACCCTGGGGCTGGACCCCGAAAAGCGAACGGTCCTTGTAATGGGCGGCAGCCAGGGATCATCTTTCCTGAACGGGACAGCTTCAGGGGCGGCGCTTTTTGTCAGGGAGAAAAAGGGCGACGCTTTTCAGTTCATCCATCTTACGGGCAATAAGGATTTTAAGAACATAAAGGAATTTTACGAGAAGAACGGGATCCCGGGGAGGGTTTTTTCGTTCCTGGAGAATATTGATGACGCATATGCCCTTGCCGACCTGGCCGTAAGCAGGGCGGGAGCCGCCGCGGTTTTTGAACTCGCTTTTTACGGAAAACCCATGATACTGGTCCCCTATCCGAACCCGGCTAACAATCAGAGATCCAATGCGGTCTATTTTTCCAGGGCGGGGGCGGCTGTTTACAGGGAGGAGAATGATCTTACGGCGGAGGGTCTGGCAGGGGAGATCCTGGATGTGTTGACGGACAGCGAGAGGCGTGAACGCATGTCGGAGATCGCGAAAAAGCTGAGTGTCCCGGACGCGGGAGCGAGACTCGCGAAAGAAGTGATTAAACTGGCCGGGAAAAGGAAAAAAGGATAAAGGAAAAAGGATGAAGGATGAAGGATGAGGGATAAAGGTGTGGGAACTTGGGGACACGCCTGTTGTAGACGACACGTGGGGGCGCCCAGGCATGTCCCCGGAATATAATTTTATGAAGAAAATTCATTTTATCGGGATCGGCGGGATAGGAATGAGCGGTCTTGCGGATATCGCTCTTTCGGAAGGCAATATCGTCACTGGTTCGGATCTGAGACCGAACGATCTTACCGGGAAGTTGTCAGGCAGAGGTGCCGTCATTTTTAAGGGGCACTCCGCTGACAATTTTCCCCGCGAAACAGATCTGGTCGTCCGTTCCACCTGTATAAAGGATGACAATCCGGAGATTATCCGCGCAAAAGAACTACGTGTGCCGGTAATATCAAGGGGGGAGAGGCTCCGGCGGACGATGGGTAAGTATGGATTCTCACTCGCGGTGACGGGCACTCACGGTAAAACGACCACAAGCGCGCTTATCGCGCATATCGCGGAGGACTGCGGAAAGGATCCCACCGTTATCGTCGGCGGGGAAATGGAGAGTTTCGGCGGTAACGCGAAATTCGGCCGCGGAAACGTTATCGTTGTTGAAGTAGACGAAAGTGACGGATTTTTCAGGAACATAAGCTCTACCTGCGCGTGCGTAACGAATATCGAGAGGGAGCACATGGAATATTACGGCTCAATGGAGGACCTCATGGACGCTTACACGGAGTTCGCGGGCAGGATATCACAGGCAGGGATGTTTGTGTACAATGGGGAAGATCCCGCGCTCAATGCCGTCGCGAGAAGAACATCCGCCGGGAAGATAGATTTTGGTATGGACGGGGATTTTTGCGTGACATGCAGGAACGTTTCCTACAGCCGGTCTATTGAATTCGATCTTGTCGTGAACGGGAAGGTTCATGGCAGGGTATTGAGCCCCCTTATAGGACGCTATAATGTCATGAACGTACTCGGGGCGGTGGCGGCATGCACGGGGGCAGGGTTTGACCCCGAGCGGATACTCGAAGCCGTGCGTTCTTTTCGCGGGGTGAGAAGAAGGTTCGATACGGTAGGAAATGCGGGCAACATAAGGGTCATAGAGGATTACGCGCATCATCCCACCGAACTGCGGTCGGTGATAGACGCTGCCAGGGATTATGGTCCCGGCCGGGTAGTAGTTGTTTTTCAGCCCCACCGTTACAGCAGGACGCGGGATCTCTTAACCGGTTTCTCTGAATGTTTTTACGGCTCGGACGCGCTTATCCTTACCGGTATATATTCGGCCGATGAGGAGGTTATCGGGGATATCGGAATAGCGGATATATACCGCGCGATAGACAGGAAAAAGTTCGATCTCGTCGAAATCGTTGAAAAAGAAGAGATCCCGGGGTTTGTCTCGGGTATCGTGAAAGAGAACGATATGGTCCTCGTGCTCGGAGCGGGCGACATCAGTGAACTTGCCGCTCCCATCCTAGAAGCCATTTCAAAACCCGGTTCGTAACGAGGCTGAGCGAAAAAGCCTTTAGCAAGGCCTGAGGGGCAAAACGCAGCCAATGGCTTTTGCAGCCAGCCGCAGTAGAACGGGGTTACTGGGGATGATAGAAAAAATGAAAGGTCCAGGCATGACACATGATCCCGGGGGGCCGCTTAAAAGACAGTTATGTTGAACAGAGAGATCCGTGAAGAATTGAGAGCAATATGCGGAAAGTGCGGGGGCACCGTGCTTTTTGGTCATCCGTTGGGCGCTCACAGCACCATATCGATAGGGGGGAAGGCGTCCGCGTGGTTCGTCCCGTCTTCGCTTGAAGGATTATGCATCACGAAGAGCTTCCTGGAGGGGGCCGGCGTAAGGACTGTTGTTATCGGCAGAGGGAGCAACGTGCTGATCCCCGATGAAGGGCTGGATGCCGTTGTGATAAATCTTTCGGATGCTTTTTTCAGCGATGTCAGGATAGAGGGCAGGTCAGTTACGGCCGGGGCCGGTGCGAGGCTTGGCAGGCTTGTCTCCCTTTGCTGCATGGGGGGACTCGGCGGGCTGGAAGGGTTGATCGGCGTTCCCGGAACCGTCGGTGGCGCTGTTTTCATGAACGCCTCGTATCGAGGTGCGGCAAGCGATTTTCTTGAAAAGGTCCAGATCGTTAACGGCGAGGGACAGGCGTTTTGGATGGAGAAAAAAGAACTGGAATTTGAGTACCGCGGTTCTTCCGTGAAAGAGAACGAGATAATAACCAGGGTGGTCTTTCGCCTTGAAGAAGCTTCCCCCGGAGATCTTAATTCGGGGCTGAAAAGTCTTTTCGCCGAAAAGGCCGGGAAGCAGCCTCTAGGGGAAAAAACCCTCGGATGTATCTTTAAAAATCCGACGGGATCCGGGTCAGGCGGCGGGGAATTGATAGATAAATCCGGGATGAAAGGCTATCGCAGGGGCGGCGCGAAAGTCTCGGAGAAACACGCGAATTTTATCGTAAATTGCGACAGGGCGAGTTTTTCGGACGTGACCTCTCTCATGAACGACGTACGGCGCAAAGTTCTTGACAGGTTTTCCGTTGAACTGGAGCCGGAGATCAGGATCTTGGGGAATTAAAAGTTAAAAGTTTAAAGTTAAAAATTGAGAATTAAGGATCACAAAGGGAAGCGAAAAGATGGCGAACGCCGGAAAAGATCTGAAGAAATACAGGATCGGCGTGTTAGCGGGCGGTCCTTCGAATGAAAGGGAGATAAGCCTGAAAAGCGGAAAGACCGTTTTTAAAGCGTTGAGCGAAGCGGGCCTGAACGTTGCGTTTATTGATGTAAAAGAGGATGATTTTTCTTTTTTGATCCGCAGGTCCGGGATAGATATGGCTTTTATAGCCCTGCACGGAAGGTTTGGCGAGGATGGGGAGGTCCAGAGCGTGCTGCAAGGAGAGAATATCCCTTATACGGGGTCCGGCCCGGAATCTTCACACATCGCTCTTGATAAAGTAGCTTCCAAGAAGAGGTTCGGAGAAGAAGGGTTGAATATCCCTGAATATACGGTCTTGCGGGCGGGGGATGATATTTCGGAGATGGATATCCGGTATCCGTGCGTCGTGAAACCCAGACGCGAGGGGTCGAGCATAGGGCTTTCAATAGTTTCTTCCGTGGAGCATATCCGCGAAGCGGTAAAAAAGGCGTTCAGGTACGGCGGGGAGAGTATAATAGAAAGATTCGTGCCTGGAAGGGAGATAACTGTCGGGGTGATCGATGATGAGCCTCTTCCCGTGATAGAGATAGTCGCCTCGAACGGTATATATGATTACAGCGCGAAGTATCATTCTGGCGATACGGAATATATCGTTCCGGCGGAGCTCACCGGACCCGAATACGCGGACGCGCAGAGAACGGGTCTGAGAGCGCATAAAGCTCTTGGGTGCGAAGACTTTTCAAGGGTGGACATGAGGCTGTCGGAGGAAGGTAGAATATTTGTCCTTGAGGTAAATACCATTCCCGGCCTTACCGAGAGAAGCCTTCTGCCCATGGCCGCGAAAGCGGCAGGTATGGATTTTTTTGAATTATGTGTTAAGATGCTTCACGGGGCGCTCAAAAAGGGTGATCGGTTGCATAGCTGGAAAAGTTGAAGTTCCGGGGACACGCCTGTTGTAGACGACACGTGGGGGCGCCCAGGCATGTCCCCGGAATATATTTTTATTTTGTCGTAACGGAATAAAAAAGCTAAGGGAGGAGTTGTGGCAGGAAAAAAGAAGGCGAAGGGGGCAGGCGGCAGAAAAAAGTCCGGTGGTTTTTTTGACGGAAAGATATTTCCCGTCAAACAGGTGATCGTTCTTCTGGTTTGTGCCGTTATTATAGCCGGCGCAGTATACGGCGTGAGGTATTTTTTTCTTAAAAGTGATTTTTTTACGATAAAAGAGATAGCGGTAAACAGGGCGCACAATTATCCTTTTCAGGCTGGTGAGAAGAGGCTTAAAAACCTTTACCTGGGGAGGAACATGTTTTCAGTTGATCTTAGACAGGTCCAGACTCTGATAATAAACGAATTTCCCCAGCTGAGCAAGGTCGAAGTCCGCAGGAAATTCCCCAACAGGCTGGAGATCGATATCATCGGCCGCAGCCCAGTGGCCGTAATAGACTCCGCTGGCGGTATCATAATAGACCGCGAAGGAGTGGTTCTCAACATCGGAATGGAACAAAGAGGCCTTATAAAGATAAAAGGGATCAGTTTTTTCCTCAGCAGGCCCTCAAGAGGAGAAAAGATGAGGAATCAGACGATTGATGAGGTCCTGGTGCTTCTGGAAGGATTGCGAAGAAAAATGGGTAAATATAAAGAGGACATAGAATACATAGATGTTTCAAGCCGTGACAACATAGTGATAGGGATTCGCGGCGTGTCGGTAAAGATAGGTTCCGGGGATTTTTCCAGGAAGATAGACAAGTTGAGAGAAATCGTCGGTGATCCTGATATAGACATGGGGGACATAAAGTACATAGATCTGAGGTTCGAAGACGCGGTCATTTCCCCGAAGTAAAGCGAGACCATAATTTATGGAGCGTAAGCGACTTAAATTATATGGTCGAGCTTTATCCTGAGCGAGGGAGCAAATGTGCGACCGAGCCGAAGGATCTAACCGTCAGGTTTTGCCGGGAACACACCTGTTGTAGGCATCTCGTAGATACTGCTGAAGTTCCGGGGACACGCCTGTTGTAGGCGCCTATTGGGCTCGCCCAGGCATGTCCCCGGAATATATTCTTATTTTTAATTTTAGTAAAAGGATCGACATGGGTAAGTATTTTGCCGTCATAGACCCGGGTAGCAAAAGCATAACAGCGGTTGCTGCAAAGTGGAACAAGACAAGTGATTATATACTGGAGGGTTTTTGTCGCGTCGGTTCGAGGGGGTTCCATAAGGGGCTAGTGACGGATTCCGCCATGGCCGCTGATTCGGTATCCGCGGTTCTGAAAAAGCTCAGGGAAAAGACGGGCAGGAGGATCCATGATGTGTATGCGGGGATAAGCTCAACGTCGGTAAAGGTAATACGGTCTTCCGGGGTCCTGTTGCTGTCGAAGTACGGCAGGGAGATACATTGCGGAGATATCGAAAGATGCGTGCATATCGGTTCGACGATAAAATTGCCTCTTGACAAGGAACCTTTACACCGGAGTGTTGAGGGGTTTTCAATAGACGGGGAGAGGGAGATTAAAAACCCCCTTAATCTTGAAGGCGTGAAACTCGGGGTAAGGGTAAATATCCTTACGATCAATTCCACTGTTTTGAGGAACATGTCCAGGTGTATATCCCAGGCGGGATTCATTCCATCAGGTTTCGTATTCTCCGGTCTCGCTTCCGCTCAAAGAGTTCTGACCGGGGAGAAAAAGGATGAAGGGGTCATTCTGCTGGATATCAGCGAGGACATTACCGAGGTCATGGTCTTCTATCGCGGGGTGTTGAACAGCTGTATGGTCTTACCTCTGGGGGCGGTTGATATCTCGCAGGAAAGAAGGAATATCGAGACGGCTGTCCTGGATAAACTTGTGTCACAGCTGGATTCTCTGCCCGGAAAGGAGAGGATCCGTAAAGCCGTTGTGATCGGGGAGGGATTGCTGGTCGATAATCTGATAGACTCGCTTGAAAGGATTTTTAGTGTTCCCGTCTCGGCCGGAACCTGCATAGTCAGACCCTTTGAAGAACTGCCTCCGGAAAGAGCGGGATATATATGTAGCCTGGGCATCCTGGACCATCTTCAGCACGAGCGTCAGAAACAACGCCGGAACGGCAACGTGTTAAAAAGGGTCTTTGACCGTGGCAGGGAATTCATTGACAGGTATTTTTAGCGGCGAACCCATGGTGATAATTTTGTTCGCGGCCAGGCCTGTCCCGAGTCCCTCGACTTCGCTCGGGATAAACGAAGCCGAGGGGAGGCCGCTCCTACGGGACAGGTGAAAAGTTCCGCCAAAGGGCGCTAAGTTCTCGTAACGGAGAAGAACGATTACAAATTTAGAATCCCCCTAACCCCCTTTTTCAAAGGGGGGAAAGTTAAGGATTTTTAACCTGGTTAAATTTAACCAGGTTAAAGGAGCTGACATTGCTGAAGTTCTGGGGACACGCCTGTTGTAGATGACATGTGGGATCGCCCAGGCATGTCCCCAGAATATATTTTTATATATAGATAAATACGCAATACGATATACGCACGACGATATACGAGATACGAATATTATGAAGATAGGACTACTTGGAGGAACCTTTGACCCCGTACACGCGGGACACCTTGTGCTGGCGCAGGAATGCTGGTTCCGGCTCGGGCTGGACAAGGTTATTTTCATCCCGGCATACGTGGCGCCTCATAAGGATGTGGAGGGTAGCGTTTCAGCCGCTGACAGGTTGAACATGGTGCGTCTGGCCCTTGAGGGTGACGACAGGTTTGGAATATCCACTTGCGAGATAGATTCAGGCAGGATTTCTTATACCATAGAGACCATAAAGCATTTCAGGGAGATCAGTGAAGAGGGAACGGAGATTTTTTTTCTGACAGGCGCGGATTCCGCGGAAAGTCTTTCCATGTGGAAAGAAGTGAACGAGATACTGTCTCTGGTGACATTTGTTATCGCCACACGCCCCGGGTGGGGAGAAAAAAGTCCGTATGAGGGGAGGGTCAAGCGCGTGATCATTCCCGGCATAGAGGTCTCTTCAAGCGATATCAGGGAAAGGATACGGAAGCGGGAACCTATCGATTATCTGGTTCCCGCTTCCGTGGTCAAGTACATACGCAACAAGGGGCTTTACAGGGAGTAGTTTCCGGCCTGAGATTCGAAAGAAGAGGATAGAGCCGGAGTTCGCATAATTCCCCCGGCTTTTTAAAATAAAACATATCCCCTTGAACTTTTGACAATGGTGTGATAAACTTGACAAAGTATTGATTTTTTATAAATTTTAAGGAGGTGTTATCCATGGCAGAAGGATATTGTGTAAAATGCAAGGCTAAGAAAGAAATTAAAGACGCTAAAGAAGTTACCATGAAGAACGGCAGAAAGGCCCTAAAGGGTAAGTGCCCGGATTGCGGCACCGGCATGTACAGGATACTGGGCAAGTAATCCATTTTTCAGGTTAAAACGGCAGACATTTTTAATGCCGCCTTTTTGTTTTTCTTTATATTCACTCCGGTTAAGTTTTCTAAGATCGATAAGTGAAAAAAATAACGGTTCTGAATAAGGCTAAGCTAATAGCACGGTTTGCGGCGGAGAAGAAGGGTGAGGACATCGTCCTTATGGATATGCGCAAGATCTCGATGATCTGTGACTGGTTCGTCCTGATCAGTGCAGGTTCATCTCGCAGGATCAATGCCATTTCCAGGATAATTCAGGAAAGGTTGTCAAAAAAAAGCCTCTATCCTCTTCATGTGGAAGGGAAGAATGATCCGTACTGGGCCCTGCTTGATTACGAAGATGTCGTCGTTCATGTTTTTTACAAGGAAATAAGGGATTTTTACGGACTTGAGCGTTTATGGTCCGATGCCCCGCTTGAACACTTTGACAACAAATGCTTGGTAAAGATGTCTCGAAAAGAATAACGAAAAACCTGCTGGAAGCCTGCAAAAAGTATTTTCAAGTAAACCTTCCTGACTCCACTTTTCCTGATAATGTCGATGCCGCTTTACAGCTTACGCGCGACGCGAAACACGGGGACCTGACATCGAATATAGCGATGCGCCTTGCTTCATCCGCGCGCGTTCCCCCGGCCGAACTCGGCGAGGGCATAATCGCCGTTTTCAGGGACATGGCCGGGAAGGCAGGTCTTTTGTCTCTTATCGGCAAGATCGAACTGAAAACCGGGTACATAAATTTCTGGCTTTCCGACGAGTATTTTCTCCGGCTTCTTATGAATATCCACGACCTGAAAGACCGGTTCGGAAGGTCTGACGAAGGCCGCGGCGCTGCCGTGAACCTGGAGTTCGTAAGTGCTAATCCAACAGGACCTCTCACGATAGCCCATGGCAGGCAGGCGGCTATCGGTGACGCGCTTTCGCGCATCCTCCGTTTTAACGGGTTCAAAGTTACCAGCGAATATTATCTGAACGATGTAGGGAGGCAGATCAGCCTTCTGGGAAAGTCCGTGGAGGTAAGGTATCGCAACCTTTTTGGTAAGGATGAACCTATGCCAGAAGACGGGTACTTGGGTGATTACATAATTGAAATAGCCGGAGAGATAAAGACGAAAAAGGGGAAAGACCTTCTCAAGAGTTCTCCCTCCACGGATGGTTTCTTTAGGGATTATGCCGTGAAGTATATGATGAAGCGCATGAAAGATGACCTGAAGGATTTCGGGGTGGAATTTGACGCGTGGACGTCCCAGGCTGCGCTGGAAGAACGCGGGGAAGTGGAAACGGTTCTGGCAGTGCTGGAAAAAAAAGGGTATATCTACGAAAGCGAGGGGGCGAAATGGTTCGCGTCTACAAAGTTCGGCGACGATAAAGACAGGGTCGTCAGGAAGAGCGACGGTTCTTACACGTACCTGGCGCCTGACATCGCTTATCATCGAGATAAGTTCGAAAGGGGCTACACGAAGCTCATAGATCTTCTTGGGCCGGATCATCACGGGTACATTAAAAGGATGAAAGCGGCGGTCCAGGCCCTGGGTCATGATAAGGGGTCACTTGACATTTTGATAATCCAGCTTGTGACCCTGTTAAGGGGCCAGGAGGCGGTATCCATGTCAACCCGCGCCGGGGAATTTGTAAGCATCCGGCAACTGATCGAAGAGATAGGCAGGGACGTGACACGGTTCTTTTTTCTTTCAAGGCGTCTTGACAGCCATCTTGATTTCGATATAGATCTTGCGAAAAAAGGATCCGCGGATAACCCGGTCTATTACATCCAGTACGCGCACGCCAGGATATGCAGCATAAAGAAGTACAGCCGCGGGAAACTAGTCAGCTTATTATTTCACAGAACGAGACTGGAACTTTTGAAGGCGAAAGAGGAAAACAAGTTGATAAGGAAACTTGCCGAGTTCCCCTTTGCCGTCAGGTCCAGCGCGGATTTACTGGAACCTAACAGGATAATCGTTTACCTGAACGAACTTTCGCGGGTCTTTCACTCCTTTTACACCGAATGCAGGGTCGTTTCCGATGATATCCCGCTTTCAAAAGCGAGGTTGTTCCTGGTAGAGTGCACCCGGATCGTGCTGGCCAACGGTCTCAGGCTTTTGAACATCACCATGCCGGAGAAGATGTGATCCGGAATGGCTGGCTTCGGGCAAAGTTAGGGTCAGAGCTTAGAAGCCATTTCATAACCCCGTTCTACTGCGGCTGGCTGCAAAAGCCATTAGCCGCGTTTTCGGGGCAAAAAGTCCTCAACGTAGCGCACCGGCTACGTTTCCGGGCTTTTTGCCCCTCAGGCCTTGCTAAAGGCTTTTTCGCTCAGCCTCGTTACGAACCGGGTTATGAAATGGCTTCTAACAATTAACAAAACGTAAAGCGTTAACTGTTAAGCTCTGACCCTAAATATAGTACTGCTAACTGGTTTTTTTCTCACTTCTCAAATTCAACTGAAAAAATCCCGGATAAATGTTTAAATCACTTAAACTCTATATCAAAGAGAACGCCGTCCTTGACGAGATAGTCCGTTCCCTGGACAGCTACGGATATTCCAGGTGCCGCAAGATATCTGTGGAAGGGGATTACAGCCTGGTAGGGGAAACGCTCATAATCTATCCCGTCACTTTTGAATATCCTGTAAGGATAGATCTTTCGGGCGGCAGAGTGAGGTCTATAGAGAATATAGACCTGGTGTCTTTCAAGAAGATCACCGACCATAACGGTATTATTATCCTTCCGGCCGGGATGATCAGAAGGACAAAGGTAAAGAAGCGTTCTATAGAGATGGGGGAGCTGCCCATTGATTCTTTCGTGGATATAGAGCCGGGAGATTTTGTCGTCCACATCGACTACGGCATAGGTAAATATCTGGGCATGCAGCGGATGCGCCGCGACGGAAACTTCAAGGATTATTTTGTTATAGAGTACAAGGACGGCGATAAGTTGTACATGGAGGGCAAGGATCTGCACAAGTTGCAGAGGTACATATCGTTCCACAGGGCTCCTCCGCGGCTGAACAGGCTTAAAGGAAAGAGATGGTCGTTAGCCAAGAAGAACGCGTCCAGGGGAGCGGCAAGGATAGCGCGTGATCTGCTTGACCTTCAGGCCAAGAGGGAAAGCACGGCCGGCTTCGTTTTCAGCGGGGATACCGACTGGCAGAAGGACGTGGAAGAAGCCTTTCCCTACAGGGAGACGCCTGATCAGCTTAAGGCGACGAAGGAAGTAAAGGAAGACATGGAAAGCAGGCGGTCCATGGACCGCCTCTTGTGCGGTGATGTGGGGTACGGGAAAACGGAGGTCGCACTGAGGGCCGCGTTCAAGGCGATCATGGACAACAAGCAGGTCGCTTTTCTGGTGCCCACGACGATCCTGGCGGAGCAGCATACCAATACCTTCGCGAAAAGGCTTGAAGGGCTGCCGGTGAATATTGAGATGCTGAACCGTTTTCGGACCAGGGCGGAACAGGAGCGTATACTCGCGGGCCTCAAGGAGGGAAGTATCGATATGGTAATAGGGACGCACAGGCTGCTTTCGGGAGATGTCGCGTTCAAGGACCTGGGGCTTTTGATCGTGGACGAAGAACAGCGTTTCGGGGTCAAGCACAAGGAAAAGATCAAAAGGATGCGGGTAAATGTGGACATCCTCACGATGACGGCTACACCGATACCAAGGACGCTCTATCTCGCTCTTATGGGGGGCAAGGACATATCGATGATAGAGACCCCACCCCTGGAAAGGCTTCCGGTCCAGACAGAGGTGATCGAGCATGACAGGAAGCGCATACGGGAGGCCATAAAAAAGGAACTGGCGCGGGGAGGACAGGTATATTATGTCCACAACAGGGTAGAAACCATCGAAAAGGTGGCGAGTGACGTGAGCAGGCTTGTTCCCGGAGCCACCCTCATGGTGGGGCACGGCCAGATGCGTTCCCGTGCGCTTGAGAAGACGATGTTGAGGTTCATCAGGGGCAAAGTGGATATTCTCGTGTGCACTACGATAATAGAATCAGGCATAGATATACCGAACGCGAATACCATGATCATAAATAACGCCGACAGGTTCGGGCTTGCGGACCTTTACCAGCTCAGGGGAAGGATAGGGAGGTTCGACCGGAGAGCCTACGCTTATCTTGCGGTCCGGGATATGTCTATCCTTACGCATGAGGTCCAGAGAAGGCTGAAAGCCATAAAGAAATATCAGGAACTGGGGTCCGGATTCAAGGTAGCCATGAGGGACCTCGAGATGCGAGGGGCCGGCAACATACTGGGAGTGGAGCAGAGCGGGTTCATCGATCAGGTGGGATTTGATCTGTATTGCCGCCTGCTTAAAGAAGAGATCACAAAACTGAAATGACCCGCAGAAATAGGGGGACAGCGCCCCTATTTTAATTTTCTGATACCAGGTTTTAGAAAGGTTTGATCAGCTTCAGCGGGAACATATGTTTTTCAAAATAGGGGCGCTGTCCCCCTATTTCTGAAAAATCCTGCTTGAAGACAGTAAACTAATCTGTTATTATATTAATATTCCTGTGCTGTAAAGTTATAATCATCATGATAAAAAGAGCAAAATTCGCATATTTTATCCTCCATGCACTGTTGATTTTATTTTTCTTTATTTCGGGCTGTGGTAAAGCCCCGGAGAAAGAAGTTGTTCTTGCTTCAATCGGCGACGCGAAGATAACTGTATCCGATTTCAATGAAAGAATAGCCAATCTTCCGGAAAGATACCGCGAGGTGGTCAGCAAAAAGAAAAACGAGTACCTTCTTGACCTTATTGACGATACCCTGCTGTATCAGGAAGCTGTAAGGAAGAACATACACAGGGATAAGGACGTTCAGCAGATGATCGAAGAGGCCAAGAAAAAGATAATGATCGCCAGGCTTTTAAAGGACGAGGTCGACAGCCTCATCGAGATAACCGAAGATGATATGCAGCAGTTCTACGGGGAAAACAGGAAAAGGTATATGACCCCGGAGATCATGAGGGTGTCCCATATTCTGCTCCTTTCGCGGGAAGACGCCAATGACGTGCTCGATGAGCTTTCCAAAGGGGGCAAATTCGAGGACCTGGCGCGGGCAAGGTCCGTTGATCCCACCGCACAGAATGCCGGGGATATCGGGTATTTTCCCAAAGGGCAGTTAATGCCCGAATTTGAGGATGCCTGCGCGAAACTGGACAAGGGCGAGACCAGCGGGGTCGTCAAGACCAAACTGGGTTATCATATTATCAAACTTACCAATAGAAGGAAACCCGAGCAAAGGCCCATCGAGCAGGTCGCCGAAGACATAAAATCGCGTTTGCGCGTGATAAAAAGACGGAAGGCTTTCACCGAACTGCTCGGGCGGCTGCGGAAAGATACCGTCATCGAGATAAACGAGGAAGTCCTTTCCGCGCGGGCAAAACCCGAAGGGGAACAGCGGAAGGAAGGAACCGGCGAAGAAAAAAAGTAAAATTTTCACGTTTACCCCGTTAGAGAAGCCTGCTCAGGACTTCTCTAACGGGGTAAATAGCAACAAGGAGGAAATAAATGCGTACTATTCTGAAAACTCTGGTCTGTGTCATTGGGGCCTTTCTGGCGTTCTCCTCATTTTCAGGCTCGTTCGCCGAGATTATTGACAAGGTGATCGTGGTCGTCAATGATGAGGTCGTGACACAACGCGAGTTCGACAGGGCGTTTATGCCCGTCAGAATAAGTTATGAAGCCAATTTCAAGGGCGAAGAGTTTAAACGCCGCCTTGCGATAGCGAGGGAAGGACTTCTTGAACAGCTTGTAAATTCCAAGCTCGCCGTCAGTATCGCCAAGAAAAAGGATATGAAGATCAATGAAGAAGAGCTGAAGAAGAGAATAGAGTCAGTAAAGTCGTATTATGGTTCCGAAGAGGAATTTTTACAGGCCCTCAGCGCGAAAGGGACCAACTTGACCGAATTCAAGCGGGAAATAAGGGACCAGATGCTCGCCCAGGAACTCGTTGACAAAGAAGTTGCGGCAACGATAGTCATAGCCCCTGCCGATATCCGCGACCTTTACGAGAAGAACAAGGATAAGCTGGTATCCCCGGAACAGGTCAAAGTGCGCGGGATCATGGTGCGCAAAAGCGATGATCCGGAAAATGAGGAAGCAAGGAAAAAGATCGACAAGATAATCTCCGATTTTGATAAAGGTATGGATTTTGCCACCGTGGCGACAGAACAGTCCGAGGGCCCATACGCGAAAGGCGGCGGGGACATGGGTTATGTCGCCAGTGGGCAGACGATCAAAGAGATAGACGAGGTTATTTTCAAGCTGAAAGAAGGGGAACGTTCGGATATCGTTGAATCGAACATGGGGTATCATGTGTTCCTCGTGGAAGAAAAAGCCGAGGCCAGGCCGTTGAAGCTGGAAGAGGTCAGTGATTTTCTGAAGCAGCAGCTCTTTATGAAGGAGTTTGAGAAAAAGCTTATGGCGTGGCTGGAAGAAAAAAGAAAGAATGCGTATATCTCCTACAAGTAAACCCCAGATATTCGTGACCATGGGGGATCCTTCCGGCATAGGGCCGGAAGTGATCATGAGATCAATGGCAAGTCCGGAATTGAAAGGGCTTGCCATTTTTGTCATCATAGGCGACGCGGACGTGATAAAAAGCGCTTTCGCTCCCGGCTGTGACGTGGAAACCGCGGTGCGCGCGGCGGGAGAGGGGGAAGAGGAGATCACCCTCCTCGAGGGCCTTGTGAATATCGTGGATCCGGGGCCGCCCCTTGGTGATGTTGAGCCCGGGCGCCCCACGGATGAGGGGTCAAAAAAAGCTCTTAGTTGCCTGGACGCCGCGTTGGGCCTGATGCGCGGTTCCGCCGACGGTTCGCCCAAAGCCCTCGTGACCGCTCCCCTGAGCAAAGAAAGGATCGCGCGTATTCATCCGGGCTTTATCGGCCACACTGAATATCTTCAACAGGCCTATTCCGCGGAACTGGTCACCATGGTCATGGTGGGCAAGAACCTTTGCGTTGTTCCGGTAACGCGTCACATCCCCTTGAAGGATGTCGCGTCCAGCCTGACATCAGAATTGATCGAAGGGACCCTTGCCCAGGTGGTGGAAAGCCGGACGCTTATATGCGGCAGGGAAGACGCGCGGATAGGCGTGTGCGCGCTTAACCCGCATTCCGGCGAAGGCGGAACGATCGGCGCCGAAGAGATCGATATCATCACTCCAGCCGTTGAGAAGGCGAAAAAGACGTATGCCGGCATTAAAGGCCCTGTATCCGCGGACGTCGTGTTTTACAGAGCTCTTAAAAAGGAGATCGATATAGTTGTTTCCATGTACCATGACCAGGGCCTCGCGCCTTTCAAGATGGTGGACTTCGACTGCGGCGTTAACATGACGCTGGGACTGGGGCACGTCAGGACCTCTCCGGATCACGGCACGGCTTTCGATATTGCCGGGAAAGGGGTAGCCAGTTCCGGGTCCATGGAGCAGGCGATAAAATTAGCAGTCAGGTCG
>JAYEOV010000022.1:16667-19335 GCA_034723315.1 Candidatus Omnitrophota bacterium | reverse complement strand
GATACGAGATACCCATAGCAAGCATACTTGCACAATAAGCGATACGATATTATGGACATGAGAGAGCTTAAAGCGATATGGAAGGAACACGGGTTCCGCCCGGAGAAACGTCTCGGCCAGAACTTCCTGATAGACAAGAACGTAAGGGACAAGATCATCAACACCCTTCCGGCGGCGAAGGATAAGACCCTGGTAGAGATAGGAGCGGGCTTTGGCGTCATGACCTTCGCGCTTGCCGAAAGGTGCGGAAAGCTTGTGGCAATAGAGAAGGACCGGAGGATACTGGAGATCATCGAACCGTTTTTTGCGGGGAAGGAGAACGTCCGGCTCGTTCATAACGACGTCCTTCAAGCGGATATCTGCGGCTTTGCCCGTCCCGGGGAACGGATAGCGGTCTTCGGTAATATTCCTTATTACATTTCCACGCCCATCATTGAGAAGATGATCGACCAGAAACGGTGCATAGACAGCGTTTTCCTTATGATGCAGGAGGAACTGGTTGACCGCATTGTTTCTTCGCCGGGAACGAAGAGATACGGTTCGGTAAGCTGTTACGTCCAGTATCATACCGTTCCGGAGAAACTTTTCAGGATCAACAAAAACTCTTTTTATCCAAGGCCCCGGGTGGGTTCCTGCCTGTTAAAACTCCGGATGCTGCAAAAACCAGGCATCGACGTCAAGGACGAGAAGCTCATGTTCGATATCATACATAAGGCCTTTTCCCAGAGGCGGAAGAAGATGATCAATCCCCTGTCCGACGGGGGAGTAAGGTCCATGGACAGGGGCAGGTGGACAGAGGTCTTCAGTGAGTGCGGCATAGATACCTCAAACCGGGCGGAAGACCTTTCGCTCGCGGACTACGCAAAACTGGCTGACAGGGTATCAGCCGGGTAATGGTGTCTTTTTCTGAACAGATCAGAAAAATGATCTATAATATTATTTATGCCAGCTAAGTCACTTATATTGACTTTCAATAGTTAATATGATAGGTTTTATTTCAAGATGAAGGAAAAAGTCAGTCAGAAAACAATCACGGAAGATATCGTCCGTTACGTTGCGAGACTTTCCCGGTTGAACCTCGACGAGAAAGACGTGGCAAAATTCCAGGCCCAGCTTTCCGGTATATTGGATTACATAGCACAGCTTAACGAGGTAGACACGGAAGATACGTTGCCGACGACGCATGTGCTTTCTTCCATGAAGAACGTATTTCGCGAAGACGAACGGACGGAGTCGCTTCCTCCGGAAGAAGCTTTAAGTAACGCCCCCTCAAGAAAAGATAATTTCTTCAAGGTTCCCAGAATTCTAAAAGACGCGTAGGATGGAAGATATTCTTTCGAGTATAGACAGTTTCAGGCAGAGGTTAAAGAGCCGTTCCGAACCCCTCGTTGACGTGACGCGGGCTCTTATTGACAGGTTATCTTCCCTGGATAAGGACATAAAAGCTTTCGCGTTCCTTGAGGGGGAACGGGTTCTGGATCGGGCATCCGCCCTGGATAAGGCAGGGGAAAAAGGAAGGCTCTGGGGTGTGCCGGTAGCGATCAAGAACAACATATGCATCAAAGACACCCTTACGACCTGCGCCTCTCACGTGCTGGACGGGTTCCGGCCGCCGTATGATGCTCATGTTATCGAGAACCTGGAAAAGGAAGGCGCGCTTATCGTGGGGGGAGCTAACATGGATGAGTTCGCTTTTGGCTCTTCCTGTGAGACTTCATATTACGGCCCCACAAGAAATCCATGGGACCTTGATCGTATCCCGGGCGGGTCCAGCGGCGGTTCCGCTGCCGCTGTCGCCGGTGGAGAAGTAGCGGCTGCCCTGGGATCTGATACCGGCGGATCGATACGCCAGCCGGCGGCGATGTGCGGTGTTGTGGGTTTCAAACCGACATACGGCCGTGTTTCCCGCTACGGCCTTATCGCGTTCGCTTCCAGCCTCGACCAGATAGGGCCAGTCACACGCAACGTCCCGGATTGCGCGACAATGCTCGAGATCATTTCAGGCTATGATGAAAGGGATTCGACTTCGGTCAACAGGGAAGTGCCTCGCTATACAGAAAGCCTCTTCAAGGAGATAAACGGGTTAAAGATAGGTATTCCTGAAGAGTATTTTTCCTCGGGGATCGATGAAGGTGTAGGGCGCCGGATAGAAGAGGCCATAGAGACGTTAAAAAAGGCAGGCGCGGAGACAGTCGACATTTCATTGCCGCATACAAAGTACGCAGTAAGCTGCTATTACATTATCGCTTCCGCTGAAGCGAGTTCCAACCTGGCGCGTTATGACGGGGTCCAGTACGGCCTGAGAAGTTCCATGACCGATGACCTTATTGGGATGTATATAAATACCAGGAACGAAGGTTTCGGGGCCGAGGCAAAGAGAAGGATACTGCTGGGGACGTATGCCCTGAGCAGCGGCTATTACGAGGCGTATTATCTGAGGGCACAGAAGGTCCGGACAAGGATCTCGGACGATTTCAGAAAAGCGTTCACCCTTTGCGACTGTATCCTGACACCGACGTCGCCGACGACGGCGTTCAGGATAGGCGAAAAGACGGACGATCCTTTGAAGATGTATCTTTCTGACATCTTTACGATACCGGCAAACCTTGCGGGTCTTCCTGCTGTATCCATCCCGTGCGGCCCGGGGGAGAACAGTCTTCCCGTGGGT
>JAYEOV010000022.1:0-16567 GCA_034723315.1 Candidatus Omnitrophota bacterium | reverse complement strand
ACAATAATCGGGCTGGAAACGCATGTCCAGCTATCAACAAAAACAAAAGCCTTCTGTGGATGCAGCACGGTTTTCGGGGCTGATCCGAACACGCAGGTCTGTCCGGTATGCCTGGGCTTGCCGGGGGTGCTGCCGGTCCTGAACAGGAGGTATTTCGAGTACGCGATAAAGGTCGCGCTTGCGCTTGACTGCGATATTCAAAAGACGGTGAAGTTTGACAGGAAGAACTATTACTATCCCGATCTTCCGAAAAATTATCAGATCAGCCAGTATGATATGCCCCTCGCGTATAACGGTAAAATGGTTATAACGGTCCCGGACGCCGGCGCCAGGGACATAGGCATTACCCGCGTCCATATGGAAGAGGATGCGGGCAAGCTTTTACATGATCCTGACGCGCCCTTCAGTTACGTGGACCTTAACCGGACGGGAATATCCCTGCTTGAGATAGTTTCCGAGCCCGACCTGAGATCACCCGAGGAAGCGTATCAATATCTGGTAAACATGAAACAGACAATACGGTATCTTGGGGTGTCGGACTGTAACATGGAGGAAGGCAGCCTGAGGTGCGATGCCAATATATCGCTGAGGAAGAAAGGGGCCGGGGTGTTAGGGGTCAAAGTGGAGATAAAAAATCTGAACTCTTTCAAGGCGGTAAGAGACTCTCTTATCTTTGAGCAGGGACGCCAGGAGGAGGTGCTCGCCGCCGGAGGGGAAATGGTCCAGGAAACGCGACTCTGGGACGAGAACAGGAATATAACTTCTTCGATGAGGAGCAAGGAAGAGGCCCAGGATTACCGTTATTTCCCGGAGCCGGACCTTGTTCCTTTTGAGGTCAGCGCCGATGTAGTGGATGATATTCGCAAGACCCTGCCGGAACTGCCCCGGGAGAAGAAGGGGAGATTTGTGAAAAAATACGGGCTCGGGGAGAAGGATATCGAAGTCCTGATCTCCGAGGTGAAGCTGGCGGATTTCTTTGAAGAGGTGGTTGCGGTCGTTGAAGACCCGCAGGCCGCGTGTAACTGGGTCAGGGGCGAAATTATGATGCACATGAACGAGAGGTTGACAGACATCGAAGGGCTTAACGTCAAACCGTACGATCTGGCAAAGATAATAGAGATGGCAACAAAAGGGACGATAAGCGGCCTGGCGGCCAAGGAAGTGCTGAGCATCAGCATCGAGACCGGGGAGGATCCCGCAAAGATCGTCAAGGAAAAAGGACTCGAGCAGGTTTCCGATGAAGGCGAGCTTGAGAGTGTTATCGACAAGACGATCACCGGGAACGAAAGGTCCGTTAACGATTATAAAAGCGGAAAGAAGACAGCATTGAGTTTTCTTGTGGGACAGGTTATGAAGGAAACAAAGGGGAAGGCTAATCCCAAGCTTGTCGGGGAGATATTGCGCAGGAAGCTTGATGAGGGATAACAGGGGTGTGACAGCGGAGTTTTCCGGTAAAAGTAAAGCTTATCGTGTGGTGCATCCGGAAAGGATAGGAATAATGAAGACGAAGATCTTTACGGTATTGATAATAACGCTGGCGATTTTTACCGTGTCCCTTTTTGCGCTGGACGAAGATGCCAGCATTGTGGATGACAGCAGGGACCTTTTCAAACAGGTCCAGCTCTTCGCGGATTCAATAACCCTTATAAGCGCCGATTACGTGAAACCGGTCAACGTCAAGGATCTGGTTTACGGGGCCATTAAGGGTATGATGGATACGCTTGACGGGTACAGCCAGTTCCTGGACCCGGAGAGCTTTCGGGAATTGACGGAAGAGACAAAGGGTGAGTTCGGAGGGATCGGTATAGAGATAGGTATACGCGACGGTATTCTTACGGTGATCTCCCCGATCGAGGGTACCCCGGCTTTTGAGGCGGGGATACAGACGGATGACAAGATCGTCAAGATCGATGATGAGGTAACACAGGATATGTCGCTTGATGACGCGGTCAAAAGACTGCGGGGAGAACCCGGGACCGGGGTCAAGATAACGGTGATCCGGGAAGATGTCGACAAAATGCTCGATTTCAAGCTTAAACGGACGGTTATCAAGCTCAAGAGCATCAAAGAGGCCAGGATAATCGAAGACGATATCGCTTACGTGAAACTTATCGAATTCCAGGAACGGACCGCGAAAGATCTGAAAAGCAATTTAAACCGGCTCATGTCGGACGGGGGGAAGAGCCTGATACTTGACCTCAGGAACAATCCCGGAGGCTTGCTTGTTGCTTCGGCGGAGGTGGCGGATCTTTTCCTTAAGCCTGGAGCGTTGATAGTTTATACGGAGGGAAGGGACCCGAAGAAAAGAATCGATTTCAAGTCGAAAAAGGAGTCGGATTTTGACGGCATGAAGCTCATAGCCCTTGTGAACAAAGGTTCAGCGAGCGCTTCGGAGATACTCGCGGGGGCGATTCAGGACAATAAGAGGGGACTGGTCATCGGCGTTCCTACCTTCGGGAAAGCTTCGGTTCAGACGGTTATACCTCTTAAAGATAATTCCGCTTTACGCCTGACTACCGCCGCTTATTATACTCCTTCCGGAAGGAACCTCATGGACAAAGGTATCGATCCGGATATATTTGTTGAAAAGATAAAGGTGCGGAAGAAGAAGGCGGCGAAGGAGAAAGAGGAGGAAAAAGACAGGAAGAAGACCAGGATCTTCGAGAAAGTAAAGAAAAAGGAGAAAATCCCTTCCCGTGAGGAGACAAAGGAAGAAGAAAAGCTTAAATATGATAATCAGGTCCAGGCCGCCGTGAACGTCTTAAAGGGAATGCAGATCTTTGAGGAATATGGAGCTTCCCGGACTGAAGAGGAAGAGAGCCCCAAAGAAGAACAAGGATCACTTTAATGGATCGCAGGTCCATCTTTTTTTTAACGATCGTTTTAACTGTTATAGTCCTGGCGGTGTTTGTCGCGCGCAAAATAGATAAAAGGGGAGGGGTGCCGGCGGTTAAAAAAGCGGATACGGCGGTCCCGGCCGCTGTTGAAAAATCTACTCCCGTTGTAGCTCTGGTCCTGGATGATTTCGGTTATACGAGGAGGAACCTGGAAGCTTTGCGAAAGATCGATGTTCCCGTTACTCTGGCGGTCCTCCCTAACGTTCCTTATACACATAAGGTGTGCGCTTTTGCCGGAAAGAACGGCCAGGAAGTGATCCTGCACCTGCCCATGGAGCCCGAGAGCGGGGAGGCGCATCTGGAACAGGACACTATCCGGGCAGATATGGACGATGCGAGCGTCCGCAGGATCATAGCCAGGGATCTTGACTCCGTTTCCTCCGCGAAAGGCGCCTCCAATCATATGGGTTCAAAAGCGACCAAGAACAGGCGGCTGATGAAGGTCGTTCTGGGCGATCTTAAGGAAAGGAACATGTTTTTTCTTGATTCCCTTACGACTCGTGAATCCGAGTGCGGGCGGGTGGCCCGGGAGCTTGATATTCCTTATGCCAAAAGGGATATATTCATCGATAACGAACTTGATCCTGGTCATATCAGGAAGCAGATGGAAAAGCTTGAGAGGCTTGCATTAGCCAATGGAAAGGCATTGGCTATCGGGCATGACCGCGCCGTGACGATAGAGGTTCTGCGCGAGGTCGTCCCGAAAATGAGCGAAAAAGGGATACGATTCGTGACGTTGTCGGATTATATTGGATCGGAGAAAACTGGAGGTGAGTGAATAATTCTTTGGTTAAGTTTCTCGCCTCCCCCCTTGGAAAAGGGGGCCAGGGGGATTTTTTAAGTTCAATTAAACTAAAAACTCCATTTTCGAACTTTGAACTTTAACTTTTAATTTTAAGTTTATATTATGATAACTCTTGGGATCGAGACATCCTGTGACGAGACGGCGGTTGCCCTTGTGGAGGAAAGCAGGGTGCTGTCCAGCGAGGTATCATCCAGCGTTCATCTCCATTCCCGTTACGGGGGAGTCGTTCCTGAGATCGCGTCCCGATTTCACGTTGAGTATATTTATCCGGTTCTTGAAAAGGCTTTGAGGGGCGCCGGGTGCTGCATCGGGGATATCGGTCTTGTGGCGGTAACGCAGGGGCCAGGGCTTCCCGGATCCCTGCTTGTTGGTATTGCCTTTGCCAAATCGATCAGTTTTGCGGGGGAGATCCCGCTCCTGGGAGTGAACCACCTGCATGCGCATATTCTTTCCTGTTTTCTCGGGAGAGAGCGGGAGTTCGG
This sequence comes from Candidatus Omnitrophota bacterium, assembly GCA_034723315.1. GTDB lineage: Bacteria > Omnitrophota > Gorgyraeia > Tantalellales > Tantalellaceae > JAYEOV01. The sequence continues at coordinate 12,383 of JAYEOV010000022.1, read as the reverse complement.
CCCGGACACATTCCCTTTCGTCGGTATGGTGGTATCGGGCGGGCACACGAGTATTTTTTATTGCAGGTCAATTAAAGATTTTTCCATTATCGGCAGGACAAAGGATGACGCCGTAGGCGAAGCCTTTGACAAGGTCGCCAAGCTTCTCGGGCTCGGGTATCCCGGCGGACCTGTGGTGGAGGAGAGGGCAGCGAATTTCAAAGGCAAAGACGATATAGGATTTCCGCGCGCGCTTCTTGAAAACAGATCCGATCTGGATTTCAGTTTTAGCGGCATAAAGACGGCCGTCATGTACCATTGGCGTTCTTCCCCGGGGACGGAGGCAGAAAAGGATAAGGTGTGTTATTCTTTTCAGGAAGCCATAATCGATGTCTTGGACCAGAAGGTCACGAGGGCCACAAGGTTTACAGGGGCCGGAAAGCTCGCCGCGGGAGGGGGCGTGATGAACAATGATAAGCTCAGACAGAGGCTGGACTCGCGATGCGCTGAAGAAGGGGTTGAACTCTACCTTCCGCCGAAAGAATATTGCGCCGATAATGCTGCCATGGTTGCCGCTTTGGGGGAACGCCTTTACAACGAAGGGGAGCTGTCGGACCTGTTCCTGAACTCCAGGCCCGGCGGTTTTTAGCTGGTTTTTAAAAAGAGGGAGGATGAGATGACGTCTTGGATCATATTGTTAAGGATACTTTTATCAACATTATTTGGCGGACTTATCGGTATAGAAAGAGAGGTCCATGGGTGCGCCGCCGGGTTGAGGACACATATACTGGTCTCTATCGGCTCGACGCTTTTCATGATGACTTCCATAATCGTTTGTATAAAATACGGACATGTCGGAGAAGCGGACCCTTCTCGTATCGCCGCCGGGGTAGTGACGGGTATCGGGTTCCTGGGCGCGGGAGCGATCATAAGGTACGGATCTTCCATACGGGGCCTGACCACGGCTGCGAGCATCTGGGCCGTTGCCGCGGTCGGGCTCGCAGTGGGTGTGGGAATGTATGAGGCGGCAGGTATATCCACGTTTGTGGTCCTTGTGATCCTGATCCTTTCGCGGCTGGAAGAAAGGATGGAGCTTAAGCGTCACAGGAAAAAACTGGCTGTCAGGGTATGCAGTGACGGAGGTGCTGGCGAAGACGATATAAGGTGTATTATTGAATCTTTCGGTGGTAGAATAAAACATGTTGAAACCGAAACTGATAAACCAAAAGGGAGAAAAGTCCTGCTTATCAACCTTGCGCTGTCGCGGTTCTATCATAAAGAGGTGATTAAGGAGATATCATCTCTTCACGGGGTGGAGAACGTTGAATGGAAATGAAGTGAGGTAACGATTTGTCCGCTTTTGTGGACAGAAGGTTCTCCGATTTAGCAATCAGGTGGTTGGGTTAAATGATGATCGGTTGCGTAGCTGGAAACGTTGAAAGTTGACAAGTGGTCGTTTTTAATTCGGACGTATGATTTACTCGTACTGGCGTGTTCGTAAATCATGTGCTCATTAAACAAGGGAGGTAGAGATGAGGAAGAACAGAGAACAAGAGGTACAGCATGACGAAGGAAAAGTGCTGGATGTGCATGCCGGCATGCAGGGAACGCTTCGCTTCGAGGATCCCGTTAACCTCAGGATCAACGGCAAATTCGAGGGCACGCTTGATACGAAAGGGATGCTGATGATCGGACAGAAGGCGTACATAAAGGCCAATATAACGGGCGAAAGTGTTTCTATCGCGGGTTCGGTTACCGGCAACATAATAGCGTCAAAGGTCCTGAAGCTCGAGTCCGGCGCTGAGCTCATCGGGGATGTCGAAACGCCGCGAATTTCGATAGAGGAGGGCGCTGTTCTTAACGGTAATCTCCATATGGGTTCTTCTGAATCGGCCGGTGAAGCCTCAAGGGGGGACTGGATGACAATGGACCAGCTTGCGAAATACTTGGAAGTGGATATGAACAAGGTGAACGAATGGGTCTCGAGCGGTATAATCCCCGGGACGAGAGAAGGCGGGGATTGGGTATTCGAGAGATCGAAAGTGGACCAGTGGATAGCCGAAGGCAAGGTGAAGGCATAAGATGCCCGAAAAACTGATGACTTTACAGGAGCTGTCTGAATGGCTTCAGATCAGTGAAGAGAAAATAATCGCTCTTGTCGATAAAAAGGTCATCTCCGCGTACAGGATCGGCGGCGAACTGTTGCGCTTCCGTAAAGAACAGATCGACGCCATACGTTCGGAAATAGATTCGCGTGTAACCGAAGCTGACAGGATAGTTGTCAGTGAAGCGCGAAAAAAAGTGAAGGAAAGGCTCAAAGTCGCGGAAGGCGCGAGTGATAGCGGTCCATTGCGTGACAAGGTCGCTGATTTTCTGTATTTTAACGACTTTTATATACTTTCAGGGATCCTGGTCATTATCCTCCTGGTAGTGATATTTCGCGGATAGATCAAACCGCAAGCGTTCCGGATCCACAGGCGGATAGTGAGGCGGGCGAGGAACGCGGCGCATGTTTCCGAAAAGATGCGTGGAAAAGAATGAACGCCATATGCAGACTTTTTATTTTTATCACGGTTGCGATGACGTTTTTCTATTCGTCCCCGTCGAGGGCGGATACGGTCATTCTGAAAAGCGGGGACCGGATCAAAGGGCTTATACTGGAAGAGTTCAAGGACAGAATAGTCCTTTCGACCGTTCAGGGCGAAAAGACCATAATGAAGAGCGCCATACGCTCGGCGATCTATGACAGTGAAGAAAAAGCTCTTATGCAAAAGGGAAGGAATCAGCTCAAAAAGGGACAGTATATAAGGTCCTATCAGACATATGAAAAAGTCGTGGAACTTGATCCTGGCCTTGACGAGGCGCGTGAAAGGCTGAATTACCTGAGAAGTTATCTTGAGACAAAGGCCAGACATGACGTCCTTGACGGGTTGAGGGCAAAAAGAGAACGTTTTGAGAACGCCCGGAGTAAAACACCGGCGCAAAGATTGTTCGATGAACTCGGCCTGGTCATTGCTCCGGGCGAGAAGTATGTTTCCATAGAGAAAGTTTCTATTGATACTGTAAGGGAGTCGGGATCGGGGCTTGAGCCCGGAGACAGGATAGTCGCGGTGTGGGGCGAGATGACCGCTTTCATGGATGTGGAAGAGGTCTCTGAGGTTCTTCTGGCTCCCGGCGAGATCAGGATGACAATAGAGCGTATGTTAAGACCTGAACTGTCTTCTGCGGGAAAAATGTTCAAGGGGCTATTCTCCCCGGGTTACAGGAAGATCGCGGGCGCCGTTATAGAGCTTAAGAAAGAAGGTTACGTGGTCGGGGATATGGAAAAGGGCGGGCCTTTTGAGAAAGCCGGCATCAGGTCAGGGGATCTTCTGTGCAGGATAAACGGCGCAAACACCCGCTACATGCCGATGCGCGAACTGGACAGGGTGCTCGAAGAAAATCAGAACGAGAGGATCGAGGTCGTTGTCCGAAGAGATGTTACCCTCTGGAAAAAGGAGTAGTGCGCATGAGTAAATTTCGCAGACGCACACGTCTTTTTATTGCCCGGAGGTTCCAGATAAGGTATGTAACGCTTATCCTGATATTCATGTTCGCAACGGCTATTTTATCGGGGTACACGGTATACGTAACGACCTGGATCATTTTCGGGGAGAAGCTGGCCGCCGTATACCCGCAGGGGCTTTTGCTCGGTATCGTCAAAAAAGTCAATATAATCCTTTTGCTCAGACTGATATTCCTGACGCCCCTGATAATACTTGTGGGGCTTGTCCTGTCCAACAGGATCGCCGGCCCCATCTATCGGATACAGAGGTTCCTGAGAAGGGTCTCCAGCGGAAATTACGAGAACAGGCTTTATCTGAGAGAAAAGGACGAACTTCATGATCTGGCCGAAGCGCTCAATCATCTCATGTCCAAACTGCGTTCCGAGCGGGAAGCCCGGCTGGATAAAATACAAGAGTTGAAAAGCGAGACGGATGATCTGGAAGCGGCCCTCATCGCGGGAAAAGGTGACAGGGAAAGCCTGCTTAAAAAGATCATGCGGATCCGTGAGGATATTAATACTTTTCGCTGCTAGCGGCGTAAGGTCTGCCTGCGGGACGGGATAGATGATACGAAGTGAAACAGGGCTAAATTCGCACTATGATTTACGCTCCTTATCAGTCGCGTAAATCATGTGCTCATTTAACTTAGGGCTTGACAGGGAAATGATTTTTTATATAATATAGTTATATTGTTACCTTGAAAACTCGCCATAAGGCATTCCCATACAAAAATTGATACCCGGATTTTATTTTTTGTTGAACAACTCTATTTATTGAAAGATAACGCCATTCCTTTTTGAATATTTGGATCATCCAACCTTTTTTCTTTCATCAGACATGAACAAGAAAGGCCGAAACATTTACCTGGTAGACGGGAACTGCCTTTGCTACAGGGCTTTTTATGCGATACATGAACTGAGCACTTCCAGGGGTGTCCCCACGAACGCTGTATACGGTTTTTTAAACATGCTGCGAAAGCTCATCAGGGAGCATGAGCCGGAAATGCTGACCATAGTTTTTGACTCGAAAGGGCCAACGGTCCGGCACGCAAAGTACGAGGACTACAAGATCCACAGGAAGCCCATGCCGGAGGACCTGGTCGACCAGATCCCCAGGATCAAAGAGGTCATAGACGCCTATAACATATCTATATGCGAGCTGGAAGGTTATGAGGCGGATGATATAATCGCTACTCTGGTGGAAAAGGCCGGAAAAAAGGGGCTTGACGTGACTATTGTTACCGGAGACAAGGACGCGTTGCAGCTCGTGAGCGATAAGGTCAGGGTCCTGAGCCACCATGCCGCGGATGAAAAGGTCTACGGTATAGACGAAGTCACGGAAAAATACGGGGTTGCTCCTGATTCCATGGTGGAACTGATGGCCCTTATGGGAGATGCCAGCGACAACATCCCGGGAGTAAAGGGTATCGGACTGGTAACGGCAAGCAAACTTATAGCGGAATTCGGGGATTTGAAGGGAGTGTATAAGAACATCGAGAATATTTCTTCCGCGTCGGTAAAGAAGAAACTGGCGGAAGGCAGGGAGATGGCGGAGCTCAGCCGGGAACTGGTGGAGCTTGACAGAAAGGTGCCCGTAAAGCTGGATCTTGATAAGGCCAGAATGAGTGAGCCCGACCAGGAGAGGCTTGTCGAACTTTTCAGGGAATTTGAGTTTGAAAAGCTTCTGCGGGAGATGATGCCCGCCGGGGAGGACGAGGGTGATTATTCGGTTAAGGAAGACGTCTCTTCGGTCGAGAAGATCGTTCGGGCGGTCGCGAAAAAGAAAATGGTTTCGCTGAGAGTGATGAACGGTCCGGACGGACAGGACGTGGCCGGGATCGCTTTCTGCTGGAAGGAAGGGAAAGCCTGTTTTGTCCCACTGGGGAAAGGCTCTTCAGCGTCACGTGATGCGACGAAGCTCGTTAAGGGCATGCTGGAGGACGGTTCCGTCCGGAAGATAGGGCATGATCTGAAAAAGGACATGCTGGCCCTGCGCAGTCGCGGTATAGACGTGAAAGGCGCGGCGTTCGATGTCATGATAGCGGATTACCTGATCGATCCCTCGCGGCCAAAGTATGACCTCGAAGGCATGGCCATGAGGCATCTTGGTTATAATCTTTCACGGGAGGAAAGCGGGATAGAGTGGGATGAAAAAGGACAGGCAAGCATCGATCTTTCCGGCGCGGGAGGATTTGAGCACGACTGCAGGAAGTGTGACGTTATACTGAGGCTCTATAACACATTAAACCCCGTGCTTGAGGAAAAGCGCCTTGAAGAGCTTTTCCGGGACGTCGAGATGCCTCTTGTAAGGGTGCTTGCCGATATGGAGGCCGCGGGAGTAGGTGTCGACACGGGGTATCTCAAGGAACAATCCCGCTCCATAGGAAAGAAACTGGAGGACGTTTCAAAGAAGATCTATAAGCTTGCCGGTGAAGACTTCAATATTAATTCTCCGAAACAGCTTCAGGTCATTCTATATGACAAGCTCGGACTGCCGGTGACAAAAAGGACGAAGACGGGAGCCTCTACTGATGAGTCGGTCCTTCGCAAGCTGGCTTCTTGCCATGAACTTCCCGGGATTTTGCTGGAGTACCGGGAGATGAACAAGCTTAAAACGGGGTACTATGATTCCATTATTGAGCTGGTGGACAGGAAGACCGGCAGACTGCACGCCCATTTCAACCAGGCGGTGACAGCCACAGGGCGTCTTTCCTCGAGCGAGCCCAATCTCCAGAACATACCGATAAAGACCACCATGGGAAAAGAGATCAGGCGCGCGTTCGTACCCGGTGAAAAAGACAAGGTCCTGATCGCGGCGGATTATTCCCAGATCGAGCTCAGGATCCTCGCGCATCTGTCCGGGGACAAAAATCTGGTAGAGGCTTTTAAGGGGGAGGAGGACGTTCACAGGTTCACCGCGTCGCTGATATTTGACTGCCCCCCTGATAAGGTGACTGAAGAAATGCGTTCCGCGGCCAAGACGGTCAATTTCGCCATAATCTACGGCATGAGCCCCTTTGGTCTGGCAAAAGACCTGGGGATAAGCGTTGAAGAGGCTTATAAGTTCATCGGTTCCTATTTCAAGAGGTACAGCGGTGTCAGCGGGTTCATAGACAAAACCATAGATGAGGCGAAGAAAAAAGGTTATGTTACGACTTTGCTTAAACGCAGAAGATACATACCCGAGATAAAAAGCCCGAACGAGCGTCTGAAAGGTTTCGCCGAAAGAGTAGCGGTGAACACCCCTGTCCAGGGATCCGCGGCAGACCTTATCAAGCTGGCGATGATAGCATGTCATGAGGAGTTTGAGGGGACGGGAGTTAGTATGATAATACAGGTGCATGACGAGCTTGTTTTCGAGGTCCCCGTGAAGATGATGAAGGACGTGGCCGGGAAGGTCAAGGAGATCATGGAAGGGGTTATTGACCTTAAGGTGCCGCTTAAGGTGGATATAGAGTCCGGCAGTAACTGGCTCGATCTGGAGCCGGTTGTTTTATGAAAAATCGGGTCTTTGAACCATATTGAGACCCTTGTTCGAGCAATTTTTCGCGGGACATCCGATCTCTCCAGCGAGGTGAGCGGGCTAAGTTCTCGTAACGCAATTTCAATATAGCAGGAATTCCTTTTTGAGAGCACATTAACCAAAGCCGTAGGAGCCGCCTCCAGGCGGCGAACCCATGGTAATAATTTTGTTCGCGGCCCGGAGGCCGCTCCTACGGGACAGGAGAAAAGTTCCCGCCAAAGGCGGGCTAAGTTCTCGTAACGGAATTTCAATAACCAAAGCCGTAGGAGCCGCCTCCAGGCGGCGAATCCATGGTGATAATTTTGTTCGCGGCCTGGAGGCCGCTCCTACGAGATAGGTGAAAAGTTCGCCCGAAGGGCGCTAAGTTCTCGCTAGCTGAGCGGGCTCAGAACAGCTCAAACGAACATCCTGAAATTTCATGGAAATAGATGGCTAAGAAGTTAATAGGAATAACGGGGGGCCTGGCGAGCGGGAAGACGACAGTGGCGGACATGTTCGTCGTCCTGGGAGCGGTTAAGATCGATGCTGACGAGATCGCCCACAGGCTTCTTGAAGAGGACAATGAGGTCAGGCGGAAAGTTGGGGGCCTTTTCGGGGATGATATACTCACTTCCGGCAGCATCGACCGCAGAAAACTGGCAGAAAAGGTTTTTTCTGCCAGGGAGAAACTGGATCAGCTGTGCCGGATAATACACCCGGTGATAATACAGCGCATCAAGGACAGGATCCGGGATCTGGGGGATTCGGTAATTGTCATAGACGCCCCGCTTTTGATCGAGGCGGGCCTGAACGACTATGTTGACGTGGTGATAGTAGTGACTGCACGCGTGAACATCCAGATAGAAAGGGCAAAGGATAGGGGGATTTCCGAAGAAGAGGCAAGGAATGTACTGGATAACCAGATGCCTCTTTGGGAAAAAACGAAGTTCGCCGATTATATAATAGAGAATGATACGGATCTGCAAACGATTAAAGAAGGAGTGAAAAAGATATGGCAAAAGATGTGAAAAAACAGAAGGAACTGGACATAGTACAGCTCAAGAACATGAAGATATCAGAACTGATCGAGCTTGCCAGGCAATTGAAGATCAACGGTATCAGCGGGATGAAGAAGCACGACCTTATTTTCAAGATCCTGCAGGCCAAGATAGAAAAGGACGGTCTGGCTTACGGGGAAGGGGTTCTTGAGGTCCTGGAAGACGGGTTCGGGTTCTTGAGAAGTTTCGATTACAACTATCTGCCCTGTCCCGACGATATTTACGTGTCGCCCTCACAGATACGGCGGTTCAATCTGAAGACAGGTGATACCGTAAGCGGCCAGATCAGGCCACCGAAAGAGGGCGAAAGGTATTTCGCCCTGTTGAAGGTAGAAGCGGTCAATTTTGAGAACCCGGAAGTAGCCAAGAACAAAATACTTTTTGAGAACCTTACTCCGCTTTACCCGTGTGAGAGGTTCAAACTTGAAACGGATTCAAAAGAAATAACCATGAGGGTAATGGACCTCCTGACGCCGGTAGGCAAGGGGCAAAGAGGCATGATAGTCGCCCCGCCTTACAGCGGGAAAACGGTCTTCCTTCAGAAGTTCGCAAACAGCATTACGACTAATTATCCAGAAGTCAAGCTGATGATCCTGCTCATAGACGAACGGCCGGAAGAGGTCACCGATATGCAGCGTTCGGTAAATGCCGAGGTTATAAGTTCCACGTTTGACGAAACGGCGCAAAGACATACACAGGTGGCGGAGATGGCGCTGGAGAAGGCCAAGCGGCTCGTCGAACACAAATACGATGTTGTGATCCTCCTGGATTCCATCACCCGCCTGGCGCGGGCTTATAACACCGTGGTGCCGCATTCGGGGAAGATCCTTTCGGGAGGCGTTGATGCCAACGCCCTGCACAAGCCGAAGAGGTTTTTCGGGACGGCGCGTAACGTTGAAGAAGGAGGAAGCCTCACTATAGTGGCAACGGCTCTTGTCGATACGGGCAGCCGCATGGACGAAGTGATCTTTGAAGAGTTCAAAGGTACAGGTAATATGGAGATACAACTGGACCGTAACCTTTTCCAGCGAAGGATATATCCCGCTATAGATATAAAACGTTCCAATACAAGAAAAGAGGAACTTCTGGTCGAAGATGATGAACTGAAAAAAGTATGGCTAATGCGTAAGGCGCTCAGCGACCTTGATTCCGTCGAGGCGATGCAGCTTCTTATAGACCGCCTGAAAAAGTCAAAGACCAACGACGATTTCCTCCAGAACATGAGCAGGGCATAGTTATCGTGCCAATAGTCGCCGGTTAGCGGTGATCGGTGATACGAGATACGCGATACCCAAAGCGAGCAAACTCGTTCAGTTTATTCATCGTAACCCTCATTGTTTCAGTTTTCAGCCGTTTAGCCGTTTTTAATAATAATAGAATTATATTCCGGGGACATGCCTGGGCGAGCCCTCGAGGCACCTACAACAGGCGTGTCCCCGGAACTTCCCCAAGTCCTGTCCATAATAATACTTGATATTTATCAGAATTTTAGTAAAATGATTTTTTACCTGTAACCATATAAAATTATTATAGTTATAATGGAGGTTAAAAGTGAAGAAAGGTATACATCCTGAATATAAGGAAACTACGATCGTATGCGCCTGTGGCAACACCATGCATACGCGATCGACAAAGGAGAATATCCATGTCGAGATATGTTCCAGGTGTCACCCCTTCTATACAGGAAAGCAGAAACTTGTCGACTCGGCCGGTAGGGTAGAACGTTTCCAGAAAAGATACAAGAAAACGGAGACGGCAAGACCGGACAAAAAGGAAGAGGACGAGGGAAGAACGGAAGGGAACGAACCGCAGAAGACCAGGGAAGAGCGATCATAGCAGGGTCCGGTGGTCAGGACCCGGAAGCCGGGAAGATGGATATGTCCGGCTTCCGGTTTTCAGGATGATTGGACCCTGGTTTTTGTTATCTGTATTTCGAGTTATGGAAAAGATCTTCGAGCAACTCAGGAAAAAGAAGGAGCGGTACGACAAGCTGGCAAAGGAGATGTCTTCTCCGGAACTGTTGTCTGACCGCGAACAATATCTGTTAAAGGCAAAGGAATATGCCGCCTTGAAGGAGGCTGTTGAAGGGTACGATAAATACCTTTCCCTGGAAAAAGAGAAGAAGAGCCTTGAGAAGATGATAGTGGAGGAAGGCCCCGACAGCGAATATGCCGCCCTGGCAAGAAAAGACCTTGAGCATGTCCTCGAGGCAATGGAGGCGAAAAAAAAAGATCTGGAAGAGCTGTTTCTCGCGGAAGATTCAGTTGGATGGGAACGGAATATCATCATGGAAATAAGGGCCGGGACGGGCGGTATCGAAGCAAGTCTCTTTGCCGGAGATCTTTACAAGATGTATACGAAATATTTCGCTCGTAAAGGCTGGAAGACCTCCCTGGTGAACAAGAGCGAATCGGAGATGGGCGGAATGAAAGAGATCGTATTTTCGGTGGAAGGACAAAAGGTTTTCAAATACATGAGATTCGAGATGGGAACCCACAGGGTTCAGCGTGTCCCGGAAACGGAATCGAGCGGACGCATACACACATCGGCGGCGACGGTAGCGGTCCTGCCCGAAGCCGATGACGTGGAGGTGAATATCAATCCTCAGGACCTTAAGATAGATGTTTACAGGGCAAGCGGTGCCGGGGGGCAGCACGTGAACGTGACGGATTCAGCAGTAAGGGTCACGCATCTACCGACGGGTATTATCGTCAGCTGCCAGGACGAGAGGAGCCAGCATAAGAACAAGGCGAAGGCCCTTCGCGTGCTTAAGGCGCGCGTATTTGAGAAGAAACAGGAAGCTCAGCGGAAAGAGATATCCGAACAGAGGAAGAAGCAGGTAGGGAGCGGCGACAGGTCTGAAAAGATACGGACGTACAATTTCCCGGAGAACAGGGTTACGGACCATAGAATAAACCTGTCCTTATACAATCTTTCAAACATACTCGAGGGGGATCTGGACGGGCTCCTGGACGCCTTGATAGAAGAGGACAGGAAGCTTAGACTGGAGGCGTCCTAGTTGTTAACCTTACAGGAGAATAGGGGTCAAGTCTTAATATTTAACTTAATGTTCCTTATGTTCCTCAACGCTGTCATTCCCGCGGAAGCGGGAATCTAAAAAAGTCCGCCCGAAGGGCGTTAAGTTCAGTTTTAACTACTATGAAGGATTACAGCGAAACTATACCGGTACAATATCAGGAGGGAAAGGCATTTTTCATGGGGATGGAAGTGATGGTGGACCATAGGACGCTGATACCGCGCCCCGAGACGGAGCTTCTCGTCAGTGTGGCATGCGATCTTTGCAGGAAAAAGTCCTGGGAGAAGCCTTTTGTGATGGATATAGGGACGGGAAGTGGCGTCATACCTGTCGGGCTTGTAAAAAGGATGAGTTCCTGCCGGGTGATCGGATCGGACATTTCGGAAGACGCCTTAAAGGTCGCGCTTGCGAATCTTGAACGTTTTGACGGGAAGAACAGGGTGAAGCTGGTCCTATCGGATATGTTCTCGGCCTTTGCTCGTAGACACGAAGGTGTTTTTGATTGTATTGTTTCAAATCCCCCGTATGTGTCGGAAGGGGATTACGAAAAACTTGACGCGTGGGTGAAGGCTGAGCCCAGGATAGCGCTTTTTGCCGGGAAAAGAGGGATGGACTATCTGGAGGTCATAGCCGGGGAAAGCTGTTTTTTCCTCAAACCCGGCGGTTTTATCGCTGTGGAAGTCGGTTATGATCAGGCGGAAAAGGTAAAACGGCGCTTTTCCGAGAGCGGGTTTACGGATATTAGAGCTTTCAGGGATTTTAACGGATACGAACGGATCGTCACTGGGTGGAAGCATGGATAAGCTCGTAATAGAGGGGGGAAAGAAGCTTTCCGGTTCGATCAGGATAAGCGGAGCAAAGAACGCGTGTCTTCCGATACTTGCCGCGACCGTACTCACGGAAGAAAGATGCGTCATTGAGAACGTGCCTGATCTCAATGATGTTTCCACCATGGTAGAGATACTGACAAAGCTCGGGCGCAACGTCGAAAGGGACGGCCACAGGGTAGAAATATCTTCCGGCGGCGTGAAAAACGTGATAGCGGCTTATGATCTGGTCAGCACGATGCGCGCGTCCATATCAGTTCTCGGGCCGCTTCTTGCGAGGTACGGGGAGGCAAAGGTCTCATTCCCGGGTGGCTGTGTTATCGGTCCGAGACCTATCGATCTGCATCTTAAAGGGCTGAAAGCGCTCGGGGCGGACATACAGATAAGAGAGGGGTATATAGTTGCCGGGGCCGGGAGGCTGAGAGGCAGCAGGATC
>JAYEOV010000021.1:0-17124 GCA_034723315.1 Candidatus Omnitrophota bacterium | reverse complement strand
TGTTATTTTGAATAATGTTATTTCTCATGATAAAAAATTTATTTGTATGGAAATTACTATAAAATGGAAAATTGAAAAATTATCACAACCTTTCAAACTTTTTGATACACAAAGAAAAATGGTTGAATTTATTAATGATTATCTTTCAGATAAAGTTCATTTTGCAGCTATGTTAGTTCTTATTAAAATAGAAAGTTTAGATATCGATTCCCAAATAAATAAAATTCAAATAGATATCTTAGAGAAAGTTAAGGAAGGGTTTAACTTAAGTGCGATTGATCGGAAAGATATAAAAATTGAGAATATAGAAATAAAAAGATACGTTATCCTGGATAATAAATATGAAGGAGAAGATTTTCCTGGAGCAACCATAAGGGTTGAGAAAGGCAAAACTGCGAAAACATATGTTAAAGAAAAATTCGGTTCTCCAGACAGGATAAAAAAGACTGATGAAAAAGAGATTTGGTATTATGATGACTTCGAGGTTATTGTAGACAAGAGTAGAGGAGTAGAAAAGTTTACATATATTGTTGAATACGATGGTGATGGTATTGTTTCAAGAGATTATCTTTATAAGGAGTAAATGGGGTCAGCTTAATAGCTAAAAAAAATTTTTTAGGATAGAGACAAAATAGAAGCTCACTATTTATTATTTTATTGATTTCTACGCTAAATAATGATAAAATAAGAATAAGGAAATAAAAAGTTACATAAGTTTTGTGCCAAAACATAGTTTATAAGGGTCTTTGAAAGATGAGGTAAGGATCCGGGAGTTATTCCCATAACGGGAAAGTTTACGAGACGTGTTTTTTTGTACGGTTAGGACAAAGGGGGACAAAATGGTACTTTTGATCAAGATCAAAAAAAGTCCCGAACAACGTTTTTTGGTAAGACTCCCGGAACCTGAGCTTGTCGATGAAGTTATGAATCTCATACAAGGGAACAGGAATTCGAAGGCTATTGTCACCGCGCTTTCGAAGGGAAATTTTCTTAGGGAAGTTACGGAGGATGAGATCCACACGCTCAATGTGGACGTGATCCTTACCGAGAAAAACGCTTACCATGATTTGACATGAAAAAACGAAACCCGGGAAACAAAAAAGTTGAAAGAAGACCTTCTTCGTTAATGTTTCGAAGCGTGGGACGCTTGCGTCACTTTCACCCCACGAATAGCCGTATAAACAAACCCACCGAGTAAGAGCGCAAACGGCATCGCCCCTGCCGGCAGTTCCGGCACGCCGCTGCCCTCAAGCCCGGAACCCAGCTTAATATAGTATTTACCGTCATATTCCCAGCTGTCTCCTATGTTATAGACCGCTCCGCCTGTATCACCGGGAAGGTCACCTGCCAGGTATGACCAGGCCAGGCCTTCTACCAGACCGGAAGTCTGACCGCTAAACAGATCCGCAAGCTGAAGTATCTCCGCTTCCGAGTATCCCTCCAGGCCGAGCGAATCTATCCCGTCACCTATCCACGCGGACGCGAGCCGCACGTAATAGATCTCATAATCACCATCCTCTTTGCCTTCCCAGGCTATGCCGCCGTTATAAAGTGACGGCCACCTGTCATAAGCCGTATTATTCGTTATCTGCGTGGTTGTAGTCCCGTCCCAGTAGTAGATCTCATAAGGCCAATCACCGCCATGCCAGGCTATGCCGCCGTTATAAAGTGACGGCCACTGGTCACCAGCCGTATTATTCGTTATCTGCGTGGTTGTGGTCCCATTATAGTAGTAGATCTCATAATCAGCACCATCCGCGTTGCCATACCAGGCTATCTCGCCGTTATAAAGAGACGGGTACCAGTCAATAGCCGTATTATTCGTTATCTGCGTGGTTGTGGCCCCGTTATAGTAGTGGATCTCATGATCACCATCCTCTTCGCCGCACCAGGCTATCTCGCCGTTATAAAGAGACGGGTACTGGTCAACAGCGGTATTATTCGTTATCTGCGTGGTTGTGGTCCCATTATAGTAGTAGATCTCAGCATCACCATCCTCGTTGCCATGCCAGGCTATCGTGCCGTTATAAAGTGACGGGTACATGTCAGTAGCCGTATTATTCGTTATCTGCGTGGTTGTGGCCCCGTTATAATAGTAGATCTCATCATCATAACCATCGTAACCATGCCAGGCTATCCCGCCGTTATAGAGGGAGGGATAGCGGTCATTAGCCGCATTATTCGTCACCTGCGTGGTTGTGGTCCCGTCCCAGTAGTAGATCTCATCATCATTACCATCCCAGCCCTGCCAGGCTATCCCGCCGTTATAGAGGGAGGGACGCTCATCAACAGCGGTATTATGCGTTATCTGCCGTGTGACCCATTCATCGGTATGTGCCTGCGGGGCGAATGTTATCATCGCGATGATAAGCAGCGCCAGTATCGTGAATGGTATTGCGTATTGCGTATTGCGTGATTTTTTCATCTTAAACCTAGTTGTTTTAGTTTTCAGTAATCAGCTTTCAGCCGTTTAAAATAAACGTATATTCCGGGGACATGCCTGGGGGACCCCTCGTGTCGTCAACAACAGGCGTGTCCCCGGAACTTCAGCTTTTATGCCCAATACCGCCGTTTTTCTACTTGAGGCATGTCCACTTGAGGAATGTCCCCAAGTTTGTACCTTGCGCCATGCCTACGGTTTCCCCGGATCGCTACAACAAGCGTGTGCCCGGAACTTCATCTTCTCAATTTCTAAGTTTTCTTCCTCCTGCTTCCACGAATTACCGTGTAGATAAAGCCGCAAATCGCGCCCACAAACGGCATCGCGCCTGCCGGCAGTTCCGGCACGCCGCTGCCTTCGCCTTCAAGACCGGAGCCCAGCTTGATGTAGTAGTTACCGTCATATTCCCAGGAGTCTCCTATGCTATAGACCTCTCCTCCTGTATCTCCCGGCAGGTTTCCTGCCAGGTATGTCCAGTCCATGCCTCCTACCAGACCGGAAGTCTGACCGCTAAACAGATCCACAAGCTGAAGTATCTCTGCTTCCGAGTATCCCTCCAGGCCGAGCGAAATTATCGCGTCACCTATCCACGCGGAAGCGAGCCGCGCGTAATAGATCTCATGATCCGAACCACCATCCAAGACGCCCCACCAGGCTATCGCGCCGTTATAAAGTGACGGATCGAAATCATGAGGTATATTATCCGTTATCTGCGTGGTTGTGGTCCCGTTATAGTAATAAATCTCAGCATCATCAACGTAGTCATACCAGGCTATCGCGCCGTTATAAAGTGACGGGTATTTGATTTGAAAGCTGGGGTCAAACACACTAGTAGACATTAACGACGTGGTTGTGGTCCCGTCCCAGTAGTAGAGATGATATTCCCAATTAGCAAAATCGGAGCCCTCCCAGGCTATCGTGCCGTTATAAAGTGACGGGTACCCGTCACCAACCATATTATCCGCTATCTGCGTGGTTGTGGTCCCGTTATAGTAGTAGATCTCAACATTATTGCTACACCAGGCTATCTCGCCGTTATAAAGAGACGGCAACTCGTCAGTAACCGCATTGGTCGTTATCTGCGTGGTTGTGGTCCCGTTATAGTAGTAGATCTCATAATCACCACCCTCATTGCCCTGCCAGGCTATCTCGCCGTTATAAAGAGACGGGTTGCTGTCCTGAGCCGCATTATCCGTTATCTGCGTGGTTGTCGCCCCGTTCCAGTAGTAGATCTCATAATCATCACCAGCATCGTAGCCACCATGCCAGGCTATCTCGCCGTTATAGAGGGAGGGAAAGCGGTCAGGAATCGTATTACTCGTTATCTGCGTGGTTGTGGTCCCGTCCCAGTAGTAGATCTCATAATCAGTACCATCCCAGCCTTGCCAGGCTATCTCGTTGTTATAAAGAGACGGGTGCTGGTCATTAGTCGTATTATCCGTTACCTGCCGCGTGATCCATTCGTCGGTATGCGCCTGTGGGGCGAGTGTTATCATCGCGATGATAAGCAGCGCCAGTAACATATATCGTATTGCGTATTTCGTATTTCGTGATTTTTTCATCGTAAACCTAATTGTTTTAGCTTTCAGCTGTCAGTCATCAGCCTTTAGCCGTTTAAAATAAACGTATATTCCGGGGACATGCCTGGGCGACCCCTCGTGTCGTCAACAACAAGCGGGTCCCCGGAACTTCATTACAAAAAAACCCGACCATCAAAGGGTCGGGTTTTTCATATATAAAACCAGATTACGCGTTTTAACGATACGCTCAATCGGCAGCCGGCTGACCCTTAGGTCCCCTGGGTTTGCGCCCCACCCTTACAAATGGTTTGCCTTTAATACTTTGAAAAAAATAAAGCATTTATGAATTTTTACGATTATAAACTAACTTTACCATACAATTACATAAATACAAGTAAATAGTTCTATTATTTGTATTCTTAACATTGTTTCATTATTACCCTTTTGAGGTTACTGTAGCTTGGTTGTTCTTTAAGTTTTTAGCGAAAAAGTAGCAGTAGCAACAGCTTTTCTTTCTTTTTGATACTTTTTCCATGTATACAACAATTAGCTGAATAGATGATTGCTAGACCCTTTCTGGCAACTCCATTGCTGCTGATTCCGCTATTTTTAAGATAAAGACAACATAAAAACTCACTATTTATTATTTTATTGATTTCTACGCAAAATAATGATAAAATAAGAATAAAGAAATAAAAAGTTACATAAGATTTTGTGCAAAAACATAGTTTATAAAGGTCTTTGAAAGATGAGGTAAGGATTCGGGAGTTATTCCCATAACGGGAAAGTTTGCGAGACGTGTTTTTTGTACGGTTAGGACAAAGGGGGACAAAATGGTACTTTTGATCAAGATCCAAAAAAGTCCCGAACAACGTTTTTTGGTAAGACTCCCGGAACCTGAGCTTGTCGATGAAGTTATGAATCTCATACAAGGGAACAGGAATTCGAAGGCTATTGTCACCGCGCTTTCGAAGGGAAATTTTCTTAGGGAAGTTACGGAGGATGAGATCCACACGCTCGATGTGGACGTGATCCTTACCGAGAAAAACGCTTACCATGATTTGACATGAAAAAACGAAACCCGGGAAACAAAAAAGTTGAAAGAAGACCTTCTTCCTCAGTGCCTCGAAGTGTAGAGACACCTTAACAGTAAAAAGAAGTTATTTTTCTGTGGCACAGGTATTTCTACACATTCCACTCACGTTTAAAGATCATTTCGATTCCGAACCGGTTCGGGTGAAAAGAGTTATGCTCGATAGCGGGTTACTTATGTGTTATAATATCTCAAAGATAAGAGATATTACTGTCAGTTATAAGATTTAACTTATTCCCAATTTTCTTCCGCGGGTATATAATGCAGGTAACAGAAGGACGAACATTTATCGGTAGATTTGAAACATGAAAAAGAAATTACTTTTGATCTTGGTCCTGATACTCTTTGTCGGGATCGGACAACTCTCACACGGCCGCGGACGTGTCAGATTTTCATCCGACATGGATCTTGAGTTCAATAATTCCACAAAGCTTCTTTCCGTTCATATCCACCACAGGGTGAATAACCCCAGAAGGAATTATATAGCACATGTAACCGTGATCCTGAATAAGGTCCAGAAAATAGAACAGTATCTTTCCAGGCAGGACGATAATACGGGCTTATCCCTGAGCTATAAACTGCCTGGCGCGAAGGCGGGTGACGTGATAAAGGTAACCGCCAAAACAAACAGAAATCTGCTTTTCAGAAAAAAACTGCGTGTACAATAAACGCCGGCCGGCTTTCGCTGTTATTCCGGCAAGGAGGGTTTTATGTTACTGAAGGTCAAGCATAAGGAATGCCGTGATGGGATCCATATAATTGAACTGGACGGTAACCTCGACGCGGATACGAATCTTTTGTTCGAACAGAAAGCGGCTCCGCTGCTGGCCGGTCACCCCGGGAGGTTGATACTTGATATGAGCCGTTTGAAGTATATAGACAGCATGGGGCTGGCTTCGGTGCTCAGGATCAGGAAGACCATCGAGGAGACCGGCGGGATGCTCGCGGCGGCCGGTCTTTCGCCGAGGATAAGGGAGGTTTTTAAGGTCATAAATGTCCTGCCGGAGAAGAATATTTTTGAGAACATGACGGAGATAGAAGAGAGTTTTCATGTTGCGTGACTTTCAGCTGTGCCTTCGCACGTCGACAGGGACAGCTGTTTTCAAGAACCCATTTCATAACCCCGTTCGTTACGAGGCTGAGCGAAAAGGCCATTGACAAGGCCTGAGGGGCAAAATGCCCGGAAACGTAGCCGGTGCGCTACGTTGAGGACATTTTGCCCCGAAAACGCAGTCAATGGCCTTTGCAGCCAGCCGCAGTAGAACAGGGTTATGAAATGGGTTCTAAATAAGGGGCATAAGTGGTCTTGCTGGGCCGGATGAGGACATTCAGGGTCATTAAACGTTTGATAAAATATTACCAGACGGCCCGCTCCGTATATGATGAGTATAAGGACGGAAACGATGAGACAAACGATTATTGCCGGGGACGCTGTGTGGGGTTCAGGTACGCGCTGGCGCATATGGAGAGGCGCGATATTTCGAGTTCAGAAAAAGAAAAGCTTTTGCGCCGGTACGAGTTTCAGGTCACGGATGAGGGCCTGAAAAAGGTTTTTTCCTCCCTGCGGGAACTTGTGGGGTCTGAGATCTGTGATCCGGGTCTTGATCCGAAAGACCCCGGCGGCGGTCTCCTGAATGAGAATTTCAAGCGGGGATTTACAAACGCGATAGAGCTGTCATACAGGCTTTTTGATGACACTTTCAATTATATGTCTTTTGGCGAGCTGTTCCGCGCGATGATAAATAAAGGTAAGTGAAATGTCTCGCGGCGTGATTAATGAGGGGGTATGGCGATGGAAAAGATAATGGTAGTGGATGACGAAAGAGAGTTCGTTTTTGTGCTCTGTGAAAGGCTGAAGGATGCCGGGTTTTCCGTCGTGAACGCGTATGACGGCAAGAGCGCGATCGGTATCGCGAAGGCTGAACAGCCGGACGTGATCATACTTGATATAATCCTGCCGGATATGGACGGGAATATCGTGGCCAGGAAGTTGAAAGGCGACCCCCGGACCTGTAATATCCCTGTCATTTTCCTGACGGGTCTCCTGTCGAAAAACGAGACGGAAAAAAGAGGCGCTTCGATCGCGGGCAGTATATTTGTGCCGAAAACGGCGAAGATGAAAGAGTTGTTCGCTGAGATAAACAGGATCCTCGATAAGAAGAGGGGCCGGGAAAAGTAAGGAAGGAGATGAAGTTGATCAAGAAGGCGTCCGAACAGGAAAAGGAGATCAGGAAGAACATGCGCGGAGGAGAGGGCGAGGTAACTATCAGGCATTACTTCAAAAAGGACGAGATAAACGCTTCGTGCAGGCTTTGCGCCCAACTCGTTATTCCACCGGGCGCGGGCATTGGACGGCATGAGCATGCCGGAGAGGACGAGATATTCATCATACAGCGGGGCAGGGCCCTTATAACCTGTGACGACAGGGAAGAGCAGGTCGGCCCGGGCGATTCGATATTGACCGGCAAAGGCGAGTCTCATTCTATCAGGAACAAGGGCGACGAGGACCTTTTGATCACGGCTGTCATTATGCGGTACTAGCAGAAGTAAGGGCATGGACCTTCCCAAAGAAACATTCTTACCTCAGAAGATCATATTCGGCAAGGATTCCGCCTCGCGGATCCCCGGCGAGTCGCTGGAATTCGGCGAGAGGGGGCTGATAGTCCACGGCCGGTCGCTTGAAAAAAACGGGATGAAGGAAAAGATACTGGGCGGATTTTCTCCATCCGCGAAGATCGGGGCCTTTTGCAGAAGCGGGGGCGAACCGACGCTTGACGAAATAAGCCGGGTGATCGAAAAAGCGAGAGCACTGGAAGCCGGGTGGATCGCGGGTATAGGCGGGGGGAGCGTCCTGGATCTGGCGAAAGCCTCGGCCGGTCTTTTCAAAGCCGGTGAAAAACCCTCTTTTTATCAGGAGGGCGGACTTCTGGAGGAAAAAGGTATCCCTTTTATCGCCGTTCCCACGACCTGCGGGACGGGGTCTGAAGCTACCATCAATTCCGTTATAATCAACAGTGAAAAGAAGGTCAAGCTTTCCATAAGGGATGAAAGTTTCCTGGCGAGGAAGGTGATCCTTGACGCGGGGCTTCTGGAAGGTATCCCGCCGCGCGTAATGAGTTACGCCGCCATGGACGCGTTCGTGCAGGCGTATGAGTCTTTTATTTCAAAGAACGCCTCGTGGTTCAGTGAGAGTTTCGCGCTCAAGGCCATGGGCCTTATTGACCGGAACATACAGGAGGCATATGATTCCGGCGCCGAGGAGAAGCTCTCGCCGCTTCTGTTGGGAAGTTTTTTTGCAGGGATAGCGCTTGCTTCTTCGCGCCTGGGCGTGATACACGGCATCGCTCATCCCCTGGGAGCACTGTACGGCCTGCCGCACGGCCTTTTGTGTTCCTTGTGTTTTATACCCTCCGTGAAACTCAACAGGGAGGCCATGGGAAAAAAATATGATATCATGAGCGAGGTCCTGGGAAAGGACCTTCTGGAAAGAATAGAGGAACTGCTTGCATCTTTTGAAATTTCAACCCCGTTCAGGGAGAAAGAATTTGCGGAGAAGGAGAAGATAATCGAGCAGACCCTGACTTCAGGTTCTACCGCCGCTAATCCCAAAAAGGTGGAAAGGAAGGATGTGGAGTTCCTTCTGGAGGAGATGACCGATGAAGGATGAACGGTTTGTCGAGAAGAGAAAGTACGCGAGGCTGGACCTTCGGAGCGAGGTGGAGGTCCGGATCCACGATGACGCGAAGGAAGGCCGTTCTTCGGCCGCGTTCCGCGCTGTCGGAAAAAACGTCGGGGTGGAAGGAATATGTATTTCGTGCGGAAAGGAACTTCACCCTGGGACTGTAGTCGACCTGAAGATGTTTTTTTCGGACAGTTCCTGTCCCGTTCGCATAAAGGGGGAAGTGAGATGGTGTTCATCTTCCGGAGAGGCCGTGGAGAACGGAGGTTTTGATATAGGCGTAAGGTTCCTAAAAATTGACAGGAACCATGTCGCGCTTATGGTTAAATACCTTTGCGGGAAGCTCGCTGACGAACAGGTATTGTACGACTCCATGGTTTTCAGGGAAGAGTGAGGGCGCTTTGAAGGTTTATTTTTAAGATGAAAAGGAGAGGATGTTCATGGGTAAAGCGGCACTTATTTTCCTGGTTTTGACGCTGACATCGGCCCTGTCTTTCGGAGGGGATGAAGCAAAATACAAAGACGGGACCTATGAAGGAGTTCATTCTTTTGTTACGGTCTCAGTTACCGTGAAGGACGGGAAGATCGCCGGTATTGTTCTGGCGCGCCATGGAGGCGGGGGGGCGGAATATGCCGCCATGGTAGGACCGCTTATAGGAAAGATAATGGAAAAACAGTCGACCGATGTGGATGCAGTCACCGGGGCGACGGTAAGCAGCGTAAACCTGAAGAAAGCGGTTGAAGACGCCCTGAAAAAAGCGTCTTTAAACGAATAAACGGCACGTTCGTTCGAGTATTCTTTTTCGGGATGAAAAGCGGTCCGAATGTCCACTAAAGCTTTCAGGTCAAAAAGGAGATCCATGGATGTAAAAAAGCCGGAACTGGTAGCGCCTTCGGGTGACTGGAGCTCGCTTTACAGCGCGGTGGCCTCAGGAGCGGATGCGGTATATTTCGGAATTAAGGGTATGAACATGCGCGATACCGCGTCTAATTTTGATATCCTTGAATTGAGCAGGCTGATGGATTTTCTCCGTTCCGAAGGCAGGAAAGGGTATCTGGCCCTGAACGTGATCGTTTACGAGAACGAACTGAAAAAGGTCAAAAGGATCCTTGAGGCAGCTCTGGAAAGCGGGGTAGACGCCGTCATCCTGTGGGACATGTCGGTTTTGTCGATGGCAAGGGATCTTGGGCTCAGGATACACCTGTCCACGCAGGCGAGCGTGTCCAATTTCCGGGCGTTAAAGACGTATTGTTCGCTGGGCGTGAAAAGAGCGGTCCTGGCAAGGGAATGTACTCTTTCCGATATAAGGGAGATGATCCGCGGGATCAGGGAAGAAAAGATCGATTGCGGTATCGAGACCTTCATACACGGCGCCATGTGTGTGAGCGTATCGGGCAGATGTTTCCTTTCCCACCATTCTTTCGGTAAGTCGTCGAACAGGGGACAATGTATTCAGCCCTGCAGGAGAGAATTCACCATTTCAGACGCGGATCCCGTCTCTGAAGAAGGATGCGAATACGTGCTTGGTAAAGATTACATACTGAGCACCAAAGATCTTTGCACGATCGGTTTTCTTGACAGGATGATCGAGTCGGGTATAGACGCTTTCAAAATAGAGGGCAGGATGCGGCCGCCGGAATACGTCCGTACGGTCACGTCTGTTTACAGAGAGGCGATAGACTCATTTTTCGAGGGGAAGTTCACGGAGACGTTAAAGGAGGACCTCCTCGGAAGATTGCGGCAATCGTTCAACAGGGGCTTTGATGACGGTTTTTATTTCGGCGCGCCTGACGAACCCGGTGAAGCGAACCAGAAGGGTTACGAGAAGGTCTATCTGGGAGAGGTCGTAAAGTTCTATAAAAAGATCGGGGTCGCGGAGGTCCTGATCCGCAGAGAAGCTTTGATGCCCGGTCAGAAGATCCTTGTAACGGGCAATAGGACCCCCGCAAGTTTTGCGGAAGTGTCAGAGATGCAGATAGAACATAAGACCGTTGATTTCGCGGGTAAAGGGATGTCAGTCGGTGTGAAGCTGCCTTTTGCGGCCCGTCCGAAGGATAAAGTATATCTATGGCAGCCGGTTGATTTTTAGCGGGTAAGTTATCGTTATGGAATATCTGACAGGCCGGAAATTTGATGAATGGACTTCGGGCCTTTCCCCGGAGGAAGGCCGTATAAGGATCTTTGAGGAAATAAGGGATATCCCTTATTTTATTGATCTGGAGATGCTGGACCGGGAAAAGGGCCCGGTAAAGATGCTCGAGGTCAACAGGGGGTCCTGCTCTCCAAAACATTATCTTCTCGGCTCGATGTACCGGATGCTGGGGCTTTCGGTAAGATTCTGCACGTATCCTTTCCTGTGGAAAGAAATGGATGTAGGGTATCCGGCAGAGTTGAGAGAAATGGCGGATGAGCTCCCCGTTACGTATCACCTGGCTTGCAGGGTCCTGATAAAGGGGAAATGGGTCCTGGTCGATGCTACGTGGGATAGCGCGTTGAGGGAAGCCGCTTTTCCCGTGAACCTGGAATGGGACGGAAACAGTGATACCTTTCTGGCTGTGAACCCGCTGGATGAGATAGCTTTTGAAGATGTCCGCGAAAGGGAAAAAGCGCTCAAAGAGAAGATGAATTCTTACGGCCTGCCGGAAAAACTGAAACTTTCGCGGTTTACCATGGGGCTTAACAAGTGGCTTGAGAAAGTCAGGGAGTTGGGGAGTGTTAGGTGAAGTTGGAGCTTTGGGTATTTCGTATCACGTAAAAATATATTCCGGGGACATGCTTGGGCGAGCAAAATATGCGTATACAACAGGCGTGTCCCCAGAACTTCAGCAATGTTTACGTGTTGCCAACAACAGGTGTGTCCCCTTGAGGAATGTCCCCAAGTTCTCCTCAAGTTCTCCTGGTAACTGATCATCCAATTCTCCCATTGTTTTTTTCGATCTTTCATGATAAACTTCACGCAATACACGCTACACAATACCCAATATTCAATACCTGTAGGTTTGACTTGGAGATAACGGAGGCGGCCATGATCGATCTGCACACACACACCATTCTTAGCGACGGCGATCTTATCCCGAGCGAGCTTGTAAGGCGCGCCTATGTTGCCGGCTGCCAAGCCATAGCTCTCACTGACCATGTGGACCACTCGAATATCGACGTTGTCACCTCCGGCGCTGTAAAGGTCTCCAGGGTCCTTAATAGGTACTGGGATATCCTTGTGATACCGGGTGTTGAGATAACACACGTTCCGGTGGAAGTGTTTCCCGAGCTGGTCAGGTACGCCCGTAGAAAGGGCGCCAAAATAATCGTAGGTCACGGGGAATCACCGGTGGAACCTGTGATAGCTGGGACAAATGCCGCTGCCATAAACGCGGGAGTGGATATTCTCGCGCACCCGGGGTTCATAAAAAAAGAAGATGCTCGTCTGGCGGCCGAAAAAGGGGTGTATCTGGAGATCACTTTCCGGGAGGGGCATTCTGATACCAATAAGCATGTTTTTGATACCGCGATAGAAACAGGGGCAAAGATGGTCCTGAATACAGACACCCATTCTCCGGAAGATATCCTCACAAAAGAAAGGATCGGGCAGATCCTCCAACCCTTGACGGATAAGGACTCTCTCAAAGAATCCATTTTGCTGAACTCTCAGAACATAGTAGACAGGATAACGAAAAGAAGCAACGGGGTCAGACCTTGACATTGACATTTTTTTCAAAGAGACCATGGAGTCATTAAATTATGTCAATGTCAAGGTCTGACCCCCTAGTTCGGCTAACTGGAAAGTGACCCCTTATCCTGAAAATAACAGAAATTTAGTTCATTTAACAACATTTTTTTAGTTTATTACTTGACTCTCATTAATTTCATGATATACTTTTCTCAAAAGTTATCTCTCTTAACTTATTGATATATAGAGATATCTTTTCAATATCTATAATTTTCGTTTTACATATTCTGCTCTTTAAAATCGCATGTACCGCCGAGGCAGTTTCGATACAGGCAAAGAAAGGGGGGAGGAAATAATAAATTTGGATAAATTGCCGGAAACCGCTGAAAATGAGGCGATACTTATATAGAAACAACACGAGCAGGGACATCCTGCTCGTTCAAAGTAATGTTTGCGAAGCAATAATTACCTTTTAAGGGGGTAACAATGAAATTTTTGAAAGTTATGTGCGTTCTGGCGCTCGTGTTCGCGGTTTCCGCGATCGCGTATGCCGAAACGCAGAGCGTGAAGGTAAGCGGTGACATAACACTGCGATCCTTCGCGAGGAACAATTACGATCTGAACAATGACGATGGTTTGCCTTTAGGGGCGGTCAACACCCGTAATGCTGTTTCAGAGTCAACGGACTGGGCGACATACCTGCTAAGCACCGCCGAGATCCAGATCGACGCCGACCTTACCGACAACGTATCCGGTGTCATAAGGCTGGTCAACCAGAGAGTATGGGGTAACACTCTCTACACGACTAACACCGGGGCTGACGGTGAGCTCGGCACTACGAATGCGCCTTTTGCTGATCAGGTCGTCGGCAGGGCGGCTAACCAGGGTGATGCGTTTACTGTAGACGTGGACCTGGCGTATATCGAACTAAAGGAGTTCCTGTACTCGCCGCTCACACTGAGGATCGGTCGTCAGGACCTCTGGTTCGGCAGGGGCTTCATAATAGGTAACAGCCTGATGAATCCGGAAGCTTCCATTTATCCGCAGGAATACACCGCGATCAGTTCCTTTGATGCCGTCCGAGCGACACTTGATTATGACCCGTGGACCATTGACGCTGTGTTCGCTAAGATCAACGAGAACTTCAGAAGGTCTGATGATGACGTCAACCTCTGGGGTGTGAACGTCGGTTATATATTCGACGAGTACAACGCCGAATCCGAGGCATACTGGTGGTTCAAGCAGCAGAGGTATACCGGCGGTACTAACGTGGGCAGGCAAGCTACCCTGGTTAACGTGATTAACGGCGCCGATTCCAATGATTGTCACACGGTCGGCCTTCGCGGGAGTTTCGACCCGATAGAGGACTGGACGATCGCCGCTGAAGGCGCTTACCAGTTCGGTGAGATCGTTGACGTTCAGGCGCAGGTAGACACAAGGCCGAGGAGCGCGTGGGCAATAGACGCTATGATCGAGTGCCGTTACTGGCAGGATGATTTCGCGTGGAGGCCCGTCTTAGGCGCCGAGTACATATTCTACTCCGGCGAAGAAGACCTGGGCAACGTAGTTCGCACCACGAACGGTACCTACACAGGCTGGGACCCGATGTATAGAGGTAAATTTGACACAGCGATCAGAGAGTTCCAGAATGTCTTCTACAGGACCGGCATGACGAGCTGCCCGGCGAACACAAACCAGCACCAGATATTGGTGAGAGGTTCTGTTGAGCCGACGGACAGCCTCACGCTGGATTTGACCTATGGTCATTTCTGGCTCGTCCAAAAATGGGCGAATGACACTGTTAACCCTTCCAGGGGGGTCAACGTTCCTGAGAACAGGTCGAAGAATATCGGTGACGAAGTCGACATCAAGCTGACATGGGATTACACCGAGGATGTCCAGTTCGGTTTTCTGACCGGATTCTTCTTTCCCGGTGATCACTTCTCAAGCGGTCAGGGCAACGATATGGCTACCGATATCGTGGGAAGCGTGAAACTCAGCTTCTAAGGCTTAACAGCTTGAAAAAATAAAAAACCCCGGTTCGCGGTTAAGCGAACCGGGGTTTTTTTTCTGCACGGCAAGTCTATCTTGACTCCACTTTTCACTCGATGTCCGATTAAATACGAAAGTTTATCCCTGAAAACGGCTTTTTACCGTAACATGGCCCCACACGCCGGGGAATATCTTGCCATACCATTGATTAAGATCGAACCACCACTTATAGTTCTCGATGAAAAATCTTCTGCTCCGGAGGAAATAGTCGCCCCGGGCTTCTTCCGCGATAAAACCGTGGTTCTTTAAAAGTTTCTTTAGTTCCGGCAGGGAGAAGAAAGAGACGTGCCCGAAACGTTTAAGGGCTTCTTCCTTTCTATTGATGGGGCTGTAAAGAGGAGTGATATGCCGTCTCCATAAAATGCCGGGGAGAAGACCTATTGGTACGCCTACGATCAGGAGCCCGCCTTTTCTTACGATACGACTTAATTTTTCAAGAAGATCACCGGGATGCTCTAAGTGTTCGAGGATATGGCTGCAGATCACTACGTCAAAGAAATTCTCAGGCCAGCCAAAAGGACATTCCCGGATATCCTCTAGAAGCACTGACTTGTAGCCGCGCTCAAGAGACTTATCTCTTTTTTCCGGGAGTATGTCTATTCCGTGAAATTCCACGTCGGAACAGTTCTTCCTGCAGTATAGGATCATCATGCCTTCATTGCACCCGATATCAAGCACTCTTAACGGTCTTTGCTGTTTCAAGTATTCCTCGTGGATATAGGCCGCCATTCGCAGGTAGCGCGCCTTGTTCAAAGGATATCTTGTGGGGGCTTCTTCTACCCCAAAAGCAGTGTAGGTCTTATTGCTGTAAAGGAAAGGGAATACTTTTTCGATAACGTTTTTCAGCTTCATAATTTGAAATATTATAGAGCTGTTTTGGACAAACGGCAAGAAATTTCCGAAAACATTTGCGGATCTAATATTTCCGCTAGAACCCATTTTATAACCCCGTTCGTTACGAGGCTGAGCGAAAAGGCCATTGACAAGGCCTGAGGGGCAAAATGCCCGGAAACGTAGCCGGTGCGCTACGTTGAGGACATTTTGCCCCGAAAACGCAGTCAATGGGTTTTGCAGCCAGCCGCAGTAGAACAGGGTTATGAAATGGGTTCTAACATTTAATGTGCGTCAATTTGCGTGTTTACCCCGTTAAAAAAAATCTTTTTTGACGGGACTTATTGATCAAGGGCTTATTAATTATTGACTTTTAGCGTATAAATAATAGAATATATTTTAATAGGTCCGTTCCTGTTGGTTTTAAATAACGGAAAGGGAGGAATGATGGAAGAAGAAAAGAAAACCAAAGAGAAAACGTCTGTTTCCGGGGAAAATGTTTTTGCGATACTGTCATATCTGTGGATACTCTGTCTTATCCCGATCCTGATGAAAAAGGAAGATGAGTTCATCCGGTTTCACGCGCGGCAGGGTCTCATGCTTTTCATAGTGGAAGTGGGCATAGGGATAATAGGGATAATACCGTTCCTTGGCCCTATAGTGTTCCTTCTCGGAATGCTTGTGTGCGGGCTGCTTTCGCTCGCCGGCATTGTCCAGGTGCTGATGGGCAATAAGTGGAAGATGCCGATTATCGGCGACTGGTCGGAGAAAATAAATATATAATTAAGAGGACTTACTGTGAAGCGACCGGGAATATTCTTTTTTACATTAGGTTCCCTGGCAGTCGCTGTTTTCATGATCGCGGTCGGGATCTTTATTTTTTCTCTGACGAAAAAACCGCGTGAGGTCTTTAAAGGCGTAGTATTGAAGCACTTCACGTTTCCTTCCCCCGTGAGTCTTGACGAATGGGAGGAAAAGGTGCTGACCAGTAAAAGCACGGATTACACCGTGACGGAGCATGCCGGGAAGAAAAGCGTCAAGGGCGCCAGCGAGGACTCCGCGTCCGCGCTTTATTTTAAACGGCGGCTTTCTTACTGGAAGGAGCCTTTTCTCAGCTGGGACTGGAAGGTGGCGAAATTCCCTTCACGGAAGCGCGGGGAGGCCCTTGATAGAAAAGATGAGTTTGATTTTGCCGCCCAGGTTTACGTGATATTCCATGCCAGGTTCTTTCTCAACTCCAAGGCTATCCAGTACGTCTGGACAGAGGAGCTGTCTGTCGGGTCTGTTGCCGCCAGCCCTTATACGAAAAATGTAAGGTTACTGGTCCTGGAATCGGGGGAGTCCGAGGTCTGGAAGCACGAAAAGCGCGACATAAGAGAGGATTTTCACAAACTTTTCGGAAAAAAGCTGGAAAAAGACATTGTCGCTGTATCTTTCATGACAGATTCTGACAGCACTGATTCGAGCGCGGAAGCGTATTATACCGATATAAAGATCGGATATCTGGAAAAGTCCCCCCAGGAGCGGCCTTCGGCGGAGACGGAAAGAAAAAAGGTCCCTGGTGAAGCCGAGATAAAGAAAAAAGTAAGTGTTGAAACCGGGGTCGAAGAAGAAAGTTTGATATAAATGCGATTGCCCCGGGGCAAAAGTTAAGTTCTTGTAACGGAATTTCAATATAGCAGGAATTCCTTTTTGAGAGCACATTAACCAGAGTTGTAGGAGCCGCCTCCAGGCGGCGAACCCATGGTGATAATTTTGTTCGCGGCCTGGAGGCCGCTCCTACGAGATAGGTGAAAAGTTCGCCCGAAGGGCGCTAAGTTCTCGTAACGGAATTTCAATAA
>JAYEOV010000020.1:0-17687 GCA_034723315.1 Candidatus Omnitrophota bacterium | reverse complement strand
GGGGGGAAAGTTAAGGATTTTTAACCTGGTTAAATTTAACCAGGTTAAAGGAGCCGCCTTAGGCGGCGAATCCATGGTGATTATTTTGTTCGCGGCCCGGAGGCCGCTCCTACGGGACAGGAGAAAAGTTCCCGCCAAAGGCGGGCTAAGTTCGCGTGGTATTGAATTTCTTAGGGGTAGTTAATAAAATATTTGCATATTGTCTTGATGGGTATTAAATTGACGAGCGAGCGCGATTCTCGAAGGCATGAAGAACTTGAGGGAGAGAGAGGAAGTCTTTTTTAGATCTGATTATCTATCAGGGAAAATCAGATGTTCTCTAAAGATAAGTGCAAACATTTATTCTCTCACCTGGACAATTCGAAGCTCATGTGTTGAACATCCAAAACGTTTTAAGTAGAAGCTGTTCATAGACATACTCTTTTGAAAAATAAAGAACAAGTGTTATAATAATAATGTCATGAACACGGATTGCATTTTCTGCAAAATAGCGAAGAAGAAAATAGACGCCCAGGTAGTTTACGAAGACGAGGATATTCTCGCTTTTAAGGACATCAAGCCCCAGGCTCCGGTTCACTATCTTTTTATCCCCAAGAAGCACATTGAGACCCTGAACGATATCCGGAGGGAAGACGCCGACATGTTGGCAAAGATACTGCTTGCGGTAAGGGAAGTAGCGGATAAAGAGGGTGTTGCTCAAGGCGGATATCGTGTCGTAATAAATTGTAACAGGGATGCGGGGCAGGAGGTCTTTCATGTTCATGTTCACCTCCTTGGTGGAAGAGGATTTTCGTGGCCGCCTGGATGATCTGGTTAAAATAAATAACGGAGGACGTCATGCCAAAGAGAAAAGAACGCCGAAAGTATCCGCGAATAAAAGACAAGAATATTTCCATACAGCTGTCGGGAGACGGTTTTAACGCGATCACACAAAGCCTGGATGTCAGCGCTTCCGGAGTGTATTGCAAGGTGGACAGGCATATTCCCGTGATGACAAGGGTCCAGATCGTCCTTGCATTGCCCGGCAGGAGAGGGTCCTCCGCTTCCAACACTATGAACATTGACGGAGTTGTGGTAAGGGAGCACGCTGTTAAGAAAGGCGGACGCATACAGCATTACGATATCGCGATCTTTTTTAATACACTTATGCCGAAAGAAAGAGAAGTGCTAGTACGGTATATCAATACCAGGTCAAAACGGTTAGCATAGAAAAGTAATGATCACCACAGAATATATCTCGCTTTCGAGCCGTGGAAATACTGATGTAATAGATATAACCCCGGACTGTCAGGCCATAGTTGAAGCTTCGGGGACGAAAAACGGGATCATTTCGGTATTCAACCCCGGGTCGACCGGCGGGCTTACGACAATAGAATACGAGCCCAATCTCGTAAAGGACCTCAGAAATGCCCTGGAGGTAATTGCTCCGTCCGATAAGACATACGAACACAGCAAGACCTGGCATGATGATAACGGTTCTTCGCATATCAGGTCGTCTCTTATGGGACCTTCTATATCCGTTCCTTTCATTGAAGGTGAATTGTCCCTGGGTACCTGGCAGCAGATAGTCTTCTGCGATTTTGATACCCGTCCCCGCAGTCGCCGGCTGGTAGTTCAGGTAATAGGAGAGTAGTCTTAATGGGCATTCTAACCAGGCAAAGACCCGTCAAGTTGATAACAAGTATAATCTTCAAAGAAGAGCAGTTTCTGGAATACGCGGAGGAAAGGCTGGAAAAGAAATTCGGCCCGATCGAACCCTATCAAAAAGTTATGCCGTTCGAATATACTGATTACTATTACGAAGAGTTTGGCAGGCCTCTCAAGCGTAAGCTTATCTGTTTCAAAAAACTGGTCAACAAGGAACAATTTTACAGGATAAAACTGGCGACCAATAATATCGAGGACAGGGCGCGCGAGAGGGGTAATAGGACGGTCAATATCGATCCCGGGTATATTGCCGAGGCGAAACTTGTTCTCTGGACGACGAAAGATTACACGCACCGTATCTATATCGGCAAGAGCATATTTGCGGAATCGACATTGTTCTTTGAGGACGGCACTTTCAAATCCTGGCCGTGGACCTATCCGGATTATGCTTCGCCGGAGCTGACAGACTATTTCAAGTGGGTCAGGGAGATCTACATGAAGGATATAAAGGGAAAGTTTATAATTTAATTTTCAAATCAGCCCCTTTAATTTTAGAATTTCCAAACCGTACAACTTACACTGAAACATGTTTATCAAGAAAAAACACATACTAGTCATAATCTTATCCTCTATTATCATAACGGCCGTCTTCGTCTCTACCCTTATTGGTTATACCCTGTATATCCAGTGGAAGAAGGACAGCTTCGAGCTTAAATACAGGAATTCCATTTACAAGTTGACAGCTGAATTGTTCAGAAAAGATGTTTTCATATCAAATGTGAACGTAAAGATCCTGAACAATATGGCGCGACCGGATGTACCCGTATTTGAGGGGACCCTGAAAAATAATTCTAACAAGATCATAACCTCCATTCTACTGGAGGTCTCTTTTCAAGGGCAGGATGGAACGGTAGCATATAAAGCATGGTTCCACCCCTTGGGGGAACAGTATCCCGGGGATTTTACCCTGTCTCCGGTTAAAAGACAGACAAGAAACATTTTGTTTCCCGGTAAGGGGCTCTCTTTCAGGCATCCGTTAAGGAACTGTCCGCGAGAGATCGTTACTGAAGTTACGGCAAAGTCAAATTTTGCCAAGAACGATTCAAAGAGAAGCATTAAGCTGGTTTATTCTATTGAAGGGTTAAGCGTGTTATGAGAATACTTGTGGCTGTTGTGATAATTTCTGTGATTTTGATCGTTATTCTGATCGCTTTGACCTTTTTTTGCATAGATATGAGCGGTCACAGGGGTTATCAGTATGATTTGCTGGTTGGGGGCGAACTTTATGGGACCGTCAGGGTTGACAGGTACGTTACGGGAAATAAAATAGTATATAAAAGCAATGCCGAATATTTCCACTCCATGGGTTATCCCGCTTTAAGCGAGAAGCTGTTCCTGAAAAAAAAGACCATAACGCCTTTAAAATTTGTGGAGGAGTCAACGGGGACCGGAGGACAGAAGCGCTTGAAGGTGCTCGTCCAGAACGGGGAGGTTTCTGACTATCTGTTTCTGGAACACCCCAGGTACATTACTTTAAAGGGCTTCGAGACCGGGAATAAGACAATGGTATTTTCTCCCGATGATGTCATGTTGTATATGCCCATAATGGAAAAATACAATTTCTGGAAGAAAGGCACTCAGTTCTTTGAGGTCATGATCCCGGCTGACGAGCCGTTCCCTCCCTTGCGCGATAAGCTGGGCGTGAGGTATCTTGATGATGAATATATCCCGATAATGGGACGTCGTGCGGTAACGGAAAGTTTTTCCGTGAAAGCGCGGGGATTGCCGGAAGCGAAAATATACTTATCAAAGTACACCCACATCGTTTTGGCCCTTGAGGTAAAAAAATTAAATATTCGATATGAGCTTATAAACCGTTTCGAGAGCCCTGGCAAAAGAGTCGACCCATTACTGGGGAAATTACGCAAGCTGATATTGTTTTTCAAAGGGAGAGAATCTGAGGATAAAATATATGAAAAGAAAAAGATCAGACAGATAGACCATGTTCGAGCTGGAGAGGAGATATTTTTTGAAAGCGACAATTTGATACTTTCCGGAAGGCTTTGGATCCCGGACGGAAAAGGCCCTTTCCCGGCGGTTCTCGCAGTGCCGAAGGATGGTCCCATGACAAGGGGCGAATATTATCTGCTCAGCTCACTGGGGGAGTCTTTGTCCTCATTGGGGATCATGTTCCTCACATTTGACAGCCAGGGCCAGGGTAAGAGCCAGGGGAGTTTTGTGGGGCTGGATGAAAAGAAAAAGTTGCAGAATATAGCGGACGCGGCAGATTATCTGATGAAACACCCTGCCGTGAGGAATGGCTCAGTTAATCTTTTAGGTCACGAAGGAGGCGCGTATTTTGCCTTGAAGGCGGCATCGGGCATCCCATCGGTGCGGTCATCTATACTTCTGGGGGTTCCTCTCGGCTCCGTGAAGACAGATTTTGTCCATAAAATATCACGGGAGGATATACAGGCCGTTCTGGCTTCTCATTCTCTTGGGCCTTTTGATGAAGGGTTTATGAAGACAGTCGGTGAGAGGGTGAAGAAAAGCCTGGAGGAAGTCACAAATTCCCGGGAAGAATTTTTATTCTTCATGGGGACAAGAGTCCCACTTATGGAATACAGGGAGTTTATCGCCCGTAGGCCATATAAAGAAATACTATCCTTTGACCGGCCTATGCTGTTGATATTCGGCAGGGACGACAGAAATTTTAACTCAAAAGGAGTTGAGACATTAAAAAGGTTTATATCAAAGGAACGAAAGCCTGACCGTGTCGCGGTTTTAGGCAGTCTTGGCCCATTTATGGGGGATATGGTGAAATACGATGATTCATGGAGTTTCGCGGTAAATAAAGATGTTCTGGAACTGATAAGAAGCTGGATTTTAGAACATGGAACAGCAGGGATCGGAGAGCCTGTTATTGAAGACGAAGAGCCGTGGAGTGCGCGAAGATCATACGAGAAGACTATTAAAAATATTATATAACATTTTTAATATTATTGCTGTAAACTTTCGTTTTTTTAGGATTAGAAGAGTTTTTGGACAAATCTTAATAATGTTGCGTCAACGGTTGACTTTTAGCAGTTCTTATGCTATAGTTCAAAAAAACCGCGAAAGGGGGAGTTGAATGAATAAGTTACTTACTGTATTTGTTGCTTTTATAATTGTATTATCCTTTTCGATACTTGCTTTTGCCGCGGATATGCCTGAAAAGACGGATACGAAGGCTGTTAAGGCCGAGACGAAAGCCGTTAAGACCGATGCAACGGTCGTTAAGACCGTTACAACGACAGGCATGCGGCCGAAAGCTTACCCTCCCGGACCTATACAGAAGGCACAGAGGGGATTTATGAACGCCGCTTATGGATGGACTGAGATACCTCTTAGAATAGTGCAGAAGACGAAAGAGTCCAATCCCATAAAAGGTTTAATTTTAGGCGTATTTCAGGGGTCATGTAAGGCATTTGCCCGGACGGCATCGGGTTTATCAGAACTGGCAACGTTCCCGATCGGCAGGTACGACAAACCCGCTGTTCTGCCTGATATGCCCGCTGCGAAGTAAGAGGACCAGAGGCGAAGTTTTTGTTAATATGTTATTCAAAACAGAAAAACGAGCGGTTTTTTATGATCGCTCGTTTTTTTTAGTCCTTTATATAAGGGAGTGCAGAGGACCGGGGGACTTACTTCAGTGATAAAAATAACCCGATATACCCTTGTCCCGGGCTTTATTTATAAAATCTTATATCAAAACTCCGTAATGCGATTTTTATAACAAATCCTTGACTGGCTTATCACGATATGTTATACTTCTGCCCAACAGGATAATATGAAGCTGAAATTACCCGAAAGAAGACGTTTTCTAAGGATTGAGACCCCCCTAAAGCTGGTCCTGAAGATCGGTGGCCGCATTCTGGAAGTTGATACCAAGAACATTTCACCCGTTGGGTTGAGATTTGAAGTCAGTAAAGAACTCGAGGAATCCAGGGTGATTGACATTTCCCTGTATCTGCCGGAAGCGGGGGATCCTATCCGCCTCAAGGGGAAGGTCATTTGGCAGGACAAGGTAAGTCTAGAGGACAATGCCCCTTACGATGTTGGCGTAGAGATTACCGATATCGATGACAAGAACAAGAAAGTTTTCTTAAAATACCTCTGCGATCTCTTATACATTTCTACTTATAAAACACGGACGTAATAACCTTCCCGGGAGGTGCGCCTTGAGAACTTTCCGTTTTTTTATTCTTTTAATAATATGTTTCTTTATTGCCGGATGGGCGATGGCTGAAGCCGTAAGCGTGGACGAAATATTAAAGGAGCCGTTTGGCAGCGGGGGACTCAGCCTTGGCATGACCAAGATTCAGGTCGTCCAGCGTTACGGCAATCCCGATTTCAAGAATGTTGTCAGATCTTCCGAATGGAAAGAGCCCAGGGAAGAATGGTTTTACAGGGCGAGGATAGATATTCTTCCTATAAATGCCGGATATCTTTCGGATGACCTCTATCTCTATTTTGACGGAGACAGTCTCACCAATATCAGTCACAGGTCCCTGGGGAAGATCGAAGAGGAAGGCACAAGGGATGTCGAGTAAATCGTTAAGCGATATTGTAATCTCCAGGGCAATAGTTGAAAGCTTCTCAGATAAACTCCTCAAACATCTTAAGACCGATGTCGCTATAGTAGGTGCCGGGCCTGCCGGTCTTGTCGCGGGTTATTATCTTGCAGTGGCCGGTATCAAGGTCACTATGTTCGAACGAAAGCTCAGCATTGGCGGTGGGATGTGGGGCGGGGGCATGATGTTTAACGAGATAGTCGTCCAGGAGAAAGGCAAAAAGATCCTTAAGGAGTTCGGAGTGCCGGTAAGAAAGTACAGAGAGAATTATTACACGGCGGATTCCGTAACGGCAGTTTCGACTCTTTGTTCAAGGGCCAGCCTTGCCGGAGCCAGGATATTCAACCTTATAGAGGTCGAGGACCTGATGATCAAAAACGAAGTGGTGAAGGGTCTCGTTGTCAACTGGTCTGCGGTGAAGTTGGCCGGACTGCATGTAGACCCCCTAAGTATAGAATCCAGGTTCGTGGTGGACGCGACAGGACACCCTTGTGAGGTTTCCCGTATACTTGAAGAAAAAGCCAGGATCAGGCTTTCGACCGAGACGGGCGGCGTTGAGGGTGAAAGACCTATGTGGGCGGAAACCGGAGAGAACACCATGCTTACGAACACCAGGGAGGTATTTCCGAACGTTTATGTGGCGGGCATGGCGGCTAACGCGGTCTTCGGAAGCCCCCGCATGGGGCCGATATTCGGAGGGATGCTGATATCAGGGGAGAGGGTGGCACAGCTTATTAAAAAGAGGCTCAAAAAATCGTAAAAAGGATACTATGTTGCGTATATTTTGCAAATCAAAGGTGACCAACGTATTCATAACGAATAAAGAAATGCGTTATAGCGGAAGCATAGGAATCGACAAATCTGTTATGGAAGCGGCAGATCTGATGCCCGGGGAACAGGTGCAGGTCCTCAATTCAAACAACGGCGAACGGTTCACAACTTATGCGATCGAGGAGAAGGCTGATTCCGGAAAGATTACACTTTATGGACCGGCCTCCCGCAAGGGAGAGGTAGGGGACGAAATAGTGATCATGTCGTTCTGTCTTATGGAGACGAAAGAAAGTCATAATTTCAAAATTCGGATGGTGACACTGGGCAAGAACAACCAGTGCAAGAGCAAATAGATGGAGTCCTTGCAGCTGAAGATATATCCAGATCCTTGTCTCAGGATCAGGACAAAAGCCGTAGAACACTTCACCCCGGACTTAAAGGACTTGCTCCGGAAGATAGCCGATATCATGTATCTAAAACAGGGTATCGGTCTTGCGGCTACGCAGGTGGGGTTGGGTTTGAGCGTTATCTTGGTCGATATCGGTGAAGGCCTGACGAATTTTGTCAATCCCGTCGTTATTGAAAAATCAAAAAAGAGATCCAGTATGGAAGAGGGATGCCTCAGCCTTCCCGGGATAACCGTGAACGTTTCACGGCCGGAGGAAGTGAAAGTAAGGGCACAGGACGGGAACGGAGAATTTTTCATAAGAAAGTTCGACGGCCTGATGGCGGTTGCGGTTCAACACGAGGTCGACCATCTTCACGGGAAGTTGATCATAGATTATCTCGACCCGATAAGACGGTTTATTGCCAGGAAGAGGATCTCGGGCTTAAGGGGAAGGAAGAATATCGAACCCATTTTATAACCCTGTTTGTTGCGAGGCTGAACGAAAAAGTCATTGAGGTCGTTTGTCATGCTGGAGAAAGAAATAACAGAAGCAGTTAAACAGGCACTAAAGGCCGGGGAAAAGGTCAAGCTTTCTGCCCTCAGGATGCTTATAAGCGAGATAAAGAACAAGAAGATCGCCGACAGGGTAGAGACGCTTGACGACGAGAAAGTCATCGGTATCGTCCGGAAAATGGTCCGCCGTCATAAAGAGTCAATAGAGCAGTTCAAACAGGGCGGGCGCGAAGACCTTGTGGACAAAGAGGCGGCAGAGCTC
The DNA here is from genome assembly GCA_034723315.1 of Candidatus Omnitrophota bacterium. Classification (GTDB taxonomy): domain Bacteria; phylum Omnitrophota; class Gorgyraeia; order Tantalellales; family Tantalellaceae; genus JAYEOV01. The sequence continues at coordinate 9,493 of JAYEOV010000020.1, read as the reverse complement.
GCGGTCATTGAGGAATACATGCCGGATGAGCTTTCCGAAGATGAGATCAGCCGGATAATTTCCGAAGTGATAGAGAAAACGGGAGCTGTCTCTCCTAAAGATATGGGCGCTGTCATGGGTGCCGTAATGGACAGGGTCAAGGGTCGCGCCAACGGGAAAATTATTAGCAGGATGGTCCAGGAGAAGTTGAAATAGTATAGAAAGGAAGGAAAAAATGAGAAAAAGTATGAAAGTCACAATCGCGTTATTAGCAATAGTATTTCTTGTATGCGCCGCGGTTATGCCTGCTTTTGCCGCCAAAAAGAGCTTCAAGGAGGCATCTGAGGACGCAGGCAGGGCGACGGTCAACTACCCGGCCAATGTTGTTACCGAATCGGTGGATGTGGTCGGCAAGGCCGTAAAGGGTACCGGCGAGACCATTGTCGGCACCGTCCAGGCTACAGGTGAGACGCTTACCGGCAAACCTGAGAAAGCTTCCGAGATAATAACGACTCCTGTAGAGGGGACCGTCAAGACCGCCGGTGAAGCTGCGTACGGCACCGTCGTGATGCCCGTTAAGGCCGGCGAAAAAACCGCCGAACAGAGCCAGTAACTTTACCAGAGAACGTCGTAAAGCCTCTTGTTTCAGCAATGGGGATATAAGGCGTTCGATGCTAAGTAGCGGCACTTAGTAGTTGTATTATGCAGCAAGCCGAAAGATATTCGGCGATAGCCTGTGGAGTGGAAACGCTGGCTTCCACAGCGAAGCAGGAACTCCAAACACGAAAGCCGGTAACGGTATAAGTTGGAGAATCTCCTTGTTTAGCTATGGGGAGTTGTCAAAAATGGAGTTCAGGGGGTATTAAAGAGACCGGATGGTCACGTTTAATTCTTTATGCCCTCTGGATAGCGTTTCTTACTTCTTTTTATCAAATGTTTTGATTTTCAGGTGGATATAGTTGTTTTCATCTTTTTATTAATTGCTTCCGCATTCTTTTCAAGTTCGGAAACCGCCTTTCTATCTCTTGGCAAGATCAAGCTTAAACAAATAGAACGCATGGATCGTCCTGACGCCAAAAGGGTCGTCGAACTTCTATCCGATCCCAATAGACTTCTTGTCACGATCCTTGTAGGGAATACGCTCGTGAACATAGCCGCTAGCGCCGTTCTTGCCGATTTTTGTTACGGTTCATTCGGGGAAAAAGGGGTACCGATCGCCATAGTTTCTATGGCGTTGATTGTGCTTGTGTTCGGGGAGGTTACGCCCAAAATGTTCGCTCTCGCCAACGCGCAGGGAGTATCCTTCTTTGCGGCAGTGCCATTAAAACTGTTTGAAAAGATATTTGCGCCCGCGAGGATCGTTCTCAGCAACATTTCATATTCCATAGTCCGGACTCTTGGCATTAAGGTATCTTCTGAGTCTTTGAAGATAACCGAGCAGGATATCCGCTTCCTTTTCGCTATTGGTAAAAAAAGGGGGATCGTAAAAGAAAAAGAAAAAGAAATGATAGACGGCATTTTCGAGTTCAAAGAGCTGAACGCGGCTGATATAATGACCCCCCGGATAGATGTGGCGGCCCTCGACCTGACAAAGAAACGGGAAGAGATGGTTGACGAGATAAAGGAGCACCAGTATTCCCGATTTCCGGTATATGTCCATACACTGGACAACATTGTAGGTGTGATCCATTCTAAGGATTTTCTTTTGAACCCGACAAACCCGATCAAAGATCTTGTAAAAAAGCCGTATTTCGCTCCCGAGAGCATGAAGATCGATGATCTTCTTCGGGAGCTTCAGAAACGGCATATTCACATGGCGGTCGTAACGGATGAGTACGGCGTTACTTCCGGGCTTGTTACGATCGAGGATCTTCTGGAGGAGATAGTCGGCGAGATAAGGGACGAGCTTGATTTTGAGACCCCGAATATCCGGAAAATAGATCAGAAGAGTTTTGAAATAAAAGGCCAGACACATGTTGATGAGGTAAATGAAGTAACGGGGATGAAAATCGAAACCGACGAGGTCGATACGATAGGCGGATATGTTATTTTACGGATAGGAAAGATCCCACAGGCCGGGGATACGATCGAAGCAGATAATTTTTTAATTACTGTAAAAGATGTGTCCAAAAACAGGATAACATTCCTAACGATCGAGAGAAAGAATAAGGGCAAGGACACCGGGAGTTAATTTTTGTTCTAAATAACCGGGCGGATAGAACCCCGTTCATAACCTTGTTTGTTGCGAGGCTGAGCGAAAAAGTCATTGACAAGACCTGAGGGGCAAAATGCCCGGAAACGTAGCCGGTATGCTACGTTGAGGACATTTTGCCCCGAAAACGCAGTCAATGATTTTTGCAGCCAGTCGCAGTAGAACAGGGTTATGAAAGGGGTTCCAAGTACAGGCATGATAACACTTTATACGATATTGATCCTGTCGGCCATAATGATGCAGGCTTTCTTTACCGCCTCGGAGATGGCGTTTACCAGCGTAAGCAGGATCAAGCTCAAGAATCTTCTGGAATCCGGGGATCCCCACGCGAAGAAGCTTGATAGGTTCCTGAAAAAGGAAGGCCTCTACCTGGGGACGACCCTTGTAGGGACGAATATAGCGATAGTCATCTCTTCCGCGCTGGCGACAAGGATATTCGCTGAATATTTCGGGTCGGCAGTTTCCCCGGTGATCACCACGGTCGTAATGGTCCCCGTGACACTGGTCTTCGCGGAGATCGTCCCAAAGATGATAGCGCGCCAGTTCTCGGTCGCGATCGCGCTGAAAGCGGTAAATCCTTTGAGGGGCTTTCACGGGATATTCATGCCGGTAATTGGTGCCGTAAACGCGATAGCCCGGGTTTTTCTTATGCCTTTTGGGAAAGGTGCCACCATGCGGGACCTTACGTTCACGAAAAGTGACCTTAAAAGGATGCTGCTGATGGGAAGAGAAGCGGGGGAAGTCGAGGCGGATGAGGTGGAGCTCATACATAAGGTTCTTGATCTCGGCGCGAAAAAAGTGGAAAAAATAATGATTCCCTTGTACAGGGTCTCTTCCATAAGCGTTGAAGATTCCGTTGAAAACCTGAAAAGGCTGGTTACCCTTACGGGTTTTTCCAGGATACCGGTCTACAAAAAAAATAAAAATAATATTTCAGGTATCATCAATATATATGATATACTTTTCAAAACCGAAGACAAAGATAATAAAGCGGCAATAGATGAATTTATGCGAGAGCCGGTATACGTTAAAAGGTCTGACGGGCTCGATATCGCGCTTGCACGGCTCCGGCACCAGGAGCAGCCGATGGGGATTGTTGCGGATAATGACGACAACGTGGTCGGCATAGTTACAATAGAGGATATACTGGAGGAGATCGTCGGGGAGATAGAGGACAGAGGATAAAAGTTTAATTTTGAATTTTTAATTATTTACCATGGCCCTTGTATTTGTTATTCCGGTTATAGTTATAATCGTAATTTCCGCGTTTATAGTGAAAATAGCGTCGGTCGCTTTGAACCTGACCGGGCTCGATGAAAAAAGGGCCTTCTTCCAGGCCCTTTCCGCTTTTACCGGGACCGGGTTTACCACCAGGGACGCCGAATTTGTTGTAAATCATGATATCAGGAGGAAGATAATCATGTTCCTGATGATACTCGGGAACGCGGGGATTGTGTCCATTATCACTACTCTGATGCTTTCTTTCTTCCGGGGAGGGGGTATTACACCCGTGCTGATAAACATAACTATAATACTTCTTGCGATTTTGCTTCTTATTAAGATATCCCTAAACAAGGAGATCACAAGGAAATTAACAAAAAAAATACAGGAAAAACTGATAAAGAGTTCTACTTTCACAAAGCGGCCGGTGGAGGAGATCTTGAGGTTGGCCGAGGGATACGGTGTAGCTGAGGTGACGGTAAAGGAAGAATGCCTTGACATCGGAAAGACGTTGTTCGAGACGTCGTTCCGCAAGAATGATATTATCATTCTTGCGATAGAGAGGGGGACAAGGGTTTTGCCCGCCCCGGGCGCTTCTGACCGGCTTTTATTGAACGATACACTGATCTGTTACGGCAAACTTGAGAATGTCGCAAAAATAATCGGAAAAAAGAATACAGGCGGGGAGCAATCCTGAACTGCGAGCGTTGACTTGACGGTTAGGTGTATATCCTCCTTCGCCTGATATTTTTATTTATTGGGTTTCGGAGGACTCTGTTGGAAAATTTCGCCAAAACAAGAAAGAAAACTCCGGGCTCTTGTCCTGAGCAAGGTCGAAGGATTAGTCCGGGGAGGCTGCTCCTACGAGATAAGAGAAAAGTTCCCGCCAAAGGCGGGCTAAGTTCTACAATCAATAGCCCTTGTATTCTAAGGGTTTACGGAGGTCCAGATGAGGAATATCGTTTTAATATTTGCTTTGTTTATCCTGGTAGTTTTTCTTTCCGGATGCGGGGAAACCATGAACGGAATGGTAAAAGATACCAAGCGCATAGGTTCGGGAGTTAAAAAGGTCTTTATAAGGGAGTGATTTGCGTTTGATCTGAAGAGAAGCCGGAACGTGTGCCGGAAGACCGGCGTTCCGGCTTTTTTTTAAGGCCAGTTCATAACCTCGCGTTCGTTACGAGTCCGAGCGAAAAGGCCATTGACAAGGCCGGAGGGGCAACAAGTCAATGGGTTATGCAGCCGGACGCAGTAGAACGGGGGCATGAAAGGGCCTCTTAGAGGTCACTGATGTATAAAGCAGATTACCGCGAAGAGAAAGTAATGAGAGCCGGGAAAGTGCTTCACGGGCTTCAAAGATCGCTTGAACGTTGTGATCTTTGCGCAAGGGAATGCGGTGTCAATCGCTTGAAGGGGGAAAAGGGTTTCTGCTCTTCTGGAGCCGAGCTTATGCTTTACTCGTATGGTCCTCACCACGGTGAAGAGCCGCCTTTGTCCGGAAAAAACGGGTCAGGGACGATATTCTTTTCACATTGCAGCATGGCCTGTGTTTATTGCCAGAATCACAAGTTCAGTTACCATGGAGCCGGTAAAACTATCACGATCGGGGACCTGCGGGATATAATGCTTGAGCTCCAGGATATTGGTTGCCACAATATAAACCTTGTCAGCCCGACGCATTATGTTCCTCCCATAGTTGAAGCGTTAAGGTCCGCCTGGTCCGTGGGATTGGAATTACCGGTTGTTTACAATACCGGTGGTTATGATTCACCACACATTATAAAGGATCTGGAAGGCCTGGTGGATATATATCTTACAGACATGCGTTACGCTTCAGATTCCATGTCCACAAGATATTCAAGCGCACCCGGCTACATGTCCAACAACAGGGCCATCGTGTCGGAAATGTTCAGGCAGACAGGAACGATGGAGATATCACAGGGCCTCGCGCACAGGGGTCTTATCATAAGGCTTTTGATGCTCCCGGACGGTATATCGGGAACGGCTGAAACGCTGGAATTCATCTCCCGGGAAATAGGAAAAGATGTATATCTCAGCGTGATGAGCCAGTACTATCCGGTTCATAAGGCCTTGTCGTATAAGGAGATAGCGCGCAAGATCAGCCGAAAAGAACATGAAAGAGTAACAGAGAAGATGTGCGAACTTGGTTTTCATAAAGGATGGGTCCAGCCTTTCGAAAGTGAGTTTGACAAGGATTTGACAGGCGAGAACCTCCAGGCGAACATCTAACTGCCGTGATAACGATTTACGGCCGTTCTTAACTTTTTATTAAGTCAGGTTTTCCTTGACGGCGGCGGAAAAATATAGATAATATTTACTGATGGCCCAGAAGTTGTGCAGGTCGCGAACAAAGACGTTCTAAAACCAAGGAACGTCTTTTTTCTTATAAATAATAATATTTACCGCGCAGGTTTAAAATCTGCCAAGCAATATCTTGATTTAAGAAGGTAGAATGCATAAGATCGTTAAAAAGAAACGACTTAATCCGGAGATCTGTCTGGTTGAATTCGAGGCCCGGGATATCGCCGGCTCGGCCAGAGCGGGACAGTTCCTTATAATCCGTATCGACGAAACAGGAGAGCGTTTTCCTCTGACCATTTATGATTTCGACCGGGAAAAGAACACAGTTACGGTAGTTTGTCAGGCAGTGGGCGTAAGCACAAAGAAGCTGTGCGCTTTAAATGAAGGTGACTGCATACTCGATGTAGCGGGTCCGCTGGGCCACGCAACGGATACGAAAGATATCGGGAAGGTCATATGTATCGGTGGAGGCGTGGGAACAGCGGAAGCGTATCCTATAGCAAAGGCAATGAAGAAAGGCGGCAACGATGTCACGGTCATAATCGGAGCCAGGACTAAAGAACTTGTGCTGTGCGAAGAGGAAATGCGGGAATTCAGCGACAAGATTCATATTACGACCGATGACGGATCTTACGGCAGGAAGGGCTTTGTGACCGATGTATTGCGGGAACTGCTGGAAAAAGAGACTTACGATCTTGTTTTCGCTATAGGTCCCGTTATTATGATGAAAATGGTGTCAGAAATGACTCGTCCCGTGGGGATAAAGACCCTTGTTTCTCTGAACTCGATCATGATCGACGGCACTGGCATGTGCGGAGGATGCCGTGTCAGGTATAAAGGGGAGTCCAGGTTCACCTGTGTTGACGGTCCTGAATTTGACGGGCATTTTGTAGATTTTGAAGATCTTATGCACAGGCAGGAAAGGTATAAGGATAAGGAAAAGATCGCTTTGGATCATTATGAAGAAGAATGCCGAATAGGGCTCGGCAGGGAGGGGAATTCCGTGAAGGAGTGATGTGAGGGCCAGCCTGGTTGAAAAAGAACGACTTTACTGCATCTGAATATGCGGATTATCCGGAGATGACATGAGAGAACAGAACCCGAAAGAAAGAATAAAGAACTTTAACGAAGTCCCGTACGGATACAGCGAGGAAGAGGCGGTGCAAGAAGCATCCAGGTGCCTGCAGTGCAAGCATTCGCCGTGCGTGGAAGGGTGCCCGGCGGAAATTGACATACCAGCTTTTATTAACGCGATAAAGGAAAAGCGTTTCAAGGAAGCCATTGCGGTCATAAAGAATACGAACAGTTTACCTGCTGTCTGTGGGAGGGTCTGTCCTCAGGAAGACCAGTGTGAAGTGAAATGTGTTCTAAAAAAAACGGGCAACCCTATAGCTATAGGCAGCCTTGAAAGGTTCGCGGCCGACTGGGAGCGGGAGAATCTTGGTGAAGGGGAACTGCCCCATGCTGAAAGCCTTGAAAGGCTTGATAAAGTCGCGGTCATAGGTTCGGGACCCGCGGGGCTTACCTGCGCATCAGATCTGGCAAGGATCGGGTATCAGGTGACGATTTTTGAAGGGCTCCACAAGTCGGGCGGTGTCCTGACATACGGGATCCCCGAGTTCCGACTCCCTAAAGATATCGTGGAGGAAGAGGTTGGGGAGATAAAGAAGCTCGGAGTTGAAATAAAATTGAATTACATCATCGGCAGGATAAAGACATTACGTGACCTGAGAAGAGACGGCTTTAAAGCGTTTTTTTTAGCCACGGGGGCAGGGTTGCCGCATTTCATGGGGATAGAAGGCGAAAGCTTGAACGGTGTTTATTCGGCCAACGAGTTTCTTACGCGCGTCAACCTCATGAAGGCATATAAATTCCCGGAATACGACACCCCGATAAACGTGGGTAGAAAAGTTGCTGTGGTAGGAGGAGGGAACGTGGCGATGGACTCGGCCAGGAGCGCGCTTCGTCTAGGAGCGGAAGAGGTCTATATCGTATACAGGAGGACCGAAAAAGAGATGCCCGCGAGGATTGATGAGATACATCACGCACAGGAAGAGGGTATAGCATTTCACATTCTTACCACGCCGGTTAAGATCATAGGTAACGAAAAAGGGGATGTGGAAAAACTTGTATGTATTAAGAACGAGCTCGGTGAACCGGACGATAGCGGGAGGAGACGCCCCCTTCCCGTAGAAGATTCTGAATTCGAGATGGGGATGGATACGGTGATAATTGCGATCGGTAACGGTCCGAATCCGCTGTTATTGAATACAATTAAAGACTTGCGGCTCGGAAGAAAAGGGAATGTTGAAGCTGATGAAGAGGGCCGTACAAATATTGAAGATGTTTTTGCGGGCGGAGATATTGTTACCGGTTCAGCAACGGTCATAGCTGCTATGGGGGCGGGTAAGCATGCAGCACGCGCCATGAACAAATACCTAGAAGCCATTTCATAACCCCGTTCTACTGCGGCTGTCTGCAAAAGCCATTAGCTGCGTTTTCGGGGCAAAATGTCCTCAACGTAGCACACTGGCTACGTTTCCGGGCTTTTTGCCCCTCAGGCCTTGCTAAAGGCTTTTTCGCTCAGCCTCGTTACGAACCGGGTTATGAAATGGCTTCTAAAGGAAAAAAACATTCCGATTAGAAGTATATTCCGGGGACATGCCTGGGCGAGCAAAATTAGTGTCTACAACAGGCGTGTCCCCAGAATTGAATATCAGAAAGTTATTGACCTTTTGTGTTTTTCTGGACGTTCATAAGATATTCTGTTGAATAATAGTAGTAACTGGATTTTGCATATCCAGGTACTATCTCGCGGACCTTTTTAAAGTTTTCATAAGCTTCATCATATTTCTTTTCTTTATAAAGTCTTAAACCTTCTTTGTACAGAATAGAAGCTTTTGTTCTCGGATTTTTAGTCGAGATGGTTTCCTTAATAGTCATTTTTTCGGCATCTTTCTGCTGCCTTTCAAGCTCGCGCTGCTGGCGTTCAAGTTCTCGCTGTTTCTTCTTCTCTTCAAGCTCCTGCTGCTTTTTTTGCCGCTCAAGCTCTCGCTGTTTGTTTAGCTCTGCCTGCCTGGCTTCACGCGCCTGTTTTTCTTTTTCAAGCTGAGCTTTTCTGGCAGCTTTTTTCTGCTGCCTTTCGAGCTCGCGTTGCTGATTTTCAAGTTCTCGCTGTTTCTTCTTCTCTTCAAGCTCCTGCTGCTTCTTTTGCCGCTCAAGCTCTCTCTGTTTCTTTAATTCTGCCCGCTCTGCTTCACGCGCCTGTTTTTCTTTTTCAAGCTGAGCTTTTCTGGCAGCTTTTTTCTGCTGCCTTTCGAGCTCGCGCTGCTGGCGTTCAAGTTCTCGCTGTTTCTTCTTCTCTTCAAGCTCCTGCTGCCTCTTTTGCCGCTCAAGCTCTCGCTGTTTGTTTAGCTCTGCCTGCCTGGCTTCGCGCGCCTGTTTTTCTTTTTCAAGCTGAGCTTTTCTGGCAGCTTCTTTCTGCTGCCTTTCAAGCTCGCGCTGCTGATTTTCAAGTTCTCGCTGTTTCTTCTTCTCTTCAAGCTCCTGCTGCTTTTTTTGCCGCTCAAGCTCTCGCTGTTTGTTTAGCTCTGCCTGCCTGGCTTCGCGCGCCTGCTTTTCTTTTTCAAGCTGAGCTTTTCTGGCAGCTTCTTTCTGCTGCCTTTCAAGCTTGCGCTGCTGGCGTTCAAGTTCTCGCTGTTTCTTTTTCTCTTCAAGCTCCTGCTGCTTTTTTTGCCGCTCAAGCTCTCGCTGTTTGTT
>JAYEOV010000019.1:0-17864 GCA_034723315.1 Candidatus Omnitrophota bacterium | reverse complement strand
GTTTTGGAGGTAATATATGGATATCAGGAATCTTGAAAAACTCCCGGATAACGCGCGAAAAGTTTTAAGTCCTTTTCTCGATGAACTTTTCGATATTTACAGGGAGGCCATAAGATCTGTTTTTGTTTACGGGAGCGTTACCGGCCGCGATTATAACCCGAAGACATCGGATATCAACATGGCAGTGGTCCTGGACGACGTGTCGCTCGGCAAGCTCAAGCCGGCGCTTAAGGCCGTCCGGTCGGGTTTGAAAAAGAAGATCACGGCCCCTCTTTTTCTTACGCCTTCCTATATAAAGATGTCGCTGGACACTTTCCCGATGGAATTCATGGGCATGAAAGATACACGCTGCGTCCTATATGGTGAGGACATCCTCGCGGATATTGAAGTTAAAAGCGAGGATCTCCGCAGGGAATGCGAGTATCAGTTGAAGGGGAAACTCCTGATGATCCGGCAGGCGTATCTCGAACAGGGGCTGAACCACAGAGGGATAGAAAGGCTTATCAAAGCTTCTTTCGGCGCGTTGATCCCGGTGTTCCAGAACATGTTGAGGATAAAACGCGCCCAGACCCCGCCTTCGCAGAAGGAGGAAGTCTTGTGTCAGTTGGAAGAGGAGTTTGACGTGGACATATCGTCTTTTCTCCAGGTTTTACGTGACAAAAAAGCGGACGGCCGGGTAGGGGGCAAGGACGCGGAAACGTTCCTTAACGATTTTCTTGTTCAGCTGGAAAGACTATCCGAGATCGCAGATAAAATGTGAAGTTATATCAGGGAATTCGGGAAAAATGAAGAAAATAATAACGGGTTTTTTCATAATACTGTTCTGCTCTGCGGTGTTCAGCCCGGGCGTTGCGGAAGAGATCCGCTCCCTTTCTCCGACGGGTTTTGTCAATGACTACGCGGGAGTGTTATCACCCGGCGCGCGAGCGGAGATCACGGTCCTGTCGGAGGAAGTAGAGAGAAAGACCGGGGTTGAGATGGTCGTTGTCACGGTCAATACGACGGCCCCGCTTACCGTCGAGCAATACGCCGTCGATCTCTATCAAAAGTGGGGAATAGGCAAAAAGGGGGAGGATAACGGCATATTGCTGCTGCTGGCCGTCAAGGACCGGAAGATCAGGATAGAAGTAGGATACGGACTGGAAGGCGCGGTTACCGACCTTAAGTGCAAGATCATTATCAATGACCTTATGGTCCCCGCGCTGAAAAAGGGCGGTTATGACCTGGGCATTTCCTCGGGAGTTGTCATGCTCGCAAAGATCATCAGGGAGGAATACGGTGTGGAACTTGAACTGGGGGCGAGAGGACCGGACCTGCCGGCAGCCAGGCCGAAAAGATCGCCGCTGGGAAGCCTTTTAACGCTGCTTTTTTTCATGCTGATATTCGGGCTCAGGTTCGGCACTTTTTTCTTTTTGATGAGCGGAGGGGGAGGATACTGGTCCAGAGGAGGAGGCGGCTCGTTCGGGGGAGGTTTCGGCGGCTTCGGCGGAGGCATGTCCGGTGGAGGAGGCGCTTCGGGATCGTGGTAGGTTCGTGGATCGTGGATCGAAGAGATGAAAGAAAAGGCAAGCATTTCTCCCCGATGAAAGAAAGGGCAAGCATTTCTCCCCGATGAAAGAAAGGGCAAGCATTTCTCCCCGATGAAAGAAAGGGCAAGCATTTCTCCCCGATGAAAGAAAGGGTAAGTATTTTCCCCCCTTTGGAAAAGGGGGCCAGGGGGATTTTTTTTTAAGGATGTTAAAATACAACACAAATTTAAAACACAAAGCTCGTCCATTACGCAGGGAAATGACAGGTAGTGAGCAAGCGTTATGGACAAGGTTACGGGGAAAACAAATTTTGGATGTTCAATTTTATCGACAGAAGCCCATTGGGGGTTATATTGTAGATTTTTATGCATCCCAGGCAAGGATTATAGTAGAAGTGGATGGTGCGCAACATATGGAAACGGATCAGGAACAAAAAGATGCACAACGAGATATCTACTTGAAGAACGAGGGATTGTATGTATTGCGTTTTAACAATTTGCAAGTTTTGCAAGAGCTGGATCCTGTTATGGAAGTGTTTTATCAAGCAGTGAAAGAAAGATTATGAATTAAAAAAGAAAATCCCCCTAACCCCCTTTTTCAAAGGGGGGATAGGGAGTAAGTTTTTCAAAGGGTGGGGGAAGGGAGTAGGTTTTTCAAAGGGGCGAGGGGAGCAAGCATAACGCATTTTTTTAAATAGAGGGGAAGAGGGTAAAAATATTATCACGAGGAGGGATGAAATGAAGACTGTATGGATAGTATTAGGTATTATAGCGGTGGTCGTGCTGCTTATAGGAGGCTGGCTGATCTCCGGGTTGAATCACGTGGTCCGGATAGACGAGACGGTGAATTCCGCGTGGGCGCAGGTCGAGAACCAGCTCCAGAGGAGGAACGACCTGATACCGAACCTTGTGAACACGGTAAAAGGTTACGCCGGTCACGAAAAAGAGCTGCTTACAAAAGTAACGGAACTGCGCAGCCAGTGGGGGAAAGCCGGGACGCGGGAGGAGAAGATAGAGACCGCGAACCAGATGACAGCGGCACTTTCAAAATTACTGCTTGTAGTGGAAAGATATCCCGATCTTAAAGCTAACCAGAACTTCCTGGCTCTGCAGTCGCAACTTGAAGGGACCGAGAACAGGATAGCGGTCGAGAGGATGCGTTATAACAACAGCGTGAAAGTTTTCAACGCTTACAGACGGACCGTGTTCGGCGGGGTTTTCGCGTCTTTACGCGGATTGAACCAGCCTCGGGAATATTTTGAGATTTCAGAAGCCGCCCGCGAAGTCCCCGAAGTGAAGTTTTAGGTGTCAGAAGTTCTGGGGACACGCCTGTTGTAGACGACACGTGGGGCGCTCAGGCATGTCCCCGGAATATATTTTTACGTATACAAGACTACATGCTGGATATGGATGTTGAGATAAATATCCTGTGGTGAAAAATGGTCAATGATAACGCGGTAAAAGCCGTATTTGCGGGTTCTTTGAAGCTTCGGTCCGAGGAATCGTGCCTTATAGTCACCGATACTGTCAAAGAGCATATAGGCCGCGATTTTTACAGGTATGCCCGCGGTATAACCCCCCGCTCCAGGATCATCGTGATGGAGCCGACGCAAGAACACGGGACCGAACCTCCGAAAGAAGTCGCGCTCATAATGCTGCAGTACGACGTGCAGATCCTTATTACCGAAAAATCTCTTACTCATACACGCGCCAGGCGGGAAGCTACTGCCGGGGGAGCGAGGATAGCGACGATGCCTTCTATTACCGAGGAGATCGCGAACAGGTGTCTTGACATAGATTACGATGAACTGAAGGAGGCGTCGAAACGTATCTACGGCATTCTGAAGGAGTCCGCTGAGATGCGCGTGACAACCGAACGGGGGACTGATATAGTGTTTTCAGTCGGCTCGGGCGGGTTTTTCGGGAAAGACGGCGGTTCGTTCGATTATCCCGGCGCTTTCGGCAACCTCCCGGAGGGGGAAATCTCGTTCCTGCCATTGACGTGTGATGGCATTTATGTCGTTGACGCCTCTTTCCCGGACCTGGGGCTCCTGGGATCTCCGCTTACGTTTAAGGTCAAAGGCGGGATGGTCTTTGAGATCACGGGTGAAAGGGCTGATGAAGTCCTGCAACGGCTGGACCGTGTCGGACCGAAGGCCTATCGTGTCGCCGAAGCAGGGATCGGGCTCAACCCAAAGGCGCAAGTGACCGGCAACATCCTCGAAGATGAGAAGGCCATAGGGACCGTGCACATAGCTGTAGGGAACGACCTTTCGTTCGGAGGGAAAAATGACGTTCCGCTGCACCTGGACGGCGTTATCAGGGCCCCCGACATTTTTGTGGACGGCAGAAAACTTATGGAAAAAGGGCGATTCGTGAATCGTGATTCGTGAATCGTGGCTCGTTGCGTCGCAGGAGCATCCGGAGTTTACCCTGAGCCCTTAGGCTTTGACACCCTCGGCTTCGCTCGGGATATGCAGGATAAATTAAGCCGAAGAATTTGCGAACACTTTTGATGCCAAAGGAAGAATATGAAGAAGACCGTTGCTATAGTGCTTGCCGGCGGGACTGGCGAAAGGATGAACGCCGGGATCCCTAAACAGTTCCTTGAGCTAAAAGGAAAGCCCGTGATAGCGTATTCACTTGAACGGTTTGAGAAAAGCGGATCGATCTCAGATATCGTGGTTGTATGTCATCAGGATCATATGGAACTGATGAAAGAACTTGCCGGTAAAAATTCGTTCAAAAAGCTTCATAAAATAGTCCCCGGCGGCAAGACACGCCAGGGATCGTCTTATGAAGGCATAAAGAACTGCCCGCCCGGGACGGAACTTGTCCTTATCCACGACGCCGTGAGGCCTTTCATCGACGAGAGGATAATAAAGGATGTCCTTGCGGCGGCCGATGAAGCCGGGGCGGCGGGGCCCGTTATTGATACTTCTGATACGATAGTGATAAAAAAACGCGATAATATCGTGGACATCCCGGACAGACAGAACGTCAAAAGGATACAGACCCCGCAGGGATTTCGCTACAAGACGATACTTGAGGCCCACGAACGGGCCATGAAAGAAGACATTACCGATTCAACTGACGATTGCGGCATGGTTGCGTTGATGGGTGAAGCCGTGGAACTTGTCAATGGATCCGCGTTCAATATAAAGATTACCGATCGTACAGATATTTTACTAGCTGAAAACTTCCTCAAGACCGGTGTCGGTCGGTCACTTGATCCGTCCCCATAATATCTTCCGGATCATGTTGACCGTGGTCCGGGGGAGAAAACTGGCGAGATAATAGATAATATACTTATCCGGGGATCTTTTCAGTCTGACATATCTTGCGTAAAGCGCGCGCACTTTTTTGAAATCGTTTATCTTGAACCCGGCTTCTATTTCGTATTCCAGTACTCTGGGTTCATGAGTCTTGTCGATATCGACCTTCAATATGCTGTCCGGATCGAATGACATATACTCATCTTTACCGCGGCGTTCTCTCTGGCGGTAAAACTCCAGCGCCTTTTCGGCGAACAGCATCTGATGGGCTCTTTTCGTGAAAGAAATAGCTCCGGGGGAGATATTGTATTTAACCAGTATGTCGGGCATGTTCGTTATCCTGCGCCCCTGGGAAAGAAGGGTTAAATAAAGATCGTAATCCTGGGAGTAAACGAACTTTTCCCTGTAGGAGATATCCGCGTTCCTGAACATTATCGTCGGGTGGAACAGTGAGCATCCTTTTAAGAGGGAGCGCTTCAGCTTCGCCTCGTCAGTAACAGGTCTAAACACGGTAATGGTCCTGCCGTTTGGGTCTACGTTTTCCGTCCCGCAGCCTACAAGAAATACGTCCGGGTTGGCCTCAAGGAAATTGTATTGCCTTTCCAGGCGTTCCGGAAGGGAGATATCGCCTGCGTCCTGCCTGGCAACGTATTTCCCCCGGGCGGCCTTTAAACCTGTGTTCAGCGATCTGGTCAATCCCATGTTTTTAGGATTATCGATGATCGTTACGCGGCTGTCTTTTTCCCTGTATTTCCGGAGGATCTCCCCGGAACCGTCCGTGGAGGCGTCATTGACGATGATGAACTCCAGGTCCCGGAAGGTCTGTGACAGTATGCTTTCGACGCTTTCCGCCAGGGATTCAGCGGCAGTATAAACGGACATTATGACCGATATCTCTGTTTTCATGGATCGAAGATCACTTTGTGCCAAAGGTTGCGGCCAAAAAAAACCGGAAAGCTTTGAACAGATTGCCTTTTAAGAATAGTTTTCCCGCCCAGAAAAAGCGGGCCTTTCTCTTTCCATTTACCAGATTTTTCTCGTGATCGGAGAGAAATCCTTTTATTTTATCGTTTATGTCGGCTGGTATGTCAGTGCCGGTCTTTTTACATAGAAAAAGAAAATAGGGACAGACACGGTTGTATATCCGGAATATTTCGACGGCGGGAAAAACGCTTTTGAGCGTGTTTTCAAGGGTCTCGTAAGTATACATGTGGAGGTGGTATTTGTTCCATTCGAGGAATTTTCCTATCAGGTCTTTGTCCGGTACGAGGGGAGTGGTGCCCACTACCAGGCCGTCTTCTTTGCATACCCGTTTCAGGCCTTTAAGGTATTTCAGGCCGTCTTGACGGATAAAGTGTTCGATCGAGTCCAGGGCGAGCACAAGATCGAAATTGTTCTCTTCCAGAGTGATGTCTCGGGCGTCCATTTTTATGAAGGAGAACGTTCCGGCGCGCGGTAAAACTTTTTTGAAAGGTTCACAGATATCGATGCCCACGGTAGAAAGAGACTTGTTCGCTATGTAGCTGACCGTTGCCCATCCCGTGCCGCAGCAGGAGTCAAGCACGCGCTTGTTCTCGCTGAAAAGAGAGCAGATACGGTATCTCTCCTTCACGAGGTCCGACCATGGAGAGTCTTTCCATTCCGCGGCTTCAGGATCTATCCTGCCGGTATAATCGTCATTTACCATGCTTCTCCAGCTCGATAAGCGGTCGCCCCTTGAATATCTTCTTCAGATACCATTTTATTACAAAAGGTGGGGAGTTGCATATGCTCGGATATATATCCGAATCTCCGCACAGCCCGTTCGGGTACATGCATTCGCCGTTTTTGATCTCTTTTAGTATTTTCCCGGGGACTGATTCCCATATATCGTCAAAACTTTTTTCCCTGAGCCTGCCCAGTATCCTGTCTTCGGTCAGCTTGAAGTTGCAGGGGTACACGCAGCCCCTGGGGTCGATGTGGACTATCTGACTGCCCGCAAAGCAGGGCATGATCCTTCTGTTTATGATGTAGTCGTAGAGACATCCCAGGGTGACTGAGTCAGGAAGCGTCAGGACGGTCACCAGCTTTTCCAGGAGGTTCCGGGGCAGGGAACGGGACCTCTCCAGGTACCTGTCGAGGACCTTTTCCATGCCCGACTTCCAGAAGACCAGGTCCTTGTCCGAGACGTTGAACCTCTCGTTCATGACCGTCCAGCATATATAGGCCCGTGTTCCTTTTTTTGCGGCGAAATCCTGCACCCAGTCGAAATAATCGGCGTTAAGAGCGCAGAAAGTAAAACTGAACTCACAATGAACAAGGTCTTTCAGCCTGTCGTAGGTCTCTACTGTTTTTTTCCAGCTCCCCTTTATGCCACGGGTAGCTTCGTGAATTTCCGGAGGGCCGTTCAGGCTTATGCCGACCAGACCGAAGTTTATGCCCGGGTTATTTTTCAGTATTTTCTTGAAGACCCTTTCCTCCAGGTCCGGGTCCATGCCGTGGGTGGTGATGCCGAACCTGGCCCCGGGGATGTTCCTGTTCAGGATGGATATGACCTCGGGCAGGTCTTCTCTGAGCGTGGGTTCTCCGCCGCTTATTGTTATGTATTCTGTTTTCCTGAAGTATTTTGATCGGCTGAACCTGTCAATCTCTTCGGGCCTCAGGTCGTTTTTTCCCGCATCCTGATCCTTCCATATCGCGCATGTGACGCATCTTGAATCGCATTTCCACGTGGCAGTGAACCGCAGACCCGTTATGTGTCCCCGGTTTTTCAGCTTGTACCTGAGCCAGTTCAGATAGCGTTTCGTTATCATCATGTTTCCATTTCTTTATTTTGATGTGATCAGCATAAGGGATCCGATAAACTGTATTTTCGAGAAACCGTTTTTTTTCAGTATATTTTTCATCTCTTCCCGCGTGTATATATGCCGGTGATATTTATTGCCCTTTTCGGCTTTTCTTGCCTGTTCTTCCGTCCGGGGGAAATAAGATGAAAGTATCAGCTTGCCCTTTTCCCGCAGATTTGCCGACGTTTTTTCAAGATATACTTTACCCTCACTATATGCAAGATGCTCTATCATTTCAAATCCCAGGATGACATCGAATTTCCGGTTCAATCTGTCCATGTCAAGCGCCGAACTTTTTATGAATTCCAGTTTATCGTCTTTCCATGTTTTTTCGGCGAAATCCAGGGATCCGGCGTCTATATCGATGGAGATCAGTTTTTCAGGGTACCCGCATATTAAATAACTTCCCCAGCCCAGACCGCATCCCGAATCCAGTACCACCTTGTTCCGTATGTGCGGAAGGGAGTATAGATATCTTCCCAGCATGTATTTGTAGTAGCCCGTTTTTAAGTATTTTTGAGATCCGGGCAGAGCCTGTTCTTCCTGTTCTCCCTCCGGCAGGTTTATCGATCCTTCGTTGTACTTCAGGATGTTTTTGATCTTTTCTTTCAAAGGGAACTTAAGGAAGTAGTAGAAAGAAATAATATAAATTTTGACGATACGATCGATTATCGTGTCAGAGATTTTTTGTTTCAACTCCTGATACTCCTTATTTTTCGGTAAAAGATCAGAGTTGAGATGAATATCACGCAAGAATGTATTATCAGGGTCACCAGGAATACTCCGATAAAACCGAAGATCCGAATAAAGATATAGTCGAGGATGATATTAAGGACGCCTCCGATGGAAGTCCACAGGGTGATGATCTTCGCGAACCCAGCCGGGGTTATAAAACCGTTTACGGAAAAGGCACCCCAGATCTTGAATGGCAGCAGAAGCAGAAGTATTTTAAAGATTGATAAGAACGTGAGAGTGTAGTATTGGGGGAGGAACGTTTTTAAAAAAGCCGGGAAGATCATATATATCGCCAGACTGAATGGGATGGACAGCCCCAGGATGGGGTAAAAGTATTTTGTGAATTTAATCTTGATGGAAGAAAAATCGCGCAGAGCCGCGTATCTGGCGATGTTGGGAGCTAGTACCTGCCCCAGGATCACTGCGGGGATGAATATCATGCCGAACAGTTTGTCTATCAGGCCGTAGTATCCTATTTCGACAGTGTAATTGAACTGTTTCATTATGAGGATATCAATCCTGGTATACATAAAGTAGGATATGTTGGCAAGTCCGATGAGAAGGGCGTATTTACCTATCTTTTTCAGGATATCCCTGTCCAGTATAAATTCGGTCCCTTTCGCGGAAAAATAAAGGCATGACGTTAACAGGAAATACAGGATGTTAAGAGAAAGTATTGCGCCGGGAAGAAGATAATTTTTTATAAGAAAAAATGAAATAAAGAATGTCAGTATTCCTATGACCAGATGTATCACGCCCAGTCTTCTGAACTTCTTAAGCCCCCTGTGAAACCCGTCGAGCGTGCTTGTCAGCGGAACAAGGAAGAGGTAGGGGAGGAACATCAGAAGGTAAGTGTGGTTTTCCCTGAAGACGTGTTTTCCGAAAAGAATAACAAGTAAAGCTATAACGGATGATATACAGATTACGGGAGCAGATACGGAAAAAAGGGTCTTGTTCACCTTCTCCGGATCCAAGGTCTTGAATTCCGCGACATATTTTGAAGTTGCGGTGGACAGTCCGAAGTCGCAGAATATTATAAAAAGCGCCAGGACGGCCAAGAGATAATTGAGTATCCCGAAACGTTCCGGTGAGAGGAATTTTGCCGAGATGATGAATATCAGAAAAAATACCCCGCCTTTACTCAGGATCTGAACGTTTCTCCAGAAAAAGTTATGGGTCGTCTCTTTGTGCTTAATGTACAGGTTCCAAAGTATTTTCATAGGGTTTTAAACTGACATTTTTCAATAGTTTATCATATTTAAGGCTCTAACAATATTTTTTTTACATAAAAATAGATCTTCAGAGTATCCGCCTTCCATTTTCATGTTCTTTGTGCTACACTTTTTTCAAAGCGTTATGAAAAAAAACAATGAGACCATAGTCAGCGTGATCGTCCCGACTTATAACAGGGCGGGCTTGATCGGCAGGGCGGTGAAGATTGTCCTCAAGCAGACCTATGCCGATCTGGAAGTGATAGTCGTGGATGACGGCTCGACCGATAATACGGAAGAGATCGTAAAGGATATCCGCGACGAAAGGGTAAGATATATCAAGCACTCGCATAACAGGGGGCTGTCTTCTGCGAGAAATACCGGCATCAGGGAGGCGTGCGGCCGATATATTGCTTTTCAAGACGACGATGACATATGGATGCCAGGCAAGCTCGAAAAGCAGATGTCGCTCTTCAGGGACGCTCCTCCGGAGGTGGGCGTTGTCTACGGATCCACGTTGAGGATATTCGAAGGTAAGAAAGTCCATGTCCCGTCCAGGGGCCTTCAGCCCAAAGAAGGGGATCTTTACGGGATACTTTTAAAGTCGAATTTCATTTCCATTGTATCCGCGGTGGTCAAAAGAGAATGTTTTGAAAAAGCGGGAATGTTCGATGAGTCCCTCCCCAACCTGGAAGACTGGGACCTGTGGCTCCGGGTATCAAAATATTATCATTTCAGGTATTTGGACGAGGCAGTCGCGACAGTATATTTCACCAGACAGAGCATCACTGCGGACAACAGTTCTTTTATCAAGGCGATGGAACTTATACTCGACCGTCATCAAGATGATTACGAAAAACACAAAAAAGAGCTTTCCAATCAGTATATGCGTCTTGGCCACCGCCATTGTATATGTGGCAGGGGGGATGCGGGAAGAAAACATTTTCTGAAAGCATTTACGGCTTATCCGCTTAATGTGAAAAGTCTGCTTACTTTTCTTCTTTCTTTCGCCGGTTCCGCGGTCTATAGGCGGGCCTACGGTCTATTCACCGGCGCCAGAATGGTTATGGACCTTTTCTAGAACGGTTTCATTATCAGTGCGCTGTTGTAAAACAGGGTTTCCATGGCCATGGGCACGCTCCAGAGAGCCGAAACCGCAAGCGCGAGTATGAACAATATTGTCCCCGTCCTGAACCCCACCGTTCTGTCAATGGCCGTCCTCAGGCGGTTTACCACGTACGCGCCCAGAATAGCGAAGGCCGGGTAAGCCGAAAGCATGTACCGGTGTTCCCCTGTGAAGAAACGATAAGATAAGAAGAATGCTACGGCCAGCCATGTTACCGGGAACAGGTGATTCTTATATTGCCTTTTGTCAAGCCACAGCCAGAGCGGAGAAATATAGGCCAGGCCGAAGAGGGGATTCTGGTAGGGGATACCAAGCAGGTACAGGTGCCTCGGCCGGCTCTGGGTGATCTTGAACCATGCTGTTTTGGCTGTTTCGGCAAGTCCCGGCTGATGGGGCCGGTACAGCGGATCTCCGTATACTGATGTTATTTTGATGAACCAGTAACCTGTGCTCAGGAGTCCTCCCAGTGCGAAGAGGATCAGATTTTTGTCAAAGAGAACTTTCAGAAAACTTTCTTTTTTAAACAACCTGTTGATATTCGACAAAAAGTGCCACACTACGATCCCTACAGGCACTATTATCCCGAGCTGTTTTGTGATAACGCTCAGTCCGCATGCTATCCCGCCCGCGAAAGCAAGGAGTGATTTTTCCTTTTTCAAGGCCAACAGATACAGGAGAGCCCCTAATGCGGCTAAACCCGCGGTCATATCATCGGCCCAGATCTTCTGGGATGTAAGGATATCGACAGGGGAGATCGTCATAAGGAACATGGCCGTAAGCGCTGCCCATTCGTTATTGTAAAGCGTCCTGGAAATGAAATATACGGAGACTATCATGAGCAGGCTGAAAAACAAGGGTACGATTATGGAATAGAACTGTTTTCCGGCTATTTCCGGGTCAAAACGAAAATTTCTCAGTCCTACTCCCGGCGGGGCCTCGCGAATGATCTTTGTGTCGTTGATGGCCAGCAGAGAATATGGTTCGTCCGGGGCGAACAACTTATGAGATAACATGAGAGCGTAAGGGAAGCCGAAGGGCATGTGATGCAGGGGTTCGTCATAATAGGTAATGCCTCCTCGCGCGAGACTTTTTATCACGTGTCCCTTGTCAGGAGCCGGGTCCAGGATGATGGTCTGGGGACTTTCTCTTGAAGTAAGCATGTTAATGCCCCTGAGGTTGTATCCCCGGATACCTTCCGAATCCAGCTTGAAAGCCAGGCCTACATAATGATGCTGGTCCCCTCTATAATGGGGCAAGTTGAACGTATGTTTTCTGAGGCATATCGCGAAGGCAAGGATAATTATAAAGATCATTACAGGGATCTGCCTGGATATGTTTTTCATGAAGAGCTTGTCCGTCGTTCCGGTCTTTTCCTTTTCGGCCAGCTCACTTTCTTCCGTTTCGGCCGGCCTGTTTTGCGCGGAAGGGATTTGTTTCCGGTATTTATATACCGCCTGGCGGGGAACGCCGAGCTTTCTGGCGATCTGCCTGTCTGACAGGGATCCATGATTTTCAGCTATGAATTTTTTTTCCTCTTCCGTAAGTAATCTGTATGTACCCATTCGCTTCTTCCGGTTTTTTAGCAGTTTAGCATATCTTTATTGTAACGGAATTTCAATAAAATGGGAAATATAATAGGAATTCCTTTTTGAGAACACATTAACCAAAGCCGTAGGAGCCGCCTCCGGCGGCGACAGGTAAAAAGTTCGCCCGAAGGGCGTTAAGTTTTCGTAACGGAATTTCAAAAGCTGACACAGATCAGATCCCTCGATTCGCTTCGCTCACTCGGGATGACAGAAAGTTGTCATCCCGAGCGAGGGAGCCGAAGGCGACCGAGTCGAGGGATCTAAGTTTTCGCCTCCCCCCTTTGAAAAAGGGGGCCAGGGGGATTTTTTTAATTCATTGCCTCAATCGGAGGCAATGACGCCGCGGAAGAGTTCCAGGTACCTCGCGGCGACGGCGGAAATATTATATTGCTTCACGTATTCCCTGTTGCAGGAGCTCATGTCCTGTCTTTGGTCAGGGTCTTTCATCAGCAGGGCTATCGCGTCCGCGAGAGCCGCGGGGTCATGAGGGGGGACCAGGAGGCCATTTTCCCCGTCTTCTACGATATCGGTTTGACCTCCTTCGTTTGTGGCTACTATCGGCAGCCCGCAATACATAGCTTCAAGCAATACTATTCCGAACCCTTCATGCAGGGAAGGCAGCACGTATATGTCCGCCGCGGCAAGATACTGAAATTTTTTTTCATCGGACACGGAATCCAGGAACGTTATGTGGTCCGATACGCCGAGTTTATTGGATAGCTTTTCCAGTGCCGCGCGTTCCGGTCCCTCTCCGATAAGCATAAGATCGATATCGTTGCCCTGTTTTCGCAAAAGGCCGGTTGCTTTTATAAGGAAATCAAAACCTTTCCGTTTTATAAACCTGCCGATTGAAATAAGATAAAGTTTGTCTTGCCTGAGAAAGAGTTCTTCTCGAGTTATTTGTGTGAAGTGCGGTTCAGGCAGCCCGAGCGGGATGACAGTGATGTCCTTTGCCGGACGGTAAAATGTTTTGGCATAATTCGCGATATTCGTCGATTCAGTCACGACTTTTGATGCGTTGATCATGACATTACGGACTGTCCGGCGAAGTATGGCATGGCGGTGGGGAGATGTCTTTTTACTCGGATCGTAGATATCCCCGCCGAGAATATTAAGGACATTGGGGATCCCGGAGATACGGGAAAGGAACGATCCTGCCGGTCCTGAAGGTATCGCGAAGTATGTATTGATAATATCGTATTTTTTTCTTCGAGTCAGCCGGATGCCTTCCGCTATAGCGGAGAAGGGGAATGACAGCATGGAGGACATTGTCGCGGTATGCAGCGAGGTTCTGCGCAGAACAGGAACACGATGGAGGTTGACCCTTTTTACCGTTTCCCTTTTTTTTAAACCCCTGAAATGGCTGGTCAGCACGTCGACGTTATGATTTACGGCGAATTCTTCTGCCAGGCAACGCGTAAATATGCCGCCGCCGCCGCCCAGGGGCGGGTATTCGTAATTGATCAGCAGGATATTCATTCAATGATCTCTTTTATGTGATATGTCTTTTTACCCTGGGATTCGTAATAGGTGCGTATATTGATTTCTCCCAGGAATCCCATGGAAATGAGTTGCACGCTTACCAGGAAGAAGAGAACACTGAGGATCAGGAGGGGGTTGCCGGTCATATCAGAGAGGTTCGCTAATTTCATATAAATAACGATCAGCAGTGTCAGGAATCCCATGGCGCTGCTGATAATTCCAAGACCCCCGAAAAACCTTATAGGTTTCGTGCTGTATTCGGACAGGAAAGCTATGAGCATCAGGTCAAGAAGCACTTTTATCGTCCGGTTCAGTCCATATTTGGCCTTGCCGTATTTTCTTGCCCGGTGGTTCACTTCGAGCTCGGTTATCCTGGCGCCTTTCCATCCTGCGATAGCGGGTATGAAACGGTGCATTTCCCCGTAAAGATGTATGTCTTTTATAACGTCGCGGTTATAGGCCTTTAAAGTGCAGCCGTAATCGTGAAGAGGGACCTTCAGCATGACCGATATAAGCCGGTTGGCCAGCTTTGAGGGCAGCACCCTGAGCAGTAAAGAGTCTTTTCTTTTCCTGCGCCAGCCGCTGACGAGGTCAAAGCCCGAGTCGAGTTTGTCGATAAGTTTCGGGATGTCGCGCGGGTCGTTTTGCATATCGCCGTCCATAAGTATGATTATTTCCCCTTTGGAATGCTCGAAACCGGCCATGATCGCCGGAGTCTGGCCGAAATTCCTGTTGAAATTAATGATCTTCACCCGCGGATCCGATTCCCTGACTTTTTTAAGTTCCCGTAAAGTTTTATCGGTGCTGCCGTCGTTTACGAAGATGGTTTCACAGGACTTGCCGAGTTTATCCAGGATTTCCCTGATCTCGGCGAAGAGAGGGCCGATGTTGTTCTCTTCATTATAAACTGGTATGATAATGCTTATATCCATTATTTTCCTTAATCTGAAATTGGCATGAATAAAGGGTATCATATGTTAACCCAAAAGGCAAGATTCAGTGAAAGCGGCTGAAAGAGCTGATTCTTTGTTTGAAGAGGCCATGTGATATATGAAATATAAGTGTTAAATATTCGCTTGTTTATTTTAATTTGTTAAGTTTCTTTTCCCGGTATATAATAATATGCAAATTAATGATTGCAGATTGCCTGATTACAGGAACAAAACTATTAGGGAAACATGAATCAGTAAGATGGATATAAAGGTCACAGTTTGTGTGATTACATATAATTGCATCAAGTACTTACCTGTCTTGTTGGACAGTATAAGAAATTCTTCTTTCAAGTATTTCCGTCTGTTATTTGTGGATAACAATTCCTCGGATGGCACGGTCGAGTATCTTGAGAATTATGAACTGGAAAAAACGGTCATCAAGCTGCCGGAAAATACAGGGCACAGCTACGCGGCGAATATCGCGTTGAAAGAATGCACGACAAGGTATTTGATACTGATGGACCATGATACGATAGCCCATGAGGATCTGTTCAGGAACCTTTATTTAGAAGCCGAGAGAGAAAAGGATTCAGAATTTACCGTTTTTGCGCCCAAAATAGTAGATAAAAGCAGAAATGAAACTTATTTTGGAGGCGAGTTTCATTATATAGGAAAGACTTATACGAACCGTGAGATGCCCGATAGCCCGGAGTTAGGGATGATCAGTTCCACATCCCCTTTGGTCGATCTGGAAAAGCTTCCCGATGATCTGACTTTTGATGAGGATCTCTTCATCTACTGGAACGATGCCGATTTCTTTTACAGGCTAAGGGCCTTTGGCAGGAAAATAAAGCTGGTCCCTGAAGCTGTGGTCGTTCACCTTGGCGGCACAAAGGATTATTCGCACAGGACCGGGTCTGAATACAGTCCGGTGCGCGCGTTCTATGTAGCGCGGAACCACAGGCTTTTTGTTATTAAAAATTACAGCCTGATGAGCATATTAATTTTTATGCCATGTTTTCTATTATACGAATTATATAATATCGCGTTCTGTCTGAAAAAAAAGGTTTTCATTAAGGGGTATTTACGCTCGGTTGTAGATACCTTTAGATTATTGTTAACTACGATAAAAAAAAGGTCTGCTTTCCAAGAAGCAAGAAAAATTGCCGAGAAGGATCTTGTAGGATGGTACAGGCTGGATTATACTCCGGGAGTAATCGTTACTGAACTGGAGAAGCGCTCTATCCGGTTCCTGGATCAGATATTTAAAAGATATTTTCTTTTAGTAAAAACGGTCTTTTGGAAATGATTTGAGCTCTGGTAATTGATATTGTTTGCGATTTTGCTTTGCGAGTGTCCCAATTTTATTCTTAAACATAAAGTTTTTATGAGCTTACTTCAAAACAGCACGTCTGCAGAATATCAATCCTTTATCCATCCTGCACACACTTCTAACGGATAGGTTTGTTGCCGCGAACAGCGTATCTTAAATTTTTTTTTGTGGGCTTAACTCTTACAATTTTTCTTGTTAAATTTTGGTAACAGATCAGCCCGCGTAAGAACCCCTTGATTTGATTGCTCCACTCCTCTGTCATCCTTGAAAATTTCCTGCCGTATCTATAACCGCTCAAACAGGAAATTTGTCGGGGATCTATGACCTTAAAATCATCCTTCCAGGCGGAGTATTTCTCACATATTAAAAATTCTTATTGTGGATCCCCGATATTCGCCTTCGGCGAATTCGGGGATGACAATTTGGGGTGACTTCTCCTTCCGCGGGTTAAACTCATACAAAATTTTGTCCTTTGGTTAAGACCTGGCACCGTAAAAGGCTACCGCAAAAGTTAAGATATAAAAAAGAAAGTAATAAGAATTTGATGTGTTTTTCTTCCTGTGTTATAATGTCTAAAATCGTTAGAAGTTAAAAAAGCAATATATAAGAGAAAATAGTCATAAATTATGAAAAAGCTGCATTTTAGAAGACTTGCCAAAGTTATAGCGTTATCCTTAAGCATACTTATGATATGGCAGGGAGTAGTATGGGCAAATCCTGACGTTTTTCAAAAAAATTCCTTACAACCGTACACCCTATTCACCAGTCCCGATCCGGAAGACGGGTTTTTTAATCTTGTGACCGGATACCTTGGATTTTATCTTACAGGATTAGAGAATGATCCGCGCAATCGAAATGTTATACGCATGAAAAAAATGGTTGATTCCGCGTTGAAAGAGGTAAAACTATCAAAAGGCATCTCTGACGAATTCAAGGATACGATACCGAATGAAGCGGAATTTCACTCCCCAAAAGCCGCTGTCATAATAGATCTTGGGCTGTACAAGGTCAGATATTTTAACCATAACATACCTGAAACGGAAATTCCCGGCATCGAAGATCCGGGCGATTCCTATGAGGTGCTCCAAACCCGTGTCGGGCAATATCTGTCCAGGCAGATACTTACCAGAAAAGCGTTAACGTCTTCTTCTGATGGTCAAGACGCGCTTACGGAGGCGCCGGCCGAACCGGGCAGTTTTGATCCGGGAACATCTAAAACCGCGGATACGGAACCTGAAGCGGTTAAAGACGCGAAGGGGGACTCATCAAAAAGCCCGGAAGCCCTGGAAGAATTAGAAAAGATATCAGAAAAAAAATGGCAACGTGCAATAGACTGGTACAAAATTTATATACATTGTTACATACTTGCTCTATTAGGGTTTTTCTCCGGATTTTTACCCGAGTCTTTAATTAATTCACAGCCGCCGGAGATGGCTGTTGCGATTCTTTTGACCAGTTCGGTCACCGGTTTTATCTCTTGGATGTTATTTATGTGGGCAGTTTATTACCACCACTGGTGGGACGGCCTGCCTCTTCAAAGTTTGGTTGTAACAGGTCCGTACAGGTATTTAAGACATCCTTATTGTCTGACGCTGATCATGATCCCCGTGGCTATCAGCATGGGTATATATACTCTATTCGATCCTATGTTGGCAATTCCCTGGTTTGTTTTTAACGGGTTCATTATCAGATTGTTTGATTCTTTCGCGCGTGCTGAAGAAGAAGAACTGACTGCCCGGTTCGGGGAAGAATACCGCCGGGTCCTCCGGCGGACTTACCGCTGGCTGCCAAGGCTGTTCCCTTCGGCGCGTCCGGGATCCGGCCCGTCGGC
>JAYEOV010000018.1:0-48738 GCA_034723315.1 Candidatus Omnitrophota bacterium | reverse complement strand
ATTCTGAAGGCTGTTTAATAACTCCTTTATCGATATCTTCTGATAAGTCCGGTCCCCCCTGGTTAGCAACACTTATTGCGCACTTGTAAACATCTTCGTATCCGAATGTGCCCTCCTCAAGACATGTTTCATACGGAGGCGATTTATCCCTGTATATGCTCTGTTTTTTGTTAAAATAAAATTGTTTTAAATGTTCGCGTACATACCGTTTTAACTGAACCTGACTTAAGCCTATTTTTTCAGCTTGTTCTTTAAGAAGGTTGAAATATTGGATCTCAGCGTCTTTTTTGAATCCTTTTATAACGTCCCTTAACAATCCTTCATTCTCTGTAATAATAATCTTGCTGGATACCCTGGTGATATTTGCCATAGGCTTAAATGCCGATTGGACAGCTAAGGTACAAGTAAAAGGATTTTGTGAGGCAAAGGCTGAATTAGGTACAAAAAGGTGCACAGCTAGAACTAACGATATAGTTCTTAACATATATTTATATAAGGACTTATAGTAAAGCATATCGTTTTATTATATCAAAAGACCGCTGTTAGGTCAATAAAATTGTAGGAAATGCTTCCATGGAGGTAAAAAGTCTGGCAAACGAGGACGTGGTACCGCAGAGAAAACGTTATTCTCGATAGCGGTGGAAGATAAAGGTAGTCGACTTGGTCGGATTCGACTTCACCGAATAGCAAGGGCATCAGCACATGATCTCAATGAAGCGGTGCGAAAAAGTGTGATAATTGGAAGTACCATACGAACTGATGATTGGAACGGGTATTTGGAACGGGTATACGGAATTACAGTCGAAGGGGTATGACTTTATAGGGAAAGGCTCTATTAATCGGCAAGGAAAAATAGTGTCGCTATTTATCTATTTTTTTATTTAGGAGGGGTTTTTGATCTTTTGGGCCTGTGTGTGGATCAGGGCCAGGCCTTGTCCTGTTTTACCTTGGGATATCCAAATATGCGGAGAACAGTGCGGAGCATTATTTCAAGATCCATCCTCAAAGATAGATTTGCCAGATAATACAGATCATACTTGAACTTGCTTTTATATCCCCGCAATGTCGATGTATGCGTGTACCAAACCTGAGCCCACCCCGTAATTCCCGGCCTTACAGCCAGCCGCATTTTGTAGAAAGGGATCCTCTCTTCGCAATGCTCAATAAACATCTGCATTTCCGGCCTGGGGCCCACAATGCTCATATCCCCTATAATAACATTGTAGAACTGCGGCAGTTCATCAAGATGGAATTTTCGCATTACTTTTCCCAGGGGGGAAACGCGTCCTATATTTTTCGCGTGCCACCCTTCGGGGTCTTTTGGAAATTCTTTGTCATCAACAAGCCTCATTGTCCTTAATTTGAACATCTTAAAAGGTTTTTCAAACCTGCCCGCGCGCGTCTGCACAAATAATGCCGGCCCCCCGGATCCCAGTTTAACAAGCAGCGCGAGCAAAGCTATGCAAGGCAGAGATATAAGGAGCATACTTGTACCGAGAACGATGTCAACCGCTCTTTTAAGACGCACCTCCGCGAACTTGTTGCCCCTCAAACAATCCTCAATTAACCACGCGCTATTGATGTGCTCGTAAGGGACCATGCCCGAAATGGCCTCATAAAGCGCTACCGCGGAAATGAGGTTCGTTCCCTTTAACTTTTCTTGTATGATCACCTCATTTAACCTGGATGCCCCCTGATCATCGAGCGCGTACACCAGAAGTGAAATGTTCTGAGAATCCAGCACGCTTTTCAGGTCCGCGTAACGTCCGAGATGAGGCAGGCCTGAATACGTTTCTTTTGTCGTATCCGCGTCATCGGATATGTACCCCGCGATCTCTATGCCGAAATCGCTCCCCTCTTTTTCTTTTTTGTTGATATATTTCTGCAGCAAACGTCCCATCGGCGTATTTCCTATGATAACCGCCTTTCTGCGAAAAAGCCTTACGCGCGCGATGGAAAATATTACCCTTCCGAAAAACGCGAAAACAAATAGAAATAGAAAGAAAACGGACGTGAACAGCTTTCTATATATAAAATCCTTATCCCAGAACGCTATAATTACCGTCAGGAAGAACGACATGCCGGCAGCCAAAAGAAGGTTGATCGTCTGGCGATAGCGCCTGAAATCTTTCAACACATAATAGAGGTCAAAAAAGTAGAAACTTAAAAAAGTAACAAGCGCCATATGAAAGATCAGTGCCATGTGTTCCACTACAAAAAACCCCAAAGAGTCCCCACAAAACGCCCTTACCGAGATGCCCAGGGACAGAACAAAGGCAAGCACATCAAACAAAAATAGAAGGCTTGTGTCCAGCTTGTTATTCTTGTGGCGGGATTTCCCTGTCACTTCACCGTCTCCTTCATGGATTAAATGACCGCTTTTTTCTTTCCGCGAAACACTACACCCAAACACTTTATAATAAGATAGGCGTCATAAAGAACTATCTCCCAGACTGAGATTTTCATGCACCTGGAAGCGTAATGCAATTCGAGCCTGTTGATCCTCTCATTGTAGGACTTGTGCTTTCTAGCCATTTTCTTGAATACAGTTTGATACTTTGGATCGCTCTTCCACGCCTGTACGACCCCCATAAGCCCGGCCCTCATATATTTTCTGTAAGAAAGTCCGCGATTATTTAACTCATCGAGGCTCTGCGCCTTTATGTGGGGTCTCGGGCCCACAAAAGACATGTCCCCCTTTAAAATATTGATGATCTGCGGCAATTCATCCAGATACCATTCAAGAATAAATTTTCCTGCCGCAGTAATGTTTGGATTACCCGTACTGCTTCTCGTATCCGGTTGTTCGCGGATCCACTTTATCGAAGACCCGGTTATGGTACGGAACTTAATGATGTTGAACATTTTTTTTTCTGACATGCGAGGTTCAGTATAAAATACACTACCTGAATTCTCCGGATGCCGCAGGCCATCGATCTTTATTATGAAGGCTACAATGATAAAAACAGGAAACGTAACTATAAGCAGGATAGCGGCAAGAACCTTATCCAGAACATATTTTAACCGCAACTTCTTTTTTAATACAGAATAATCAGCTCCTTTTTGCATTCCTTTACTACCTTTTTTTTGTAAAAAATTGCGGTATTTTATATATATTTTTGCGTATTACAGTCCCGTAAGCCCTTTTTACACCGTGTATCTTCCATGCCCTGTAGTCTTCTCTTGTTTTCCGCACGATCGTTGATATATTCCTGTTGCTCACACCGCCTGCGCGCATCTTGACAAGAACTTCCGGAATATACTTTACGTTTATCGTGTTTTTGAATAACAACCTTATCATCATCTCATAGTCCGCGGATATTTTTAACGACGTATCGTACATCCCGAATTTGTCATATATTTCCGTTTTCACAAAAAACGTAGGATGCGGAAGCGACCAGCCTTCTTTTAACTTTCCCGGATCATAACTCCCGCTTTTCCAATACCGGATAACACTGTCCACGTTATGCCTGTTTACATATTTAAGATCGCTGTAAACGGCTTCCGCGGAACTTGAAATAAATGCCTCTGCAACTTTTTTGAGCACATTCTCATCCGCGTAGAGATCATCCGAGTGAAGAAACCCTATAACATCACCACTCGCGGCAGCGATCCCGATATTAATGGCCTGATAGATCCCGGCATCCTTACCGCGGATGATACGGTCTATCCTGTCCTTATATTGTTCGACTATGTCTAATGTGCCGTCGGTTGACCCGCCGTCAACTACGATATATTCTACGTCCTTATAAGTCTGTCCGATAACACTTTTAATACAACTTTCGATATATTCCCTGTTGTTCAGCACTATCGTAATTATAGAGATTTTCATGTGGTTCATCCCTCAATATGCCTTTCCCGCACCTCTTCGGCAGGATTCCCCCGGTATATCTTATAAGCTTCAGCATCTTTTGTCGCTATGCTCCCGGCCGTGATCACCGAATGACTTCCTACGGTAAGGCCGGGACACACAACAGCCCTTGCTCCGACCCACGAACCATCTTCTAAAATTACCGGTTTTACCATAAGGTCAAACGTCTCTTTCTTATAATCGTGATTACCCGTGAAAATGTACGCGCCCTGTGATACGCATACGTTGCTCCCTATCACAACCTCCGCCAGATTATCGATCCAGACCCCTTCCCCTATCCAGGAATGATCGCCGACCTTAAGAAACCATGGATATTTGATATTTACCGACGGTTTTATAATAACTCCTCTGCCGATCTTGGCCCCAAAACACCTTAAAATCAAACATTTTAAGATAACAGGCCATGGCAGAGAATTTTGGATAAATATAATGCCTGCGATAGTCCACAATACTCTCTTCATAATGCCTCCCGGTTTGTACCAGGAATTATTGAACTTTTCAAGATGAACCGTTCCGGGCATAGATCACCCCTTGTTAGCTATTTTTACCATTTTCCCCAGCTCTATTTAAAAGAATGCGTTATGCTTGCTCCCCTCCCCCCTTTGAAAAAGGGGGCCAAGTCGATAAAATTGAACATTCAAAATTTGTTTTCCCCTTAACCTTGTCCATAACGCTCGCTCATTATCTGTCATTTCACTGCGTAATCGACGAGCTTTGTGTTTTAAATTCACGTTGTATTTTAACTTCCTTAAAAGAAAATCCCCCTAACCCCCTTTTTCAAAGGGGGGAAATATTTGTCCTTTCTTTCATTATGTGGGGAAATACTTGCTCTTCTTTTCTCTGAGTTTTAGTTCATTTAACTTTATATCTATCTGAAAAACATAAAATACTTTACATAGATTATACATGAAGCCGGCGTAACCGTCTAATAAACCCAGTCGAAAAATGTAAGAATAAACAAAATATACCAATGGCTTTAACGGAAGATGCAGGAAGACGTACTTCATGAGTCTTCTCATGTTAAGCCATCCCCCGGAAATCCCGGGCTTGACCGCCGCCTCTTCCTCCTTGTATTTCCCCTTATGTATGAGATACGCCTCCCAGGTCGAATATCGGTTATGGCGGTCGAAATAGTAGTATAAGGGCCTGGTGTCCTCATGAAGGATCGGCGCCTTCACGCGCCCCACCTTCCCGTCTATAACAGGGTGCTCATGCCCTACTTCAAGGTCCTCTATAGCATCGGCTCCGCTTATATCATAGCTCTCAAAACGGGCTTTTGACTTCCTGAAAAGAATAAGTTTCCTCACAGGGTCACTGTACTTGATATACCTGCCCAGGAACCAGTAATGATACCTGACGATAAACCCCGCGCAACCGCTGTCTTCGCCTGACACTACAGGCGCGATCTCCTCCCTAAATTCCTCCGTCGCACGCTCGTCCGCGTCGATCATCAGGATCCAGTCATTCCTGAACCCGGGCTTCTCGAGCGACCAGATCTTCTTCGGCCACTTCTTATCCCACGTATACCGGTATATCCTGTCAGTATATTCTCCCGCTATCTCAAGCGTCCTGTCCGTTGAGGCCGAATCGACCATCACTATCTCATCCGCCCACTTCACGCTCTCCAGACACTTTCGGATGTTCATCTCCTCGTTTTTTGTCATTATCAGGACTGAAACCGGTATTTTATCTGACATGTCTCACCCTCGTTTTATCTTCAAAAGTTTAGTGTAAAATTCGACTGACTCTTCGGCATGCCGTCTCCACGTATATGCCTTTGCCGTTTCAGCGGCCGCTTTCGATATCCTTCGCGCCAGAGGAAAATCATCCAGGAGTTCCAGTGTCCGCCTGATGAAAGCATCAGCATCTCCCGGTTTTTCCAGAAAACCGTTCTCCCCATGCCTTATGTAGTCCTTCATCCCCCCCACGGAGCTTGAGATCACGCACAGACCTCTGGACATCGCTTCGAGAGAGGTCTTGCCGGCCCCCTCATAAAACGAGGGGAAAAGGAATATCCCGTGTTCATCATAAACCTTCATGAGCTCCTCCTGGCTCATCCAGGGAAGGAAGTCTACCCTGTCCAGAACCGCGGGATCGAGCATTGCCCGAGCCGCGTCATGATGGACTCTGTCGCATACCCAGGTCATGGTGATCTCCGGCTTCTGCCCGAGCACTTCGTTCATCGTCCTTGCCAGTATGAGCGGCCCTTTGAGAAAGGCGAATTGTCCTACATACAGGATCTTTTTATGCCGTTCGGCAGTATATTCGACTGCCGGACCAGCGAGAAGGACATTAGATACGCCATGCGGTATGTATTTGACCCTTTCTGGCTTTATTCCAAGTTCTTCAACGGCAAAATCCCGGTCCATAGCGGAAGCGACAAGTGTCCCATCGCAATATTTTGCCGCGAGATGTGAATGTTTGGCAAGCAACACACCCATAACTTTTGACAGGCATTTTCGGGGTAAATTACGCTGGTCCACCCCCTCTTTTTCTGTAAATGGCTTTAAAGAACTGACTGCGTTTAATTCAAGGCCATGACTTTTATGGACCAGGACTGTGTCTGGAAGGTGTTCTTTCACATATTTTGCGGGCAAAAAACAATGGGGCTGGCTGATCTGGATAACATCATATTCCCTGCCCTGCTTTATTCTTTTCTTTATCGCCTTAACATATGCACCGGGCAATTCCATCAAATAGTGAAGATTGCCATGTTTGATCCGGTGAGGCAAATCGGACGACCAAATGTTCTCTACATCATGCCCGAGTTCTTTAAAGGCTTTTGATATTTGATAAACGGTTCCTGCTGCGCCCGAATCCGGGTCACATGGCACATCGTGCGCAATTAGAATTTTTAATGCGGCACCTCTTAACATAATTTACCAATCATTAAAACAGGTATTCTAGTGCTCGGTAACATAAATTTCATCACATTGTTACATGCTGTCATTGTCCGGCTTGACCGGACAATCCAGAAAGAAAATAATGGATTCCCGCTTCCGCGGGAATGACAGAATAGTCAATAACTAATGTGAAACGGCACCAGATTCAATTAACCCTCCACCTTTCTAAATACGATCATCTTACCGGACCAAGGATTGGAAATATCCTGGCTATCAACACACTCTAAACCCTCTGCCAGCGGAAAAATAGCATCAACCGATGCCCAACCAAATGCCTCATAATATTCGGGACTACTACTTCCGTCCTTAGCAAGCTTGACATCAAGAATAAATATCCCTGCCATTTTCAAAACCCGTCTAATTTCTGCGAATAATTTTTTAGGATATAGGGCGTGATCAAGGCTATTTGTATAAACAATATCAACTGACGAATTCGGGAAAATTAGTTGATGGAAATCTCCCTGCATAACATAATGGTTTTCTTTTCCAGGGTTTAAATCAATGCCAACCGCAAAACACCCAATATCCAAAAAAGCTTTGACTTCGCTTCCTATACGCGCGCCCAGACACAGAACCGATGTTCCTGCCCGGACATATGACAGCGAAGACAATCGTCCCGCAAGCTCTTTGCGGTAATATTTATCATAATTTCGCAAATCAAGGGTTTCCAGCTTCGAGGCTTGGTGTTCCACATAATCAGCATAATTCTTATATGCCCTGTGCTTATACTCACCATCTTTTTGCCAAAATTCGCCTACTTTCCCGTATATTTTTGCAAATGAAAAATATCTCCTCCTTCTTCCTCCCGAGGTCAAAAACTCAATGGGGATGCGAAAAATCCTCATAGGATCTTTAAACGTTAACCTGATTTGTCTTTTTATCTCAGCATAAATCATATTTTGCGGATTCGATCAAGCCACAGTTTAATTGCATTTATAATCACTATCTGGATCAGTCTCATCCATGTTCTCCAATAAAAAGGGTTCTCTCTAAGAGCTTTCTTTAAATACCCAAGGGCACGCTGATCTTTTCTTTTCAGCAAACAACTTCCTATAAAATAGTTCATTTTATATAATTTTTGACGTCCTTCTTCCGGTTTTTCTATTATTCTTTTCTTTGTCTCTAATGCTTTTGTAAGATAGAAATTTTCGCTTTTGCCAGCCATCCTTGCCTTGTGACATGCCTGTCCTATTTCACCGAATTTTTTCTGAAGATCCCTGCGAAGGAAACTTATGTCCCTGTGTGTAAACTTAAATTCATACAAAAATTCCTGAACATATCCTATCAAACCGGTTCTCGCCATCCTTAGCCACAGGTCGGAATCCTGGCCGTAGTAAAATTGTTCTCTATATCCGCCGGCTTTTCCATACGCCTCTTTTGAAAAAATAACTGTCCCGTGACAGGGAGGCCCTTGTTTTGCATACAAAAGCTCTTTAGTTGCTTTTTCGGGATCCCCCGCTCTTTTTATTTCATCTAAAATTTCCTCTCCAGGCCCTAACATTTTTGCCCAGCATGACGAAAATACCAGCCGATCATCACTTTCCAAAAGACAGATCTGTTTTTCAAATCTTACCGGCATGGATATGTCCCCCACATCCTGCCTGGCAATAAAAGTCCCTTTCGCTTTACGGCATCCGCGGATAAGCGCACGGGTAAGACCTGTGTTCCCCTGCCCTATTACCCGTATTCTTCTATCTTTCGCCGCATATCTTTCAAGAATACCGGAAGTAGCATCAGTTGATCCATCATTAATAATAATAAATTCAAAATCTGTAAAGGTCTGAGATAGAATACTGTCAATCGTATCTGCTATCGCGTTCTCTCCGTTATACACGCCCATTACAACTGATAACACAAGTCTTCCATGCTTTGGCGGAAGTATT
The DNA here is from genome assembly GCA_034723315.1 of Candidatus Omnitrophota bacterium. GTDB lineage: Bacteria > Omnitrophota > Gorgyraeia > Tantalellales > Tantalellaceae > JAYEOV01. The sequence continues at coordinate 40,081 of JAYEOV010000018.1, read as the reverse complement.
ATCATCTAAATGATTTCCCCGGCTCCAATATTTTCATGAGTGATTTTGCGCAATCATCCCACTTGTATTTTGAAGCGTTATCCCGCGCTGCTGTCGACAGCTTCTCCCAGCTAACGGGATCAGTTAATAATCGATAAATTTCTCTCGCTACGCCTTCCGCATCATCCGGATCAAGATAGATCCCTCCTTCGCCGCATACCTCGGGTATCGCACAGCAATTGGAACTTACAACGGGCGTTCCAAAGGCCTGCGCCTCTACCGCGGGGATACCGAAAGATTCACACTTGCTCATGAGGCAAAAAACCTTGGAACTGGCATAGAGCCTGTGCAAATCTTCCCTGGATACCTGCCCGGCGACCACAACACCCTTTCTTAGCTCTAAGATGTCCAAAATGCGGTCTATTTTTTTTCTGTATTCAGCACTTGCCCATGGCCCCGCTAAAAACAGTTCTGGCTGTATGCCACGATCTTTTTTGATCAAATGCACTGCCTTTAAGAGTGTTTCAATATTTTTGTGATATGTCATTACCGAAACGCTTATGATCCTGAAAGGATCCCGCGTACAATTTTCCTTATACTCTTCCGCGTCCCGATAAACGTCATCATCCAGGCCGGCATATACGACCTTTGACCTTCTTTCAACAAATCCCGCGTTCAACCGGAACTCCTTTTGCATGTATTCTGAAAGGAACAACATGATCTCCGCCTTTTTCATCGCGTACCTATATGACCTTCTCTGCAAAGCTTCTTTTATCCGTGTCATTAAAGATCTGTTTATTCCCCGTATTAACGGCAGTGGATTCATCGCGTATGTGATCTGTGGTATTTTTACAAACGGCAATACCCCTCCTGAAATATTAAAGAGGAGATCTATCTTCAGACTTTTGACCAGAGCCGGCATTCTGGTATATTCCCACACGTATCTTGCGAACCAGTGAGACGTGTATACCGGGCATTCGATCCACTTAACAGCAGGGCCCAGATCTATCTGCACGTCCCTGTTCTTTTTATGGAACAATACAATGTATTCATGCCCTCCAAAAGCCCGCCTTGAAAGCTGGGTGAGATGTCCCAGCAAAACGTGCCTGGCGCTAAGATTAGTTGCCGGCAACAAATCGATCAAAACTCTCACAATAGGTCACCAACGTTTCTACCTGCCGCATTTTCTAAAACACTTGAATAAACATCCAGGATGCCCTCTGTCATCTTTTCAAGACTAAACTTCTTTGACTGCTCAAATCCCCGAACAATAAGATCTTCAGCAAGAAACTGATCATCCAATATTTTACAACAATGGTAGAACATTGCATCTATATCATCATATGGAGCGGTTAGAGCTGCTGTCCCGACAACTTCGGGCAATGAAGCTGCGTCTGAACACACAACCGGACAGCCGCATGCCATAGCCTCCAGCGGCGGCCAGCCGAACCCTTCGTACATGCTCGGAAAAAGGAAAAGACACGCATTTTTATAAAGCTCGACAAGCGCGTCATCATTTGGATCAATTTCAAAAATAACAGCATCGATAAGATCCATTTTTTTTACTGCTCCAAGAAGCTCTTTATCAGGCCCTTCCCCCGCTATAACAAGCCGGATATTTATTTTTTCACGCACTTTCTTGTAGATATTGAGAATTCCGGGCCTGTTCTTATAGAACGCGTTGTTGCCAACGGTTAGAATATATGCCTCATCTGAATTTCTTTTTTCTTGCCAGGTCTCCATGTCACCTTTTGAAACAATATCATTAAATCTTTGCGGCAGGGCCGGACACACAACCTTGATCCGGGCAGGATCAAGGTGAGCATAAGCAACAAGATCATTCTTTGTTTTTTTGGTGTCAGAAATGATCATATGCGCCTTCTTAAGAACTCTTCTGCTGCGTTCAATGATATGACCTGAAAACCAGCTAGGTTTAGTCGGTGTTACCAAAACGCCCTCTTTCTGAAGATACGGAATAATATCATGCGCCGTAATGACAACCGGCTTTTGTCTTATGTGATCAGCTACATAAGCATAACTGCCATCGACAACATGAAAGATATCTACGTCTTTATAAAAAGAAAGCTTTGCCTGCCCCATTAACATGATCCACAAGTGATGAATGATATTCCGCGCTTTTGCCGGGAATTTGCTGAGAACACGGCTGGGAAGCGCAAGGCACACTGTTTCAATTTTATAGACGTTCCTATTTGTTTCACAAGCTTCCGACAGCATTCTCTCATAACGAGCCATGCTCCCTACCTGCCCCGGCGGATTTACGGAAAGAATGCCTATTGTGCAATTTTTTTTATCCATAAGCAGGCTACTGATCTTTCTGCCATTTCGGGACCGCAAGCAGTGCCCCCAACGTTACCCCTGTAAGAACTCCTATGAGCGGATCGGCGTATATCTGGTGCGATAATAAAAATTCAGCGACATGCGCAATTGAAAGGGCGATCAAAAAAGCCTCTTCCGCGGGGAATGATGTGCTCCGGGCAAGGGCATTGGTATAATTCGCATATACCTTACGGCAAAGAAGGTATACGATAATGGTAATGCAAATAAGCCCGGGGAACCCCCATTCGGAGAGCAGCTTACCGCTCCCGGATTCTATCCCCGGTCCGCTCACTTGTGCTCTAAACCGGCGACCACCCTGGGTTGTAGCACCAAAGCCCCTTCCCCAAAAACCATCTCTCTTAATAGCCCATTTTATGGAGCCGCCAACTCTCCTTTTCCATTCATCTATTGCATCCCTATAGCCGGTTTTGGAGTCCTTTTCGTACAGTCCTGCCAACCTTCTCTGCTCTCCTTGAAGTTTGCCCATCGAATACGAAACTCCTCCTAACAATACCATGCAGACAATTAAAAATATTATCGCTCTTTGCTTTGATCTTCGCAGCGCCAATAACGCAAATGTAACTGCAAAGATCGTAATCCCCAATAAGAATTTCCGTCTTCCGGATACATAAACACAAAATATACCCATTATCGCTATGGCATAGTAAAATATGTTTGAAATAACTTTTTTAGGATTCTTGAATATCACAAGTAAAGCGCATACACATGCGATAAAGGCAAACCACCCCATCGGTTCGGGATTCCTGAACAATCCGCATAAAAATACTATTTTTTCCCCAACTCGCGCGGTACCATATCCGCCACCATGGATCATCCATTCCGGAAATTTCTCTATCCCCATCACATTCAATATCAAAGGTCTCTTGTCCCCCATAAAAAAACTGATCAATACCGTGAAAAGAAAAGGCGCGACAATGATCGGGAACAATCTCACAAAACGTTCAACATCTTTATCCTTTTCAGCAAGCAAAAACCCCAGTTTTATCGCCATTAGGATCCCAAGATATTGAACCAGCGAATAGATCAATACCGGCACGTTACTAATGCCTGCCAGTATAGGGCGTACCGAATTAACTATCAAAATGAGTATCAGGAACCGCAATGGGTTTCTTGTCTCCGGATAATAATGTAGAAAGCCTTCGTCTTTCCTGCTCTTACCTGTAACCGTGAAATACATTATCAAAAAAACCGGGACAAAAAGAACGTTGATGTAAACAGGGTTTTCGGGGGTCATCTTTCTTAAAGGATCGGCAAGAAGACCCAGAATCAATAACAGGGGAAGTCCACGCCGGTAATTCACGAGCGTTATAATAGCAAAAAGGACTACCAGAATAAGATACAATATCACCGTTTTCCCCTTTTATAGAGCGAGGTATTCTGCATTACTCGCGGCCCTTTCATGTAAAGCATAAATGCTAATAAAAGGGCTGTTATCTCGGCAAAAATGGTCAAAATTATCCACCACGGTTTTTTAAGATGCTGCTCCGAATAAATTGATCCTGCTAACCTTTTAGAACACCTGAAAATCCTGTTTGTTACTCTTCTCGATCTCAAAAGATAATAATATGCCCCTACCGCATGCATGGGTGATGCCGTGAGCCTGAGATCACCATATGCCCTGACCCCTCCTTCCGAAGCTCTTAAATGTTTTATCATAGCATCCGGGGCATACAATATCTTTCCTCCGCTTAATATTAATCTTTCGGCAAATTCTGTCTCAAAACGAAAAGCTGCTCCAATGAAATTTTCATCAAACCCTCCTATCTCTAGGGCTTTATCTCTTTTTACGGAAAGATTACCCGCCATTAAATTCTCAATATACCTTTCTTCGCTTGAATCAAATCTAAAATTAAGAGTATTATCCTGCTTTTTTTCCTTTGCCCAGGCCTTCGCCCCTTCAGGCTGTACTATTTTACCGGTAACCGCCCAGATCTCGTCACTTTTCGAGTGAGCCCTTAAGTGGTTTATTACTAAAGAATCCGAAGGAACAATATCATCGTCCAGAAAAAGAACTATATCCGATGAAGCCTCAAGAAGGCCCTTATTAAACGCATGTGTAACCGATGGTTTATCAAGCCGTATCCACCGTATAGACTTATTATCATGCCACGCCCTGAGCTTGGCCTCAACTTCGGCGGTATGCTTTTTCGTCTGGTCAACCACAAATATCTCTTCGATATTATCAAGTTGATTAAGAATACTCTTTATAGTATCAAGAAGAACTTCCTCCCTGTCATATGTCGGTATCGCGATTGAAAGCTTTGTATTCACAGGACTTATATTATTGTCGTAATCGGTAAAAATAAACGTTTTTTACGATTTGTCCAATCGATAATTTCCAAAGAAAAACCTTTTGAAATCTTCCTGGACTTGCCTCAATAAATTTCTTTATTTTTAATATATTCCTTTATCTCTTTCGCGTGTTTTCACTTTCCTCTTTTTTCTTTTATATGCCGCATGGCCGCAAGCAGGCCTTCTATATCTTTTTTGTAATCCCAGGATGATATTATTTCGAATGAACGCTGACCTGTTTTTTTGCGCAATTCTTCATCTCGAACCAGGTTTTCCAACCTGTCGCATAAAGTATCGATGTCGCCGCTTTTAAAAATAAACCCGTTATCACTGTCTTTTATAAGATCATATCCAGCAGTTATCTCATCTGAGACAACTGCCGGCAGGCTGTAACACATCGCTTCATTCAGAGAAAGTCCCCACGGCTCAAAGCTTGAAGGAAACGCGAAAATATCGGCTATTGCATACACTTTTGCAAGTTCGGTCTGGTTTAAAAACCCCAGTAAATAAACATCGCTAAGGTCGTTTGTCCGTATATACACTTCCATATCTCCTCTTAGGGGCCCATCACCCGCGAATACTAAAGCAACCTTATCTCTTGAATTCATTTTTTCATAGGCCATTATCAGATCCAGTGGACATTTCTTTTCAATGAGTTTGCCTGAAAAAAATATAATAACCTTATCCGCAGGAATGCTGTATTGTTTCTTTATGTTGTCTCCCCGGGACCTATATCTATTGGCATTTTTGATAAAAAAGTCATTATCAACCGTATACGGCCAATGGAAGAGCTTTTCAGATGACACCCCCAGACATTCATAAAATTCCCTGTTCTTTTTCCCAAGGTAAAACACGCTGCCGCACCTGGAAAAGAAGATCTTCAGCAGTTTATCTTTTATTTTTTTCTTCGCGGAATTTTCATGTTTACTTCTCAAAACATTTGTTTCCCCCAAAAAGATGATAGGCGTTCCTGATATGACAGCCGATACCCATGCTGCCCATGAAATAAACCATCCATAGCCGTATATGATCACCGCGTCAAATCCGCCCTTGACAATTTCAGTCACAACCCCTATATTTATATATTTAAAGTAGTTATGAACTCTTTGAAGCGGTGAAAAGTTCTTTAAGAATTTATATTTGTACCCATCCAAAAGTTTCCTGTCCCATTTTAACTCAACTCCAAACTCCCGGTCTTTATACCGCTCAAGTCCTTCCTTTGAATAATAAAAAACAGTTAAGTCGATCTCCGGATGAGATGAGACCTTCTTAAAAAGCGGATCCAGATATTGAATAACATGTGAACAGAGAAATGCTATTTTGTATTGTTTCATCTTACTGAGTGCTCTTTTCTGGACAACTTGTCATTCCAGATACAGCGCCCGCTATTGATCCGAAATAAGAAAATATTCTTTCGATCCATATATACATAAAAAACAGCGCGAATATTGCCGGGTTATCTATTCCAAATTCGCCCGCAAGACATTTAGCGCGATTAAACCCCGGACGCCATGGAAATGACAGTAACAACCGTAAAATATGTCTTGCTTCCTCAGGCCTCTTTCTTAGCTTTTCTTGACCGTATCTTGTCAAAAAACTACGAACCAGATATTCCCTGTTCGAAAGATCACATTGATGTTTAACCACAGCTCTTTCGGTATAAGATATTTTCCCTCCGGAATCGAACACCTTCCGTGACAGTTCATTATCTGAAGCAAATCCGCAGATCTCAAAAAAACCTGTTTCTTCAAAAATTCTTCTGGAAATAATCATATTACCGGAGGCCACACTATTATATCGTTGCACATTTTCTTTCCTGACTTCAGGCGCGCATCTTTTCGCCAGTAATTTGTTGGCAAAATTGTCCCTCACGATGTAATTTTCGATCTTACCCGCAACTATAGATGCCCCCTCCTGTATAACCACATCTACCAGATTCTCCAGCCATTCCGAACCGGCAAAACAATCCGCATCCATAAATACTATATATTCACCCTTTACTGCCCTTGCCCCTTTATTTCTTGCTGAAAAAGCTGACTTCTTTCTTTCTTTAAGAAATTTAACAGGATATTTTTGAATAATTTGTTTAGTCCCATCATTTGAGCCGTTATCTACAATTATTATTTCATATTTCTCTTTCGGATATGACTGGTCTAGCAGTGAAGATATCGTCCGGCCGATCAGCTCCCTTTCGTTTAAAACAGGGACTACAACGCTTACAAACGGTAATTCTTTCCTTTTTATATTTTCTGCAGTCATTTGGAGTGAATTACTGCTTTCTTCCGGGCAATTTGAATATTACCTGTTTGATCCTGGAAAGCCCTTTCATCAGCGGCATATATCCCGGAATAAGGTGCTTTGATAAGCCAATATGCCGAATTACAATTGGATAGCTTGCTATCGCTTTCCACAAATAATAGGTAGCCATCCAATCGGAGCCTGTGGGGTTATACCTAAAACTCATCATCCATTTTCCACATTCCGCGGCGCGGCGCAGCCAAAACGGCAGTTTTTTTATGTCACCAGACCTATCAATCATCTCTCTGTAACTTTTGCTTATTTCCGCGGCATTTTGATCTCTCTGCCCGGCATGCATTAGCCTTTTCGAGATATATTCATCTATTTTAAGAACTTTTGTACGAAGAACCGCACGCAGCCAGAATTCGGTATCACAGCAGTAGTAATCACTGTTCCACGCTTTAAGTTCACTAATAAGTTCGGTCCGGAAAAAAGCCGACGGTTGAGGTATCCATGTTTCCACCGTTAAAAAAGATCGAATGCTGAACGGTTTGATGCGGTATTTTGTTATTTCTTCATCAAATTCATTCGTTTTGATAATATCGCCATAGACGAGGCCCAATTCATTATCGTTTATAAAGCAACTGACTATTTTCCTTATTGCCCCCGGCATATAATAATCGTCTGAACTCTGAATAGCGCAGATCTGCCCTCTTACCAGTTTAAAACCCTTATTGACGGCGTCCGCTACACCATTGTCCGGTTCAGATACCCACGTAATCTTTTCACAGCTATCGTATCCATGCAGGACATCAATAGTGCTATCTGTTGACGCACCGTCAATTATGACAATTTCAACCGGAGAATAATCCTGTTCTCGAATTGATTCTATTGTTTTCTTTAAATATTTGCCCTGGTTAAAGCTGGGTATAATTATCGATACTAAAGGATTCTCGGTTAATGGTCCTAATTTTATCTTTTCAGCCATTTATTCCATCCACGACTGCTTTAGCGTATCTTTTCCGGGATTTCGCCCTTTTACTCTATCAACCAAAAAATAAAAGACCTTCCCGGTCAATTTCCACCCTAGAAACCCGGTTAAAACCTTATATATCCTAAAATCCCATCCCGCGGCTCTTTTGAGACCGCAAGCTTCTCTTGCTATATCAAAACATTCCTTTGCTTCCGCGGTCAGCCCGGCGTATCCGGCACGCCGCGCGATCAAAAACATCCATCTGGAAAAATGCCGCATCTCTTTATCTTTCGCGGTAACCCCGGCTTTTTGGGCACACCGGTAAAGAGATTTAAGAAATTGTACTCTGGCAAGAGCTCTTTCCGAAACACACCAGTCCGCTGGTAATGTTTGTCTTATACCACCATGACCTCTGTGCTTTGAGACAAATTCCCTGCAATGCACAAGTTTTGTTTTTAACGCACCTGCCCTTGCGTCATACTCCCAGTCCTGCGACCACCTGAGATCCGACCACGGCCCTATTTCATCACAAACTGAGCGGCGGTAGAGCGGTGTATCTGTGCACCACCACCTGTCCACTAAAAGTCCGGGAAATATCTTCTCCATCCTTTTGCCGGTCCATTTAAACGGCACATCCGCCCCCTCCCCGTCTTCACCAACTAATTTTGTATACCCATAAGCAATGCCACAGTCAGGGTTATCTCTAAGCGCCCTGACCTGCAGTTCAAATTTTCCAGGCATCAGAAGATCATCGCTATCCAAATATTGAATAAATTCTCCCTTTGCCAGCTTCCTTCCCGCCTCTCTGGCAGGACCGGGACCCTGGTTTTTACCAAGCCGGATATACTTAATGATATCGGAATGTTTTTCTTCTAATTCCCCGGCAACATCAAAGACTTCTTCGCCGGACCCATCATCGGCTATAATGATCTCAATGGGCCTGTATGTTTGATCAAGGACGCTTTGAACCGCCTCCTTTAACATGTCAGGACGGTTATAAACCGGTATGACAGTGCTGACAAGGCCCTCTATAATTTCCACTTTTCTATCCATTTTGCCGATCTGTTCCCGAGTCGATAATATCTATCGCTTCGATCCACGTTATCATACAACTTGAAATTTCCCTTATGAAATCGCGACTCTGGTCATTCCATAAATATCCATCAAATCTGTCAGCCTGTTCGTTTAACTTTTGGGCCAGTGACCGGTAAATATCTTTAACCGTCTCTCCTTCCAGTTCAATCTGCTCCAGCCAGAGTGTCACGTCCTCCAGGAGTACTATCCCCGCCCATTCGTGATAAAGATCGTCAAACAGGTTGTGCGGGGTTCTTTTATGTTCACAGATCGGGCTGCCAACCCTTATCGAATATCCTAAACTTTTCGCGATCTTCTGACAAAAATACCCGGCCATTATATCGCCGAATCTGTCGATCTTAGTTCCGCCTATATCGAACCCCATTCTCACATAATAAAACGCAGGTATTAGTTCACGGACTAATGAAGTGTTCTGAGTATTTACAGCTATCCATGTATTTTTTCCAAAAACAAGAGATTTGTTTTTCCATGCCGATATTTGAAAATCCATAAAATTCCTGCTAATCGCGTCAATGTCCGGGTCCTTCGTCCATAATCCCAGGTTTATCCCAATTTTCGCGTTCTCTTTTTTTGAAGATATTTCCGGACCAGGGCTGCCTCTTCTTATCCTGTAAGGAAATCCCCTCGGAAAAATATTTATGGAAGGATTAACTTCCAGCAGTTCACAGGTATTAAACCAGCCGCTTGACGACTCGATCACATCAAAGCTATCCTCTTTGCCGCAGACAGAATGAGCAAGTATAAAATCATGATCCTCTAAAACATAATTATCATCGTCGATTGAGATTAAAACGTTAGCGCCATCTTCATAGGCCATCAGAAATCCAATATTCCTCCTGTTATCCGAATTATAAGGAATCTTTCCTTTTAAAATAGGAAACCTATCCAGATACTTTTTCTGGGCGGACAGTTCGACATAATTAATATTGAATCCTCTTGATCTATAAATATCGGCTTCTCCGGCTGCCTCCGGCGGAGTTTTTTTGTCCGGAATTATATAAAACTTTACGTTGTCCTTGTGGCCGTACTTCTCAATGTTTTTGCAGTATGATTCAAGAAATTTCGGCACAAAAATCGTAGTGCATACAATTGTGTATTTCATAAAAACCCCTCTGCTTGTCTGCTTTTTTGAGTGTCCTGGCTAAATATTTTGTAAACTTTTCGCGCGCGGATTCGTTCAAATGAACAAATACAGCTATAAAAAATATCAAAAAATCAAAAGAATTAAAGAGCATGCATTATTTTACCTTTATTTTGTAGCCTCAACATTAAGGCTTAATAAAGATCCACGAACTTACGTCCGCGGATCTTTAAAGGTGCATTAGAAATCTCCTGACGCTGCTTTCTATCTCCATCGAAGCCCAGTCTTCAAGATCATGGTGTTCTGCCTCGTTTGTATCCCCGGCGCGAATTTCGATAAACCCTGCTTCTTTGAGTCGTTTTTCCAGGTAACCATAATAAAACATTCCAAATGCCCTACAGTTTAACAATTATTGCGTATGAAAAAGCCTATTTACCTCTTAACATCCACATCATCTGCGCAAAAAAACGCTTATTCAAACATAGTGAAGGAGCCCCCAAAAAAGATCTAATCGCAATTCGCCACGCAAGAGCAGGTTTTTTAGCTTCTCGTGTCGCAATAAGGGAGTTTATTATATAATTTGAGACCCCTTCTCTTATTGTTTGGTTTGTTTTATGCGGCAAATCTTTCTTCTTTGACCATTTATAAAAATCTATCATGGCGCTGATCATATCTTTTTTCCGTTCCAGTACGTAAAAATAGGTATTACTATCATGCCTGAAGTATGCGCTGACAGGTTCTCTCATATTTCCCGCGATGATTAGCCCCACACTCGCCATACGGAACCAGAGGTTACAATCTTCAGCAATATGCTGTTTCTCGTTAAAAAGTCCGGTTCTGGATAAAAGTGCCCGCCTGAATAAAATGGCACTGCTCGCCCACGAAGTACCCTTCAAAAGAATTCCCAAAAGATGTTCATGGTCTGCCTCCTCAAAACTAAGACCGAAGAATTCCGGATTATCTGCCCATTTTGCCTGATCCGCCTCTGTTTCAAAGACCATACGTGCCAATTCATATACACCATCCACAGATGCATCTTTTTCCAGGATGGAAACCGCTGTTTCGAACCTATGCGGAAAAACACGATCGTCGGCATCCAAAAAACATATATATTCACCCGAACTTTCCAGGATTCCAAGATTTCTACTTGCCGAAACCCCGCGGTTTGCTCCATTTCTATGCTGGAATATCCTGATCTTTCCCGGATGACGACCAGTAAGCATTTTTGCTATATTCATTGAAGAGTCCCGGGAACCGTCGTCAACAATGACAATCTCCAGATCGGGATAACCGGTATTTACCAGGGACTCTACCGCCCGCTCTAAATATTTTTCAGAATTGAACGCAGTAACAACCGCGGAGATGCGGCCTTTAACTCCCGGCTCTTTCTTCAATAACCTGTCTATACAACTTGACATAATCCTCTGTGATTTTCGTGTTTGAAAACTGCTCTCTGGCCCAAACTGTCCCACTCTCACCCATCTGTTTTACTTTAGCGGTATCTTTAACTAAAATTTGTATAGCATCTTTTAACCGCTTTACGTCCCCGGCAGTCACCAGAATCCCGCAAACACCATCTTTCACCACTTCTTTTAGACCACCTGTTGAAAATGCCACAACGGGAGTCCCACATGCCTGGGATTCCGCCGCTATACGTCCGAAGGATTCAAACTCGGAAGTGACAACGGTAATATCAGCTGCTCTGTAGCAACTCGCCATTTCTTCCGGCTTTTCTTGAAAAGGCAGGACTTTATTAAGAATGGTCACACCCCTCGCTACACGATGCGCGGATTTACCGATAAGAAGTGCCATTAAATTTTGCTCATCACATTGATTAAGCGCCTCTACTGCCTGCTGGGCTATGCCTTGATTTATGCCTTCTATGGTCTGTCCGGCTAATAAAACAATAAATTTATCATGCGGGATCCCAAGAGAGTCTCGAGCATTTTCTTTTGACCCCGGCTTGAAGACCTTGTCATCAATGCCATTGAAAACAACACTTACTTTTTTGCCTTTTAAAATAGGACTTCTTTCCGCCTCAGCCTTAAGCCAGTTAGAGATCACTGCGATATGAGCATTTGTCCTGCACAAAACCGTTCTTTTTCTGGACCAATTAAACCGGGTACCGTCCCTATTGATGCTTGGCGCAAGCGTAAGATCCGGACATTTGCCGCAGCCCTTAAGCCACCGGAGACAATCAAAAGGACACGCGCAATGCCCCGTCATCAGCCATTGTTCCCTTAACGTGATAACAGCGGGATACTTCTTTGTTAACAGTGGAAGAGCCCCTATGTCAGCAAATCCTCCGCCCCCCCATAAACTGTTAAAATGCATAATATCCGTATCGGTCTCTATTGTTTTCCGGAGAGCCCTGAATCCTGGTGAATATAAATACTGCCATCCAAAATTCTGCTCCAAAAAATGAGTTAAACGTAAAAGTCCCGGAATAGTCCTTACTCTGGGTATCGCGATCACATTACGGGTATTGGTATATTTATACCCGACATAAAGTCTGCTCTCATGTCCCAGTTCCATTAACCCCTTATGAAGTGATAATACGCTACTCTCCGCCCCGCCGCCTTTATCCGCAGCATGGATAATAGCTATCTTTAATGGTCTGTCCTTTTTATCCGATTGAAACATTTTTTTTATTCTGCTGTATCCATTCATTGAGAAATAATAGCGCCCATAATCGCCAGGCGTTATCTGTACCCTGCACATGTTCTGTAATCAAGTTCCCGATGTATTCCAGATCAAACAGGCCGTTTAAGGCGCTGGATGAACCTGTTAATCGTTCCTTCAGTATATCTTTAAGTTCTTTCCTGAACCATGGACGGAGGGGCACTTCAAACCCCCTCTTTGGGCGATTCCAAAATTCATGCGCCAGGAATCTCTCGCCGTTTTTTTTAAGTATATACTTGCAGCTAACTGAATCGATTGGTTTTTCAAAATCGATATATTTTTTCCCGGCAGCTGTCCCTCGCCCATTTTGACTTAGCTTAAGACCCGGTGGGATTTTAGTTACAAAGTCCAAAAATACATGATCAAGAAGCGGAACTCTCACTTCGAGCCCGTGATACATACTGGCAATATCAACCTTTGTAAGATTATCATACGGAATGTAATGTGTTATATCGAAATACTGGTGCCTGCTTAAAGGGTCTGGTTGGCGCGGGCCGTTAAACTCATCCTTAAACCACTCATAAGTGTTTTCTTTAAGATGACTGAATTCGGGAAGCCAAAGTTCGTCCCGCATAGAAGCGTTAAAATATGCCATTCTTCCGTATTTTGTATCTGACGGCGCGGGTAAAGGGTGGAGCACATTTACTTTCCTGGCAGCATTCCCCAGGCAATGTTTCAATCTCTGGAATATCTTTGAAGGTTTACGGTGCTGGTATAAAAGCGAAATATATGAATAGTACCCCGCGAAAAGTTCATCCCCGCCGTCACCTGAAAGGACCATCTTTACATATTCACGCGCAAACCTTGAAATATAAAAAACCGAAATGGCCGAGCTATCAGCAAATGGCTCCCCGTAATGCTCGACAAGTTCCGGCAGGATCGACATCGCATCAGGCCTCACGATCTCAACATGATGTTCAGTCTTGAATCTCTCAGCAACTTTTTTTGAATATCTCGTCTCATCATACTCATCTGTGTCATATCCAACGGAAAATGTCCGGACCGGTTCCTCCAGCACCTGGCTCATATACGCGACAACAGTGCTGGAATCAACGCCTCCGGAGAGAAACGCACCGAACGGGACATCCGAAACCAGGTGCGCCTGCACGGTTTCTTTTAAGGCAGCATCAAGGCCTTCAAGGCATTTCTCTTCGGTAAGGCTGTAGTCCGGTTTGAACGTAAGATCCCAGTACCTTTTTTGCTCCGAACATGCACCTTTCTGATCAACGATCAGAAAATGTGCCGGTTTAAGTTTACGCACTTCTTTGTAAATACTGAACGGCGCCGGTATATACTGAAACTGCAGATACATATCCAGCGCCTGAAGGTCCAATTCAGGGCGAAAATCAACCAAGCGCTTAAATGCCTGAAGCTCAGAGGAAAACGCGAATGTGTTGCCTGCCTCAAGATAATAAAGCGGTTTTATTCCGATCCTGTCCCTTGCAAGGAACAGCCTTTTACGATTAGAATCCCAAATGGCAAAAGCGAACATCCCGCGGAGCCTCTCGAGGCACGCTTCACCCCAATCTTCATATGCGTGAACAATAACTTCTGTGTCAGAGTGAGTTTTAAAGATATGTCCTTTTGCCTCAAGCTGTGACTTAAGTTCCCTAAAGTTATATATCTCACCGTTATATGTTATCCAAATAGTTCCATTTTCATTCGAAAGCGGCTGCACTCCACCTTCAAGGTCTATAATCGCGAGCCTCCTATGACCTATTGCAATATTCCCGTCGCAATGAATGCCAGAACCATCTGGTCCGCGATGCGCGAGGGTATCTGTAACCCTTGAGATGATTTCCTTTCGGGCCGGAGCGCCGTCTTTATTTACAATGCCCGCTATACCGCACATAAGAGTATACTTTCATCTTTTTCTTCCAAAAAAAGAAAAAAATCTGTCACCCAACAATAACCGTAAGGCAAGGTTTATAAACCTGTAGGAAAAAATAACAAGTGGATACATTTTGAAGGCTTCCGCGATCATTGCTGTCGCTTTTTTTCTCTCTTCTCGCTGCTTAAACCGAAAAGCTTTAGCGCATAATCCGCCGGAAACCGCTCTCCGCCATGAAAACTCCCCGCATATAAAACAACGCAGCCCTTTCTTCAGCCAATCTTCCCGGGAGACCTTGACATTCTCTTTTAAAAAACGGTTAGATTGTGCGACTGTATGAGCCCTTTCGTGCATCCTGTAATAAGCGAGTACTTCGCTGCGAATATCCGGCAGTGCTTTCTGCAGGAATCTCAGCCAGAGTTCAAAGTCCATGCTGTATTTAAGGTCTTCCCGCACGGTCACTTTTTCCGGTGATAATATATCCTTCCGCCAGAACGACGACGGCTGGGGCAAAAGATCACCCCTCCAAAAAAATGAAAACCCGTCTTTTCCAAAAAATTTAGTTACAAAGGGATCTTGCCGCCGGCTTTTTCCGTCAATTATACCGCAAGTCCCTACGAGCCACTTTTTATCAGGATTCTCCGCAAAAAACTTCCCGGCATAAATCAATGCTCCCGGCGCCAGAATATCATCTGAATTTATCCATGCAAGGATTTCCCCGTTTCCTTTCACCCAGCCGTTATTAATCGCCGCGGATTGCCCTTGATTCGACTGACTCGTCCAATAACTCAAAAACTTCTCATATTTTTTTATAATGTTCATACTGCCATCTGTACTACCATCATCTATAACTAAATATTCAAGATCAGGATAGCCTTGCAATAGAACCGAACGGATGGTTTCTTCAAGAAATTCTTCGTAATTGTAATTAGGGGTAACAACCGTTATCTTGGGCCAATCTAAACTATTTGGAGCCTTATCAGGCAATTGGGAGCTTTCCTCCGTCCATGGCCATCCAGTTCTACCATTAGGAGGATCGGGCAATTCTTTAATTGTCGGACACCGCATTATGCTAATTCAGTTTTTAAAATTTCGACAAACAAATGATCTTTTAGAGCATATAAGTATGGCGCATTTTTAGAGTGCCGCAGCCTTCTAAATCCCGGCAAAGATTGAATTACCCTGTGTGGAATGCGCCAGAAACCGCGATTAAACCGGCAAAAGAAGTAAAAAGCAACAACAGAATCATGTATCCTCTCAAATGTTCCTGAGGGCTGATGACTGATTTTCCGGATAGAATAGTGTTTAATGCCTTCTTCTCTAAAAAAGCGTTTAAAAAAACGTACTGAAGCAAAACTTATATGGCGCATATCATCGAGATAATAATATTGTCCTTTTAAAAGGCGCCAGGAACAGGCATCCATGTTTCCAGTACATAAAATAAGTACCCCTCCTGCCTTCAGAAGCTCTAGAGCGTTTCTTATCCCTGCGCCAGGATTACTAAGGTGTTCAAAAACATCAAACATCGTAATTACATCAAAATATTCTTTCCACAGAGAATAGTTATCTTCTAGATGCGAACCTATTACCTTAATGTTGCCTTCAGCAAAGATCTCCCCCATACTCTCGTTGGGCTCTATTCCAAATCTTTTCCATTTTCCTGGAAGCGACGCCAGAAAGTCCCCTTTGAAACAACCGATATCCAACACTGAAATGTCAGCATCAGGAGAAAATTGTTTGATCAAAAGCTTTCGGGCCATCTGCTGGGCATTATGCCCGGTACAACCATAATTATATTTTTCCAGATCGGAAAAATTATTTATGTTTTTCAATTCGCCATCGGAGGGTGCGGGACACCTCATTCCTAAATGGCATTCAGGACATCGCAACAGTTGACCAGGCACGAATCCTGTGTCGGAGGGCTGTCCGCGCTCGTGCTCCTCATTCGCCACTGGTTCACGACATTCTGCGATAAAAACCACTTTATCCGAACCACAATATCGGCATTTCTCGTTCATAAATACAATTATTTTTTGAGTTTAAAAATTACTCGGGCCTCTAATTCTGAAAAACTATGTACTATTTATATCTTCTCAAATACTGCGTCCACCGAAAGAATGCAACCATTCTCTTTACTTTCCCGCTGATCAAGATTTCTTTTATAAGCAAACATTTTCAATATTCTCTATATTTTTTAAAAAATAATATCCTAAAAATTACCCGTGGATTTCTAGTACCTTTTATCATAAAATTCAAAACTTTTATAGATTAACCTTTTAAGTGCTCCTAGATAAAAACGGCTTAATACTATGCGCGGATAAAGAAAAAAAACTTCCAGTAAAACTTTAAATGCCGGAATGAATCCGTCAATTTCTAGAGAAGTATTTATTTTCTCTATCGCGTTTTTATGTGATTTTGCTCTCATAAACATTGCTCTGATACGCTTGTTTTTTAAATACATATTACATATTTTTTCGTTCTCCATGTTTCTTACACTTAATATATCTGTTGTTTTTGAGCAAGGGTGAATGCGAAACTTTGACGCAACAAATTCGGGGCAACCTCTATAGATAGCCTTCAAAGATAAAGCCCTTACAAAGAACTCTTTATCAAAACAAAATTTAAAGTCCTCGCGAAAGTTGCCTACTTTTTTGTGTAATGCCCGAGTCCAAAACGTTGATGGTTGAAAAAAAGATGAAGCGGTTAATATGAGTTTAACAATGGATGGATTTTCAGGTG
The DNA here is from genome assembly GCA_034723315.1 of Candidatus Omnitrophota bacterium. Classification (GTDB taxonomy): domain Bacteria; phylum Omnitrophota; class Gorgyraeia; order Tantalellales; family Tantalellaceae; genus JAYEOV01. Next base: position 22,813 of record JAYEOV010000018.1, on the reverse strand, counting down.
CCTTATAAACTATTTCACATAGATTCGAGTCGAAAGAAGATCCTGAAAAAGTAATAAAAATAGGCAAATGAATACAACTTCGAAATTGCTCCGCCACTTTAAATAGCGTTTTAGGTGTGAATAAGTCATCGCTGTTTAAAAACCCAAGAATATCACCTGATGCTTTCGAAAACCCTTTATTAATAGCATTTGCTTGCCCCTGATCCGGTTCACTTGTCCAATATCTCAGATATTTTCCATATTTCTTGATTATGTCCACAGAATTATCAGTTGAACCTCCATCGATGATTATATACTCAAGATTTGGATATCTTTGCAGCAAAACAGAACGAATAGTTTCTTCTATAAATTTGCCTTGATTATAGGAGGGCGTAACTATGCTTATCTTCGGCCACGGATTGCCATTAGACATCATCTCTGACGACTGAGTTGTCTCCTCTGTCCACGGCCAACCTTTTTTTCTACCCTCTGGTGGAAACGGCAATTCTTTTAAGTTAGGACAACAGTGCATTATATTTACTAAGTTATTTAAGAAGTTCTTGAATGGCTGTCATAAAATTGACTGCTCTTTTTTCTAATCTTTCCGGTAATTCTTTTTGTGATTCCTTCTCCAGCTTTTTATCCGGTCCGGGAACCGTGTTGTTCCAAACATGGACCATCTTCTCCTCCAAATTAACAATGTCCCGAGGGTCAAAGAATGTAGCCTCATGAATATTCTGCTCATGATGCGACGGCAAATCTGACAATAAAACTTGTTTCCCGACTGTTCGTGCTTCGTCAGCAGTTATGCCAAACCCTTCATACAGTGAAGGGTTTATCACACAAATGCTTTGTCTGATCAGATCCAGCACATGAACGTAAGGAATTGTGCCGAGATGAATAACTTGTTCCCTGATTCCCCATATAGATAGCTTTCTTATAACATCAGCAAAATAGTGAGGATGTCGATAATCATTCAAATAGCCGCTGCATACTATAATTATCTTTTCCCCCTCTTTCCTTAATTTAGCTACTGCTTCAAAGAGAATTTCATGGTTTTTATGCTTCCAAAATGTACCAGGGAAATAGATGAATTTTTCAGGTAAATTATATAGCTTAATCATACTATAAGGATCTCGCTTATAGATATTTTCGTCACAATAACAAACCGGGCTATCCACAACGACTCTTTCCGGATTAATCTTAAAAAATTTAACAAAATTGTTCTTAACTGCCTCGGACAATGTGACTATTCTACCTGATGCTTCTATCGTCCTTCGAAATCTGTTTGTGCGCCACTGTATCTCTTCTCTGCTGAACATCTCGGGTAAATACATATGCTGCAAATCCGATACCCATGATAAAACAGGAATTGTTCTAAATTTAAAAATGTTTAACGGACTAAAAATTACATCTACCCCCTGCTGCGTCAGAAAGGAATTCAATTGGTTTGCTATATACGTATTTTTTTCAATAGTCTTTCCCGAACTAAGCATTTTATCAAACCACCAGTTAAAGGAGTACTTCACCGGGAGCTTTATTTCTGGGACATTTATCGCTCCGTTCACATTTTCTGTGAATTCCCTCGGAATCTCTTTTTGCCTTTCATCATTAAGTAAAAGTATCTCTATCTTATCTTGAAATGTTTTCTTCAAACACTTCATTAATGTCTCCATAACTCGTATCCCTGCATACCAGCTTCTTCCCCCCATAGTGTAAAATCCTATTTTTATTTTTGCCCTCATCGCTGTATCTCTTCGCATTTTAGAGTTACTGTTCAGATCGCTTCTTCTCGGTCTGAGATAGCACCTCTTTTACGTAACAATGATCCTGCCATGTTAAAGATTTTGGTAAAACACGTTTTTTTTCGAAAAAGCAAAAATTGTGTATAATCGATAAATTTGTTTACCATGTGTTTTTCGTTACCTGAAAAAGGTTCTTTTATATCTCTAGAAGTAAACAAATGGTTGCTGCGGCTTTCACTATAAAATTTAACGTTACATTTTAGAGCAATCGTCTCCAATGCATGTTTAGAATAAAAAACTATGTGCTGTCCTAACTCTGGCACAAAATACCACCAATCCCTCAATTTTGCTGTGTCCGCGGGCATCAATTCAGTCGTAAAAAACACTGTATCCTCCAGCTTAAGCATTGCACCAATTTCAGTCAAAGGATCTTCAAAATGTTCAAACACTTCGAAGGCGGTAACGATTTCAAACTTGTCATCAACCTCTTTCAAGTCATTGCCGACATCAAACCTACTGAAAGTTAACCTGTTAGGAAGGTAAATGTTAAATTAATAAAATTCGTGGTGATTCATATGAGAGCGTGTTATTCAGCGCTCTCATCAACACTACATCTCAACATCCCCTAAATCTACCTTCCTGTAAGAAATATTCGAAGACCAGCCAGCCTATGCCTTATCTTAGTTCTTATCGTAGACTTGTGTTTGTACTGTTGCTTTTGGGTAGCTGCTGCTTCAAGGGCTACACGCCAACCGTTATAGTCTCGAGGACCGAGTCTTACCGGACCCTTATCTGCCCAGGTTGGAGAATCGGCTCCCTCAACATATGAATAGCCTTTATGCGCACTCTTAAGGTGTTGAGGATAGCCACAATTCAGCAACTTTGAGACCCGCGTCCCGATGACATCGAACCCACCATGATATACAGAAGGAGCAAAGCACCAGTCGTAACCCAGAAACGTGTGCTTCTTGTGAACAACGGGAAACCCATAACGTTCCAGCAATCGGGTATCGAAAGAGTGACCTATTTCAACAGGAGGAACCAATACCCATGCATTTGGTGTAAAAAGCGAACATGCAGCACCACAGCCTGACATAGTTACAAATGATGAGTTATATTCAACCACCCACATATGTAAGACGTACGGTGTAACAATGCCTGGATTTAACCCAACTTTCTTGGCCTCTTCTGCAACACGTAAACATTCGAAAAGCCAATCCTGAGTTAAATACACATCGGATTCCACCATCCCAATCCAATCAAAGTGCCCTATCTTCTGTAACTCAGTCATACCCCTTTCAATGGCTTCAGCAGGACCAATACCACGGATCCCTCCATGCTTAATCAATCTCACGGAATCGATATGGAAGCGCTCAAAGAAGCGAAGAGCATCGCGTTCCTCTGAACCATCTTGCCAAAGCACCGTAACTTCATGGTGAGACGGGTCAATTCCTGCCAACATATGCTCTAATGCCATCCGTATAAGTTCGTATCGATCCATCGAAGAAAAAACTATCCCGATTCTTGTCGCCTGGGGATGTAATTCACTCATTTTTTTAACGCCTCCTTAATCGCATCAATTATACCTACAAGGTGGGAGCCGATAAACGAGACACCACCGGTTACTAACACCTTCCGTCTGTTCCATATGCTTATTACCTCCTCGTGAATTTAAGTCCGTGTCGCTACCTTTTCTAACCGATTCGCTGAAAACGGCAACCCATTGGCGCATACAACAGATTATATGATGAAAATACTCCCGTGTTTTGTCCATCCAGATAAATCCTTTGAATCGTTCGACTTGATGATCCAAAGCATCTGCAAAAGACAAATAAGCTTCTGGATAGGTGCTGCCTTCCAACTTGACTTCACGCAACCACTGGGTTAAGTCATCCAGTACCCAGATACATCCGAGCTCACGTGTGAGGTCGCGCAGATAGCTGTGAGTATTGCGCTTGTGAAGTGTACTGGGTGTTCCCACACGAATGCGATGTCCTAAATGTCGCACACAGGCTTGGCAAAAATAACCAGCAAAAATATCTCCGTATCGATCTATGGACATACCTGCAAGGGAATATCCCATACGGATATAATAATAGGTTACTATAAGGTCGCAATGTAAAGAGGTATTCTGGATATTAATTGGAGACCATGTATCTTGACCAAGAAGCACTGATTGTCCCTTGAAAGACTTCGCACGAACCGGTGCAGCCAAACAAGTAATGGCATCAAGGTCCGGCTCTCCTATCCCCGATGTTCACTCCAATTTCAACAATGTCACCATCTGATCTATCTGCAGCCATTTCATTTAAAATATCCTCAAGTTGATTATCCCACCCACGACCGGTCAAAAGATAATAAACTATTACCTAATCATTGGAACTGCCCCAGAAACATTTAACGCAATGTCCTTTATATTATGCATTTACCACGCTTCTCTTCACTTTCTTTGTCTTTTCGTTCTGGATCTCCCGAGAAATCTTTTTGCGCTGTATACGCACTATCTGATAACCCAACTTTCTAAGAATTGCTTTTACTATTCGTTTAAACATTTTTATCTCTCTTTAATTACCCTCTTTCACATGGAACTTTTGCGGAATTCTTCCTGGCAGGGCTTCAATGATGCTTTGACGAATTATGAGAAGATAGATTCCCGTTTTCACGGGAATGACAGGACTGAGCAATGTATACGAAGTTATTTAACAAGGCACTGGTTCGCAAACGCCTAATCAAACTTCTGTTCTTCCCAGAGATGATAAAATTTTCCTTTTCCAGCAAGCAGCTCCTGCAGCGTTCCCTGCTCTGTTATGGATCCGTTTTCCAGAACCACTATCTTATCGGCATGTTTTATAGTCGAAAGCCTGTGCGCTATTACGATAGTTGTCCTGCCCTTTACGGCTTCATCTATAGCTTTCTGGACAAGCTTCTCGGTTATCGAATCAAGCGAGCTTGTAGCTTCGTCAAGAATAAGGATCTCGCTGGGTTTCAGAAGAGCCCTGGCCAGAGCGACCCTTTGCTTTTCGCCGCCTGAGAGTCTCACCCCCTGGTCGCCGACAACGGTCTCAAGCCCTTCGGGAAGACTTTCTATAAAATCATGCAGTTGCGCTTTCTTTACGGTTTCTTCAAGCGCTTCCGGCGTTGTTTCTCTCTCAAGGCCGTAAACTATATTTTTGCGTATAGTAGCGTTAAAAATAAAAGTGTTCTGGCTGACCAGCGCCATTTGTTTCATAAGTGTCAGTATAGAGAATTCTTTTATATCTGTACCGTCAAGAAATATCGTTTCGGGGGGGCAGTCATAAAACCTCAAAAAAAGACCCGTTAGTGTTGTTTTACCGGAACCCGTGGGGCCAACTATGGCCACCACCTGTCCTTTTTTCACTTTGAAGCTTACGTTCTTAATGACCTGCATCCCTCGTATATATGAAAAGTTTAGATCCCTGAACTCGATACTGTCATTCAAGCCTTTAAATTGTTTTTTTCCTCCCGTAACATAAAATTTATTATTATCGTTTAACATCTCACGCACCTGCCTTATAGGCTCGACTATCCCCGCCATTGAAGATTTGAACTGGTTAAAGGCTCCCATATGGATGGCACTTCGCCGGACTAACAGAAAAAACACAAGAAACTTTGGGATCTCATTAAGACCCTTATCCCTCACGATAAATACAATACATCCCAGTAAGACTAAAATCATGATATTAGTCATAAACTCGTTAAATACAGGCACAAGCTGCTGTTTTTTCTCCACGTTAAAAGCGCTTTTTCTTGCTTCGCCGCTCTCATGGTCAAACTCGCGTTTTTCTTCGGGTTCTCGGGCATAGACCTTGATAAGCGGCATGCAGACAAGAACATCAAGCGCCTTACGGCTCACTTTCAGCATCTGCAGCGTTGCATGCTGAGAACCCTTTTTTATCCTTGATATCAGTCCTTTTAAAGAATAGTGGAATAGCGGGAATCCGGCAATCAACACAAGCGTAAGCGGCCAGGATAACAGCGACATTATTATCAAATATATCGCTAATGTAAAAAATGATATAACAAGTGTCTGGATGGACAGCAACTTGGAAGCAATAGTGCCTGGAAACGAAATAAGAACGGTATATATCCGTGAGTTACTATTCCTGTCAAAAAAGAACTTACCGTAAGTCAGGTACCTATCGAAGATCTCTGTTCGCAGGTTATGCGCAAATGCCACAACATGATATGTTAAAAGCACTGTCGCTAAATACCTGCACAGGAGCTTAATGATAAGAACACCGACAAGTAACGCCAGGATCGTAAAGAATATGCCTGAATTAGTGCCCCCGATACTTTCCGGCAGGGCTTTAATAAAACCTCCAAGAAATCTTATGTTGTAAACAATCTTAAAATCCCCTTTTAACAGTCCGTCCGCGAGGGGATAAAAAAGGCTTATATATAGCCCTTCCAGGGCGGCTGTCATAAGTGATAATATTATCGGCAGGATAAAGATCTTCGGGGGAACACCTCTCTTCCTGGCAAACTTGATAAGCCGTTTCAACCTATCAATTAGTTCCCGGGTTTTTTTGTTTATGAAACTTATCATTACACTCTTTTTCGCGTGCTAATTACGAAAAATTCAGATTCCTCGACTTCGCCCTTGACATTTTCAATGTCAAGGGCTTCGCTCGGAATGACACACGAGTACATTCAGACTGTGTTCTCAGCACCTGCAAATTGTGACACAGCCTGATAGAGCTTGTGTGTGATTTTTTATAGGGTAGATTAAAGATGGACTTTTGAGGCCTCTTCTCTCAATTCAGAGATCTGCTCTCGAAGGCTCTTTTTCTGTCTCGACTCGTTGAGGACCGCACCCATTATCTGCGCCTGGGACCCTTTTATGACGGCAGGGGTCTCCGGCTCGCTTATTTTACTGGAACCGCGCAGAATATTCTTAAGTTCCGTATGCCCCGCGGCGATAACATAAACTATAGCATCGCTTTCAGCCGCGAAATAAAGTCCGTCCGCAAATTTCAGAACAGCGGAGACATCCAGCACTATGCGCTGGAATCTCGATCTCAACTCTTCAAAGACCCCTTTTAACTTCCCGGTCCCAAGCAGGTCCGAGGCCTTGGGTGTAAGCGTGCCCGCGCCTATAATGGAAAGATCGGGTATATCGGTCGACAGTACCGCTTTATGCATCGACGCTTTCCCTCCCAGTAGGTCACTGAGACCCCTCTTTTGCTTATAGTTGTAGCTCCTGGTCAAAACACCTTTCCTCATGTCGCCGTCTATAAGGAGTGTCGACTCACCCCCCAAAGCGAAACTTATTGCCAGATTAGATGCCACAAAGGTAACCCCTTCCCGGGGCAGCGAGCTTGTGACCATTATCGTCCTTAAATGCACGTCCTCGGGGGCGGCAAAGATCAGCGAACTTTTAAGATTGCGAAAAGTCTCCGCTATCTGGGAATCCTGCCTGGAAAACGTTATCAGGTTAGGGTCCTTGACACTGATCATGCTTATCCCAACTGACGGTATGTATCCCAGGAAAGGTAGTTTCGCGTAGAATTCCACCTCTTCCGCCGTCTTCACGGTCCTGTCCAGATACTCGAGACCGAAACTCAGGCCTATACCGATAAGAAAACCCAAAAAAATGATCGTGGCCACATAATTCGCGGGAGACTCTATCATCACAGGTTTGCGGAAAACCTCGGCACTGCCTATCACCTGGATCGCCGGAAGTACGAGGTCCTTTGAAATATCCGCTTTTTCCGACGCCTGTAAGAATTCGCTGTACATTTTTCTCAGCGTCTTGACCTGCTGCTCCAGCAAGTTGTACTGGAGTATTTCCTCCTCCTGCTTTTCCAGGCTAACCTCACCCACCTTCAGCTTATTGATCTGTTCTTCTACTATAGCCCTGCGCCGCTTTAGCGAGAAGATCGCCGGGTGTTTTTCCTTGTATTTTAATGATAAGTCCTGGAGTGCATCATCCATCTCATCAAGTTGTTTCTGGAGCCTGCCTATGGATTTCGCCTTGAACTCGATGCCCTTATTAGTTTCAGTGAATTCTTTCAGATCCTCTTCCGCCTTCTTAAGCTTAAGCCCTACTTCCTCACGGCTCCTTCCCAACCAGGACGCCCCGTATTCGATCAACTCTCTTCTGGTTTCAACGTCGTTCCTCACGATCTCCTGGATCCACATGTTCGCTATGCGCGCGACCTCTTTCGGTTTCGTGCCGGTCACGGAAATATTCAGTATGTTGCTTATTTTTCTGGTGCCGGTTTCGGGAATTTCCGCCTCGACCATTGAAAGCAAAACGACCGGATCGTCCCGGCCCAGCCGTTTTGCTACTTGTTCGGCGAATTCCATCGTCTGTATGTGCTCGACAAGGACTTCCACATCCATGACCGGAAGGTCCCCGGTAAGACCGGCGACCTTTAGTGTATCGATAACAGGATGCTGTTCGATGAGAATAGTCGCGGTCGCCCTGTATTCCGGTCTTTTTAGATGAAACTGGTACAGGTAGAATGCTGCCGCGCAGACACAGGAGATAAGGACACACAATGCGACCAGTTTCCACCGGTTTAGGACTATCCGGAGATAATCAAATATCGTAACGTTTTTCAGTTCAGATGATGGGATCATGATTCTTATTTCGGAACTTAAAAAATCCCCCTGGCCCCCTTTTTCAAAGGGGAGAGGCGAGAAACTTAGCCGCTCCTACGGGACAGGTAGCAAAAAATTTCCTGGTCACGGTCCAAATCTTCTATTTCTTAGAACCAGGATTCGGAAACCGTAATCACGTCCCCGTCCTTAAGTTTCAAATTCGTTTTCAGGTTGCCCTTATAATAAATATGTCCAATGGGGATCCTGCGGCGCTTGATCCTGCCGTTCTCCTTTCTTACCAGATACACCCAGTTGCGGGCCGCGTTGTCAGTAAGGTCATCGGCTACGAGCACGGCATCCACTACATTTGAAGCGCCAAGGATGGTTATATATTTATCGAGAGTCGAAGTATACTTGAAAAGCTTCCTGCCGGAAAAATCATCGGACACAATAGGATATTTACCCGGGTTCTTGACTTCCCCGAAAATATAATAGTTCCCGAGATCCATCATCTCGCCGTAACGGCACAGGATTATATCATCGGGTTTTACCGTGAAAGTTTGGGGTATGTCGTTCAGCTTGAACATGTATTCATTTCTTACGCCCAGTTCCGTCCTGACAACCCTTATGGAAGTCCAGTCATTCCTGAAAAGCGTTATCCCCGACGCCTCACGAAAACCGCCGGCTATGGCAATAGCTTCATTAAGAGTCGTTTCCCTGTCCATGATCATGTTATAACGTCCCGGGGCATTCACATCGCCAAGCATCCAATATCCCGGGCTTGCTATGATAGTGACAGATACCTCAGGGGCGCGCACGTAATCCTTTTCCAGCAGTTTCTCCAATTTTTCCGCTACCTCCGCCTCGGTCATATTGATGACTTCCACTTCCCCTACGTAAGGATATACTATTGTGCCCTTGGCAGACACCCTTAATGTCTTACCCGGGTCCTCCAGGTGCATTTCGTCCCCTTTAAGGCTTATGTGAAGCACGGTATTGGGTTGTATAGAATAGTCCAGATAGGTAACAACGCTTAACTGCCTGCTTGGCCGCACCCCTTCTCTTCTATCAGAACCGGAAGGAACTTCCATGTTGAAACTCCCGTCTAAATCAGCTACCGCCGCGCCGAGTTTCTCCAAACTTTCTTTGCTCGCCTGCGCGAACGAAGGTTGGGCAAGAACAACACAACAGATCAGAACTGTCAGGATAAACAATGTCCTCTTCATAGCGAAATTTCTCCTTTTACCAAAATTTTGTCGAAAATATCAAAGATATAACATTATCGCCGAACCGGCTCCATTTCGTTGCCGGGCTTTGAAGCTGGGCCCGGAAACTTCCTTCCATGGTCCATTCGCTTCCTATGCGGATAGGTTGTTTCTTTTTTTTATCGGATTCCGAAAAAGGCCTGTTCATGTTCCAGGTGTATGTGTATGAGACCCCCGCTTCACGGACTTTTTGTCTTCCTCCGTCCGAGTATTCGAGTTCACGTTGCGAAACATCCGCGTTAAGGCGCAAGTTGTCGGAAAGGAACGGCGGCGTATATGAACATCCCACCGAATATTCCATGGAATCCCTCAGCTGTCTGGGCACGTTGAAAGTATCCGTTGCCGTGCCGGTTCCCGCGTCCAGTATTTCTCCCGATGTTTCGGGGCTTTCTTCGATGCCAAAGAACGACACGTCTTCCAGGGTCTTTTTAAAATCAAAGGTGCAGCTGAATCGATTGGTTATCCTGTAAGTCAGGTCCACGTTAGCAACAAAACTGCCATAAGGGACATTTTTCCCGCCTTCCGCGAACGCGAGCCCGTACCCCGCTTTCACTTCACCGCTTATCTTCGGGGACATTTTTCCGTCAAGCCCGAGAAAAAGCTCGTGTGTGTTCTTCTTCCCGTTTGACTGATCAGAAACCTGTCCCTCGTAATCAAGAAATATTTTTGGAAGGTAGCTGGGAGTAGTGTTAAGATTCGTCCTTATGTTCCAGTCGTTTTGCTTAGTATCCAAAGTGTCCTCATCATCATGCTCAGTCTCGTTGTGCGAATAACTTACGGTCCAGGTCTGCTCTTTCGGTCCGAACGTGTAATCGACGCCGTATGAGGTGGTCCGCGTATCGACCTTCTTCTTCTCCTTTTCGCTGCCGATCGGGTCGATGTTGGCTATGTTCTGCCGCTTGAACGATGACCTGTAGTATAGTTTCAGGTTATCCTCGGGCGTCAGTTGAACGGAGAACTGCGGCTGCAGGAAACTGTCGGCGCTATTATCCTTATTAAGCTCGGGGGTCCTCATATAGTATTCTATATCCATATCAAGAGAGAGCTTTATTTCAGGCAGCACATCCGATTTGCTTCTGTTTTTCTTCCCGTAAAGAATACCGCCAAGTATGCCGGAATCGAGAGTATAACTGACTTTGGGCGATACGGTCGTAATAAAATCCTGCCTGTTCTTTATATCCCAGGTCTGGTATATGTTCGTATCGAATTCTTCCTTCACGTCCACGCCCAGTTCCAGACCGTCCTTCAGTTTCAGATAAACGTCGCCTATCGTAGCTATGACGCTGGTCATGAACGACCCGCCTTTCTGCGCGGAACTGTCCTGTTCGTTCTTGCCTTCATCGTCCGGAGAACCTTTATCTCCTTTGTTAACTTTTTTTCTGTTTAGCGGTTCAGGAACCGTGCCACGCTGCTTTTTATCGCCTGTCCGGATATTCCCAGGAGGATCTCCTGTATCCCTGTCCTTTTCTTTTGTCTCGACTTTTTCCAATGCCGCCATATAGCTGCCGCCATTTTCCAGATATTCTTCTATCTCCTTGACCGTCTTCCCGTGATCTTCGTTTCCCCCGGCAAAACAGAGAGAAAAAGGCATATAAAACATCACCGCCAGTAAAAATACCGCTAATGTTATGTGTCTACCTTTAAGCACACCCAATTTTAAATTAACGACTTTACTGCGTCCCCTGCCAAAGATCAGCTGTCCGTATCCCTGGTTTCTTCATCCGAACAGACCGAATATTCCTTATCTAAAAACTTCCTAAAGCCTTCATCTATGTTGATGAATTGCCCGCCCACGTTATACCCGTCGTTTTTTTTCAGCTGATCAACATGCACGATTTTCAATTTGACCTTTACCGGTTTTCCGAATTTCGGTATATTCAGTTCGACATCTATGGTGCTTCCAACAGAAACTTCATCTTTGCTGTGAAAAAGCATGCCATCAGGGGAAAGATTCCTGGCAAACGACAGCTCCTCACTCTTGCCGGGAAGCGAGTATTTCAGGAGGTTGTGCTCCTCGAACCGATTGAATACACGCCGTTCCTGTCTCCAGGGTATTCTTTTCACGCGTAAGACCTTTTTAATCCAGCTTCCCGGGTTCAAGCTTTTAAAAAAGTCCGAAAATTTGTTTTTGTCCTTTTTCGTTTCCATGAGCTTATTATCAAGAGAACTGTATTATTAAGAACATACAATTTCATTAAAACATATCATATTTTCGGCGGATTGCCAAGCAAAGGGCCTGATTATTTTCATGATGAGTTTTTCCTTTTCGTCTGAATAGTCCTATGCGGCCCATATCATACAGTCCCTGTAATAATGCTTCCTGTCTGTTCCCGGATAATATCCTGATTTACTACATACCAGCCCCTGTGCTCATTCACCGGCTTTTCTCTCCTCACTATACCACTCTATCATCTTTTTAATACCTTCCATAAAATCCGTTTCCGTTTTGAAACCGAACTCCTTTTCGGCTTTCGAAACATCAAGTCTTCGCCTTGGCTGCCCATCGGGTTTTGTCCTGTCCCAGGTAATGCCTCCCTTGAACCCTGTCAATTCGACTATGAGATACACGATATCTTTTATCGATATCTCGAAGCCCGCGCCGATGTTGACAGGATCCGACTTGTTATATTTTTCTGAAGCCAGCAGAATCCCTTCCGCGGCGTCCTCGACATAAATGAATTCACGCGTGGGCTCGCCGCTTCCCCATACGATCAGCTCATCCCTGCCTTCATCTATAGCGTCAAAACATTTCTTTATAATCGCCGGTATCACGTGTGAACTCCCGGGGTCAAAATTATCTCCCGGACCGTACAGGTTGACGGGCATGAGGAATATGGAGTTGAACCCGTACTGCCGGCGGTAGCTTTGTGACTGGACCAGAAGCATCTTCTTTGCCAGACCGTAGGGCGCGTTCGTCTCTTCAGGATAACCGTTCCAGAGGTCTTCTTCTTTAAAAGGCACAGGTGTGAACTTCGGATAGCAGCAGATAGTCCCCAGGGCGACGAACTTCCCTATCCCCCGTAACCGGCCCTCTTCCATCAGATGAACTCCCATCATCAGGTTGTCATAAAAAAACTCACCCGGTTTCTCCCTGTTCGCTCCTATCCCTCCGACTTTCGCCGCCAGGTGTATGACCATATCCGGTTTCCCGTCATTATACATCCTCTTCACGTCTTCGAGGTTCACTAGGTCATATTCTTCAATTTGAGGTATAAATATGTTCACACAACCGCGTTTTTCGAGTTTTTTCACTATATGGGTCCCAAGGAATCCGGCTCCCCCTGTTACTGTTACCCTTTTATTTTCCCAAAATCCCATTGTATCCTCCTTACAACCTACACGCTACAAGCTCTCTAGTACGCTGTAACTTAAATTTCTGGTATCGAACCATACTGTCATTGCCCGGCTTGACCGGGCAATCCACACTAACCATTTGCCTGGATCCTCCGGTCAAGCCGGAGGATGACATTTGTTTTCTCTCAAGAATTTATGTAACAGAGTACTAGTCCCCATCCCACCACTTATTTCTAAAACTCTTTTTAAGCAGTTTGTCACCCTCACCTATAGGATTTAACCCGGCTGCGCGCATATCCGCGTCCACCATTATTTTTACAAGATCCTTCATCTTTATCTTTGGGTTCCATTTAAGATCTTTTTTAGCCTTTCGTATGTCCGCCTTGAGAACATCCACTTCTGTAGGCCGCAAATATCGTTTATCTTTTCTGACATATTTTTTGGGGTCAAGTCCCACGTACTCGAAAGCATGTTTTACAAAATCCTCTACCGCGTGAGTCTCTCCCGTGCCCACGACGTAATCACCGGATTTTTTCCGCTTGAGCATTTTCCACATTAGTTCCACGTATTCCGGCGCGTATCCCCAGTCTCTTTTAGCATCAAGATTCCCCAGATATAGATATTTCTGCTTTCGGGCTATGATGTCCACCACCGCCCTTGTTACCTTTCTTGTAAGAAAAGTCTCGCCGCGTCTCGGGGATTCATGATTAAAGAGGATACCATTGGAAGCGTGCATATTGTAACCCTTGCGGTAATTAACGGTCATCCAGTAAGCGTAGACCTTGGCCGCGGCATAAGGACTGCGAGGCGTGAAGGGGGTTTCTTCACTTTGCGGAGCCCGGGCGGCACCAAACATCTCGCTGCTGGACGCCTGATAGAACTTGATATCCTTCCGGCTGATACGTATTATCTCAAGAAGTCTTGTCGTTCCTAATCCCGTAGTGTTACCGGTATATTCCGGCATCATAAAACTAACCCGTACGTGGCTCTGCGCGCCGAGGTGGTAAACCTCATCAGGTTCAACGTTCTGGATTATGTTAGACATCTGTTCAAAAGCCGAAAGGTCGCCATAATGAAGAAAAAGATGGGCATTTTTCGCGTGCGGATCGACGTATATATGATCGATCCTCTGGGTGTTGAAGATAGAAGACCTTCTTATAATTCCATGCACTTCGTACCCTTTTGAAAGCAATAGTTCCGCCAGATATGAGCCATCCTGCCCGGTAATTCCGGTAATAAGCGCCTTCTTCATAAATCCCTCACTTTGTTAAATTGATGTTAGATTGCAGCTGGTTGCCTGTAGCTCGTATGAACAGCTTGCAGCTATAATTCCCTGCAAGCTAAAAGCTGGATACAGCTCCGCCATCTCAGTCACATGGACCGCTTTTTGCAATACATCTATCGCTAAACCTAAACATTATTTTTGTTCGCAGCCTGTATCTTCTACAAGCTACTACCTGCAAGCTGGTGCAACGTTAAGTAAATAATGTTGCATAACCTTATTTGTTTAACAAGGCACTAATACACCAGATCGACGAAGTCCATATCGATCACGCATTTAACCGCCGCCGCGATCGCGTCTATAGAAACCACCAAAGTAGTGTTCTTGTTCCTTTTCTCGATCACGTATCCCTCAAGTCCCTTGAACGGCCCCTTTCTGATACTGACAAAATCCCCTTTCGCAATGTAGGGACAAGGGTCCATTTTGAGATCGTTATCTATCATTATTTTTAGAGACCTTATGACAGAATCTTCAACTGGTACATATTTTTTGCTGAAATTCACGATATCCACTACTCCCGGAAGGGAGACTATATTCCTCTTATCCTTAAGAGGAAATTTAGCAAAGCAATAACCTTTGAACAGCGGTTCCTCGACCTCTTTAATGCGATCTGACCACCTGCGCCTTAACGTTATCTTAGGGGTAAAAGCGTCAACTCCCCTTTTAAGGAATTCGGATTCCACGAATTTCTCGTGACGCGGTTTAGTGTATAGCACATACCATTTAACTTTATCGAATGTATCCATATCAACTCTCCAAAATATCCCTGTCTGGTCAGCTGTTATTACTGTTCGTGCTGCTTGCTATCCACTCGTCAAGCAGGTCCTTTTTGAACCTCCACTGTCCGCCGACCCTGAAACAGGGCAGCTCACCACTCTTGATGAGTCGGTATACAGTGACAAGATGGAGACCGAGATACTTGGCCGCTTCTTTAGCGGTCATAATCTGTGTACGCGATCCCTCTTCCATGATCATCACCTCTCATATTTACTAAAATTCTACCGTAGCTTTACAAATATATATATAATTATAATAATAGTGCTTAAAAATGCAAATTTTTGTTAGATTTTTCTTATTGCTATATATTGCTATATTTTGCTATATACGGCTGCCTTGCGGGGTTTGAAAGAAAAAAAGGGCGTTTCCTTTAAAGAAAACGCCCTTTTTTTGCTACGTTGTGCGTAGCGCGTGATCCAGACTTATTACGTATCATCTCTCACGCATCACGTTATAATGCTAATAATCAAATATTCTTTCCGCCGCTGATTTCATTGAAGTAAGATCCATTATGCCGGATAATCTTTATGGTTCTTTACTTTATAGAAAAACGTCTCCTTGCGATATCCTCACTCCTGGGTTCTTAAAAAAATTTTACTTTTGCTGCGATCTCCTATCATGATGATCGAACAATTGTTATAAGATCAAGGATAAACCCAATACGAGTGGCGCAAACATTTTCCACAAACCTTATGCAGTTTTCTTTGATCTTTTAAATGCATCTCTTTCAGATCGTCATATTCCCGTGAAGTGAATATTTCATTTATCGTTTGTCCGTTCATATCTCCTATTATGAGTTCTCTTCTCGGTGTATCTTGTCCACAGGGAGAGACCCTTCCGTCGTGATAAACATAAAAACAAGGCTTTACAAAAAGAAAACAACATGGCGAAAGCCAGCATCCCTCTTTAGACCTAAACGTATATTTGCCAATTGATCTTACATTGACCTGTCCAACATTGTCTTTTAGATCGTTAAGTACGATTTCATTAACACCTTCCTGGTGGGCCCAGAAATTCACGAATTTTCTGATATCCTTAAGGTTAAGATCTATCTTGACAATGGAAACAGCTACATGCGGTTTGCTTAACCCTCTTTTCCTTTTAAATTCCAAAAAATTGATCACATTAGTGTACACTTTGTCCCTGTCAAGACCCTTCACAATGTTTTCATATATATCCTTATTGAACGCTCCTAAGGAAAAGTTTATAAATACCAGTCCTCCTGAATCTAGCAATTTCTTTGAAACGTATTCATTCATGCGTGAACCGTTCGTAAACACACCATAAACCAGGCCATGACTTGTAATATACTCTATCCTCTCGAACAAGTGCTCATCCAATAAAGGATCCCCCCACCCGCTAAGAGTGACACTTTTAATCCCTCTATCAACACAATCGTCTATTATCTTTCTAAAAAGATCCATGGACATGGTCCCTGAATGTTCAGTTTTACTGCGACTGCAATATATGCAACTGGCATTACAGTTAAATGTAGTCTCTAACACTAATCCGGGTCTTTCATAATTTATTTCTTTTGCAAATTTTTTTGCTTTTTTGAGTACATGATTTTTATATACAAAATTATTCCTTAAGATCTTTAAGTATAGAATTTTTCTTAAGCGGTCCACGATAAATGGACGACGATAAAGATATTTCCTAAACTTTCGTTTTAGCAACATATCACAAAGTGATCCTTAAATTATTACGCCGGCATGATAGATGCCCACGCCCTCACAGGCGTGGTTCTTTATATTTCCTATAATTCAAGCTCCGCTTGTCCTGCAAGCAGGATACTGCTCTCATCCCCACCCTTACAGGCGGGGAGTTCCCGCTGGATTAAATTCTAACTTTCTCCATTCGAAAAAAATATTTTATTACATTGCCTATAACATTTCAACGTTTTCTTCAGCGTTTTTAACAGACTTGCCGGATGATAAGGAGAACGTCCGCCTCTGGGACGTGGTCCAGGTTTTAAGCTAAAAGTGTTTAAATTGCCGAATAACAATTCATAGTTTTTGAGAGGATTGATATCAAAGAGATGCTTCAAGTGAAAACAGCAGTTTTTTTCCATAAAATCTCTCCAGTTTTGTGAAAGGCGTAGAAATTTTAAAGAAGTTCTTTGGAATTATTGCAAAGATATACGTGGATGAAGGTGAGGAAGTTTAAAAAAGAGCCCGGTCAACAAACCCGGGATTCTCCGAGACGGGATATTCTTTCTCCTTTTTGTTTTCCCCGTCTTATTTTAAAAACCTCCTCAGCCGTCCTATAACTAGACTCAATACCACTCCAAGAAACGGCATCGCACCTGCCGGTATTTCCGGCACACCGCCACCATCCGGTGTATAAGTGCAGTAGATGAAGTATTTCACATCAGCAAACCCACCAGTTGTTGTCGGGGACCAAGGATTAGGCCAATCCGAACCGTAAGAAACATAATGATATGCCCCTTTACCTGAAAAATCTTCACCTTTAAAGCCTAGGGTCATTGTTTCGTACCACATTACCAGATAGTAATCCTCATTACTGAGCTGTGGGGAGCTCAAAAAATTAAATGTATGCCACTCAGCTGGACCTACAAATATGTTTTTCTCTTCTGTTTCACCAACTAAAAAATTATCACTCTTCCTATAAATGGCACCTTTTATCTTACTGGTTCCCCATCCATGCAGACCAATAGTTAAACTATCAGCGGTTCCGCTTTCAGAGCAAGTAAACCAAGAGCCCATGATGCTATCAATATCAAAAAACGTATTACCCCATTTTATCTCAGCTTCATACCCAAAAATGTCAGCAAACAGGGGAGACGCTCCCATCAACGCTACGCATGATACCGCCAGTACAATGATCATATTCCTCAACATTCTAGCATTACTCTTCTTCACTTTTCTTTCCTATTTATTTCGTTTGTTAATCATTTCTCAATCAATTCTTATAACATCCAGCTACTTATTTGTTTTTCCGTTGCCCCCCATTTCTCCGGCAAAACCCAGGGACGCGATCACACAAAATACTATCAGTATTTTGTGTCCGTTTTTCATTGTTCTCACATCATCCTGCACTTTGAGCGCTTTTGTTATACTTCTTTAAATTGTTGACCGTTAATAGAATAAAAAAACCCAACCATTGATCTGTTGGGTCACAAAGCTTTGTTTAACTATCGGCTTTTCGCCCCGATTTTACTGGGGTCTTGCCCCTTCGGGACACGATCGGCAACTGGCTGCCTTTCCGTCGCTCGTCGCTCGTGTCTCGTCAAACGAGTCACGGGCAACGAGCCCCGAAGTAAGGCCCTTTAGCTTTGCGTCCCATCCTTTCGAATGGTTTGCCAATAAAATAACTTAAAAGCTCCAAATATAGCTTACTTTATATTCTCTTAAAGTATACCGTATTTTCCGTAAAAATCAAATAAAAAAAGCTTACTTTTTTGTATCTTCTGGGGACATGCCTGGGCAAGCCAAATAGGCGCCTGCAACAGTCGTGTCCCCAGAATTTCAGCTTTTATGTTTTATGCCCAATACCGCCGTTTTTCCACTTGAGGCGTGTCCCCTTGAAGAATGTCCCCAAGTCCTTTTACTCGTTTTTTTGCCTTTTATGAGATTACTCCCGCCTTCGCCAAACTAGATCATATTATCTGGCTACGGTGGATTCTGACACCGGACTTCGTCGGCTGGACTACGTCCATTCTCACTATAATAAAATTATTTTATATGCCTCCTTACCCAGCCTACCACGCCGCCAAGCGCCAGTACCAGGACCTGCGCCGCATGAGGGGGTAATTCGGGGACTGGGCCACCTCCCTCCGGATTACCCTCAAGCCCACTGCCGAGCTTGATGTAATATGTGTCGCCCCCCATCCATGCGTCTCCTTTATCGTATCCTGTAAACGTGTCATCCGTGTAAGTCCAGTCGATACCTCCTATCGTTAAGGGCGTTCCGGGATCCCCATTTCTGTAAAGATCTACCAGAGCGTCAATGTCTTCAGCTGAATACCCGAACTGGAACCCCTCGGGAGACAAGTTTGCCGCATTTCTGATCAAATATTCGATGAGGTCATAGGAAAATATCGTGCCGCTTCCATTAACTCCACCACCAGTTGTCAGACCGTAAAATGTCCCCGAATCCATTATAAGGTTTCCAAATGGCCAGCGGCCGTTGTCAGCTCCCCCCCCGAATTCGTGTAGAAGGTTAAATCCGGTGCCGTCGGAGTTTATCGAAAATATCGTGCCATCATCCGAATCTCCACCACCACATGTCATACCATAAAGTATTCCCGAATCCATTATAAGGCTTCCATCCGGCCAGCCGCCGTCGTCAACCCCTCCCGCGAATTCGTGCAGAATATTATATCCGGTGCCGTCGGAGTTTATCGAAAATATCGTGCCATAATCCGGAACTCCACCATAAAAAGTCATACCGTAAAGTGTTCCCGAATCCATTATAAGGCTTCCATCTGGCCACTCCCAACCACAGCCGCTAACCCCGAAGTCATGCAGAAGGTTATATCCGGTGCCGTCGGAGTTTATCGAAAATACCGTCCCGGCCTCTTCAACTCCACCTTCATTTGTCATACCGTAAAGCTTCCCCGAATCCATTATAAGGCTTCCAAATGGAAGCCCACTGTCGTCAGCTCCCCCCACAAATTCGCGCAGATTTTGATATCCGGTACCATTGGAATTTATCTTAAATACCGTGCCGTCTTCCGAAGCTCCACCTTGGGCTGTCATACCGTAAAGTGTACCCGAATCAATTATAAGGCTTCCCGATGGCCACCTGCCGTCACCAGCTTCTCCCCAACTCCCGTTAAAATCGTGCAGAATATTATATCCGGTGCTGTCAGGGTTTACCTTAAATATCGTGCCTCCCCTGGGGGAGAGCGCCGAATCTCCACCCCACTTTGTCATACCGTAAAGTGTACCCGAATCCATTATAAGGCTTCCTTGTGGGCTTCTGCCGTCATGAGGGTACCCACTGAATTCGTGCAGAAGGTTAAATACGCTACCGTCAGGGTTTATCTTAAATACCGTGCCATAATCCGAATCTCCACCTGCAGATGTCATACCGTAAAGTGTTCCCGAATCCATTAAAAGGCTTCCATTTGGGGACTTGCCGTCTTCAGTTCCACCGGCGAATCCATGAATGACCTCGAATTCATCCGCGTGTGCCGTGAGACAACCCGCGAACATTAGAATTAGTGCTAATTTCAGTATCTTTCGCGTCTTCATCGTTCTCACCACACCTTTCGAATGGTTTGCTGATAAAATAATTTAAAAGCTTTAAGTATAGCTATCTTTACGTTCTCTTAAAGTATGCCATATTTTTCTTAAAAGTCAAATAAAAAAGTTAATTTTTTGTTAATTTTTTAACAACTTCCAGTGAGGTTCCTGACACTAACCGCCATTCTCCTGGATTGCCAATTTACACAGGACTATCAACTTGTGTAATTTGACCATTACAGCATTCTATGGCATACTAAGTCGACATGACCACATCAACAGGCACCCATTCAGATGTCATTAAAAATAATATTTATCTTTATATCGCGCTGGCTGGCCTGGTTTTCGTAGAACTGTATTTTCTGCCTTTGCGGGTAGCGCCAGAGTTGTATTTTCCGATCTCCTTTCCTCACGCGCATCTCGAAGCACATATACTGCTGTTTTTAACGATACTGTTGTTCTCTCTTCTGCGGAAATCAGATTTCGCTCCCAGGGAAGAACCTGATATGCGTTTTCTGCCTCTGCACCTGCTGTTTTGCGGACTTTTTTTTGCTTTTCTTTTCTACCTGGTGAAGATATTCCCTTTTGTGTCCCTGCCGGATACACATCCCCTTATAGTAATCGCCCGTTTTTTCAACAAAAGAGCGGGAGCTCTGATCATACGATACCGCGCTGTCTTCCTTTTACTTTTCGCCTGCTGCCATTATTCCCTTTTTTCTATTGTTTTTCGCGCAAAAAACATCGTTAAAAAATACGTCTTTTCCATTATTTTATCTTTTTTCATCGCCGAATTCTCGGGCACTATACTATGGAAGCTGCTGGCCAAAAGTGTTGCTAAAATAAATTACATGCTCCTGGCACTCTGCGGGCTACCCGCTAAACTGACATTTTTAAAAGAAGGCGACCCGATGCTGGGGACCGACTCTTTCATGGTGGGAATAGCTTATACATGCGCAGGGTTAGAGGGAATAACACTGTTCCTCGTCATATTTATTTTCGCCCTGCTTTCAAGATGGGAAGAAATAAACAAAAGAAAAGCGGTCATCGTGGGGGTCTGCGGCGTATTGATAATGTGCTTAGCCAACATACTCAGAATTTTTACTCTGATTCTCGTAGGTCATTTCATAAGCCCCCAATTGGCGCTTAAGGCGTTCCATACATACGCGGGAATGGTGTTATATACGATCACCATCGTTATTATTTTCTTGGTAAGCTATAAATGGATGCTGATAGACGCGGGCGATAGTAAATCTTCAAAAGTGCTCGATAAAAAGTAGCAATGCCATAAAATTCCCGAACAAGGGGTCAGGTCTCAACATTTGACAAAAACGTGAAGTTCCGGGGACACGCTTGTTGCAGGTGCCTATTGGGCTCGCCCATGCATATCCCCGGAATATATTTTTATTTTAAACGCCTGAAAGCTGAAATATGCCAAAAAGTATAAAAAAAATCCTTTTAATTTCGTTCATAATCATGCTTGCCCTGCCCTTTTTAGTCCTGTCAGCAGCGCTTCCGTTCAAACAGACGCAATATCTGTTATTGCGTGCCGTAAACAGGAAAAAGGATGTTCAAACAAAAATAATAAATTACAAAAATTTTATAAAGAAATATCCCTTTTACATCCCTCCAAGATTAAAACTGGCTGAATACCATACAGTCCTGCTTCGTCCCGGACCTGAGGAAACAAAGCACATCCTTTCTGCCATTGACCAATATAACGCAACACTGGAAATAGATCCCGCCAATAAAGATGCCTTAACGGGACTGAAGGATATATACCTGTGGGAGAAAAGATACGATAAGGCGGAATCCATATGCAACAGACTGATCGATCTCTATCCGGAGGAAGCCACTTCACGGCTGACACTGGCATCGATTTATCTTTCCAAAAACATGATAGATGAAGCTTTGGAAGAAACAAAAACAGCCATTTCATACGACCCGGAAAATGGTGATGCCTATATGCTGGCTGGCTCAATCTACGAAAGAAAAAGAAACCTGACTGAAACTCTGGCGGCATATAAACATGCCGCTAAGTATTCCCGAAAAGACAAGAAAAGAAACACTGAACTAAATGCCCGTTACCGGCTGGGACGTTTATACCTGAGAACAGGGCTCTTATTCGACGCGATGCAGCAATTCGAAAGAATAAATGAAATCGGCGCCACTTCTGTCAATTTTCAGCTTGAACTCGCAACAACTTATTTCCGCCTTGGTTTACATGATAAACTTCTTGCTACGCTGACGGCGGCACCTTTAAACCCCGCATCGTGGGAACTATCCCCCCTTCATAAAAAAAGTATCCCCAAAACTTACAGAGCCTATACCCATTTTCTGTTCGGGCAGGTTTATGTAGCCAAAAAAGACTACCCAAGGGCGCTTAAATATTTTAAGGACGCAAACAGGCTCGGAATAAAATTCAAGGCAGGTTTTTTTTACTACCTGGAAAAACTTATTAAAGCACCCTGGGGAAATATCGAACAGCGCTATAAAGTCGGCGACCATACCATAGGGACGGTTACCGATATAACCAGCTACGGCGCATTGATAGAACTGGAGGAAGGCGTTAAAGGCTTCGTCCGATCTTCCGATCTCTCCTGGACCGAAGAGATCATCTATCCCGGCGAAATACTCAAAAAAGACGAAGAGATCGAAGCGGTTATACTGGATATCAGCGAGAAAAACAGAAAAATC
>JAYEOV010000017.1:5690-96957 GCA_034723315.1 Candidatus Omnitrophota bacterium | reverse complement strand
GCCATATGTGTTTCAGGTCTTTCCGGACCAGGTCATTTTTCACTGATTCCCTCCATTCAAAAACAAGCCGGTATTGTGCGCGCTTGCTTGCTATGGGTATCACGTATCGCGTATCAGCCATTCAGGATTGAGTATTGGGTATTGATTTTGTTAAACGACAACTCTGGTTTTGGCCAACACCAAGCACCCAACACCAGACTTCAGTTTAATCTATTGAAGATCTTCTCCCCGACAGGCAGGAACGACCGGTAAAGCGCGTCCATATCTTCGGAGAAAGGAAGTTCACCCAGGACCTCGACCCCTGTGAGCCTTTTCACGATCCTGAGATTATCTTCCAGGATCAGCCTGTCGCCTTCCTTCGAGAGCCTGTTGAAAACTATGCCCAGGATCTCAAGCCCTCTTTTCCTCAGGGCTTCTACCGTAAGGAGCGTCTGATTTATCGCACCCAGCCTGTTTTCCGCGACTACCAGGACAGGCAGGCAAAGTCCCTTCACTATATCCCCTATTGTTTGCTCGTCGTTGATCGGGACCATAAATCCTCCCGTGCCCTCGACAAGGACAAGATCGAACTCCTTTGAAAGTTTCAGGAAAGCCCGCTCGATCTTTTCAGCGTCAATATGTTTCTTTTCAAGCAAAGCCGCAAGGTGCGGTGAAGAGGGAAATTCCAGCACATACGGGGTCCTTTCGGTCTGGTACTTTTCCAAATGTTTTTCGCCGCTGCCGATAAATTTCGTGTGAAACGCCACGTCCCCGGATATCCCGGCGCATCCGGTCTGGATCCACTTCTGGGTGACCACCTTGACACCCTTTCCGGAAAGGTATCCTCCGAGAAAAGCGGTTACAACCGTCTTTCCGACTCCGGTATCCGTCCCTGTTATGAAAATCGAGTTAACCATGTGCTCGGTTTTGGGTGCCGGGGTTCTGGTTTTAGGTTTTGGGCGCCAAACACCTAACACCCTGAACCCAACACCAAACTTATCTTCAACTTAACGACTACGTCTCTGCCCTGCAGAAATACACGTGATGCGTCGCGGTAATCCTGCCGAATTTTTCGATATACTTCCTCTCCATCTCCAGCACAGTGTATTTCCCGAGAAAGATGTCATCACCGAGGCCTTCACCCCTGGTCCCGCTGTGTTTGATGTCCTTTAAAAGATCCCATATCGAAACAAAATCCGCGTTGAAACGTTCTTCCGCTATCTCGGATCTCCGGAAATATTTTCTCACGATGTTCTCAACTTCATTACAGAGAACGAACCTGCTTGAGCTGAGCCAACGGCGCGCGCCAAAAAAGAAACCGAGCACCGCTTTTAATTCCTGAAACGTCTCCGGACCATACATTGAGAAACATAACACCCCGCTGCCGGCAAGAGAATCCCTGAAAAGCCTGAGAGTCATATCGAGGTCCTCAAACCACTGAATACTCGCGTTAGAGGTAATAAGATCGAATTTTCTGTCAAATTTTATCGTTTCCCCGTCCGCGATCTCAAAACGAATATCATCACCGGGGAACTTCTCCCTCGCGACCCGCACCATGTCCCCGGATATGTCGACCGCGGTAATTTCAGCCTTACTATATTCGTCCCGCAGTAAGGTTGTATACATTCCCGTCCCGCACCCCACTTCAAGTATGTTCGTAAAATCTCTGCCCCTGATAAGCGAAATAAGTTTTTCGGCGCATTTTCCCTGGACCGAGGCATGGTCGTCGTAACTCGCCGCGCTCCTGGAAAAATTTCCTGAGATTATATTCTTATCCATCTTTCTCGTTCGCCAGTAAAAAGTTTCTTAAAACTTACATATATCCTCGATAAACTCATCCAGCATCTCCCTTGTATGGTCATAAGTCAGGGATATCCTGAGCCGCGCCTGGCCATTCGGGACCGTGGGAGGCCTTACCGGCGTAACCCAGTACCCTTTTGCCTTTAAAAAATCGCTCATATCCAGCGTTTCCCGGTTGTCTCCCGTTATTATCGGAAGTATCTGCGACGTGCCTGTGACGTGAAATCCTTTCTCCATGAGCTTATCCCTGAAATACCCGGAGTTCGACAAAAGTGTCTCCCTCCGGTAAGGTTCTTTTTCCACAAGGTCCAGAGAAGCGATATCCGCGGATATCACCGAAGGAGGCAGCGCCGTGGAATAAATGAAGCTCCGGCACGTATTGACAAGATAACCCTTTAACATCTCCGACACAGCCGCGTACGAGCCGAACCCCCCGAGAGCTTTGCTAAAGGTCCCCATGATGATATCAACCTCTTCTGCCGCGCCCTCCTCTTCAACTATCCCGCTTCCTTTTTTTCCGAAGATCCCGGTCGCGTGCGCCTCGTCTACCATCAGCATACAATCATGTTCTTTCTTCAATTCCGTGATCCGCTTCAGCGGCGCGATATCACCGTCCATGCTGAAAACCGTTTCAGTGACGATAAGCGCCCCCTTACATCTGTTCCTCTCTTTGCGAAGAAGTTCTTCAAGATGGTGCGTGTCATTGTGCCGGAAACGGAATAATTTCGCTCCGGAAAGACGGATCCCGTCTATTATGCTCGCGTGGTTCAGCCTGTCAGAAAACACGCAATCATCCTTACCGCAGAGAGCGCTTATTATGCCTACGTTCGCCTGGTATCCCGAATTGAAGACAAGAGAGGCCGGTTTGCCTTTGAATCCGGCCGTCAGTCCCTCAAGCAGATGATGCAGACTTGTGCTGCCGGTCATGAGCCTGGACGCGGAAGCTCCCACAACGGGCGAAAGCGCCTCCCCCGCCGCCCTGGCCAGCCCCGGATGAGAGGATAATCCCAGGTAGTCATTCGAAGAGAAATTGACGTATTTACGGCCGTCGACCAGCAGAAAACCGCCTTTTTTGGGCACAATTTCCGTCAACCGCCGCAAAAGGCCCTCTTTCTCCCGCTGTTCAAGGAATCTTTCTATTCTTCGCTCCATAACTTCTTTATCTCCTCAACAAGGGCGCGGTCTTCCTCAACGGAACGGCCGGCAATGGTAAGGTATCCTCCTACCATCATCCCGTCCGCGCCTGCCATATACATCAATCCCTGAAAATCCTTCAGCACGGATTCCCTTCCGGCAATTATTTTTATTGAGGCTTTTTTGAGTATTATCCGGAAAAGGGCTATCACCCTTAAGGCCTCAAGCGGAGTTATACTTCCCGCGTTTTCCAGAGGCGTTCCCTTTATCGGCACCAGGAAGTTCAGAGGAACTGATTCAACTTCCAGCTCTTTCAAGAGCAACGCCATATCGATACGGTCCTGCCAGGTCTCGCCCATGCCGATTATCCCGCCCGAACAGACTTCAATATCCGCTTTTTTCGCATTCTTTATTGTATTTATCCTCTGGCCGTAATCATGGGTAGTAACTATTTGAGGATAGAAACTCTCCGAAGTTTCTATGTTGTGATGATATCTTGATAGTCCGGCTTCTCTTAAAATAACGAACGATCTCTCGTCAAGCACGCCAAGGGAAGCGCAGACGCTGATCCCCGCATCCTTCCTTATCTCCCGTATGGAATCTGCGATTTTCTCGATCTCTTCGCGCCCAGGGCCCTTGCCGCTTGTCACTATCCCGAATCGGTCCGCCCCGTTCTCGGACGCGGCCCTGGCAGCATTAACGAGCTCCTCTTTGTCTAACAGCGGATATTCCTCCACATCCGCAGCGTAATGAGCCGACTGCGCGCAGAACTTGCAGTCTTCGCCGCACCTTCCGGATTTCGCGTTGACAATGCCGCAGATCTCAATATGATTTCCCAGAATTTCGCGGCGGATCTCGTTAGCAGCGGCCAAGAGCTGCTCCAGGGGCAATGAAGATATATATTCTGCCTGCATCAGTTCCATATTGTAAACCAGTTTACCATTATTAGTTTACATTTGCAAGAAAAGGGAAAGGACGTGAGTTAGCAGTACCGTTTCAGTTAAGTTAGCAGAAGTTAGCAGTACCGTTTATCAAATTGAATCCACAGTTGTACCTAAGACTGATCTTACACCTGTCCCCAAAGTTAATCTCACACCTGTACCCCCTCAGGCCACATAATCGTCTAATATCTCATCCGACTTGCCCATGATCCGCCCTTTATGTATGACAAAATCCCTTCATAAACTTGAACACGGTACAGGTTTGGGATTAGAATAGGGTACAAGTGTGAGATCGTAAATAATGACGGTGTAGGATTAGTTTCATAGACGGTATTATATATAAAATATACAACAGAAGAAATTATCTGCTCTTGAGGAACTCTTCGACAAGTTTACGCTGGCTTGAGAATGGAATTTCTGGAAGTTCTTCTCCCGGGAAAAACCGGGCTTCGGCGGCATCATCCCCCGCACTGACATCTTCGGACTCAATAGCGAATTCAACGCCTATGGTCAGGATCGTCCCGTACATCCTGCTTTCCTGCATCTCCATCCCGACGAGATGTCCCGCTTTCCCGCTAAGTCCGGTCTCCTCTCTCAGCTCGCGGGAACCGGCTTCCTGAAGGGATTCGTTAAGCTCTATGAATCCTCCGGGTAACGCCCAACTCCCCTTACACGGTTCTATGCCTCTTCTTATCAGGAGGAGTTCACCTTTCCCGTTCTTGACAAGACATGACACGACAGGAGTGGGGTTGAGGTAGTTTATCCACCCGCAGCTTTTGCAGACCTGCCTGTCGCGTTCTTCGATAAAATCCCATTCAAGCCGGGATCCGCACATGGGGCAGTATTTATAGTCTTCCACGGTAGTACTCTATAACATCAATTTCTGCCATACTGTCATTGCCCGATCTAACTATTTTTCCCCATTGTCATTGTCCGGCTTGACCGGACAATCCAGAAAAGACTTATGCGCATACTTGATCGGGTAATCTACAGTAATCATTCGCCTGGATCCTCCGGTCAAGCCGGAGGATGACATTTGTTTCGTGTAAGAAATTAATTTTACAATATAGTAAAAGTTAAAAATCAACTTTTAAAGATCGCTCCGGTAGAAGCTGATGTCACCTGTTTGGCGTAACGGTACAGATACCCCGTCTTGACCCTGTAGTCGGGTCTCTGCCATTTTCCCAGGCGGCTTTTGATCTCCCCCTCGCCCACAAGAAGTTCAATGGATCTGTTGGGTATATCGATCCTTATCCTGTCCCCTTCCCTTATAACGGCGATCACCCCGCCTTCCTGTGCCTCGGGTGAGATATGTCCTATCGCGGCCCCGCGCGTGCCCCCGGAAAACCGCCCGTCGGTAATAAGAGAAACATACCTGTCCAGGCCGGCACCCGCGATAGCGGCGGTAGGCCCGAGCATCTCCCTCATGCCGGGACCTCCTTTAGGACCTTCGTAACGTATGACAACCACGTCGCCCTTTTCTATTCTGCCGCCCATTATGGCTTTCATGGCGTCATCTTCCGAATCGAAGACCCTTGCGGGACCTTCATTCGTCATCATGGCATTGTCCACCGCCGATTTCTTCACGACGGCGCCTTCGGGAGCGAGATTCCCGAAAAGTATGCTCAGGCCACCGTCCGGCGCGTAGGGGTTTTCCACCGGCCTTATAACTCCGATATCCAAGTTATAAGCATCGGCTATGTTCTTCTTTAACGTCTGTCCGGTAACCGTTAAAGCATCCATATTCAGCAGCTTCTTTTTGTTAAGTTCCGCCATGACAGCTGGTATCCCCCCCGCCGCGTCCAGGTCCTCGATATGCTGATCCCCCGCAGGGGAAAGACGGCACAGGTGCGGGGTCTTCCCGTTGATCTCATTGAAGAGTCCCAGCTCGAGTTTTATTCCGGCTTCGTTCGCGATAGCGGGAAGATGCAGCACGGTGTTGGTGGAACTGCCCAGGGCCATTTCCACCGCGATAGCGTTCCTGAACGCTTTCTCGGTCGCGATATCGCCAGGCTTGATATCTTTTTTCACCAGTTCGATGATCTTCATCCCGGCTTCTTTCGCCAGCCTTCGCCTCCTGGCCGTCACCGCCGGCACTGTGCCGTTACCCGGAAGGCTGAGGCCCAGCGCTTCGCTGATACAGTTCATGGAATTCGCCGTGAACATTCCCGCGCACGACCCGTAACCGGGACAGGCCAGCTCCTCGATCTCCTTCATCTCTTTATCCGTGATCTTTCCTGACGCGCGGGCTCCCACAGCTTCGAAGACGGTAATAAGGTCTATAGCATCCTTCTCCCTTCTGCCCGCCATCATGGGGCCGCCGCTTACGATTATCGCGGGAATATTCAGCCTGAGCATCGCCATCATCATCCCCGGGACTATCTTGTCGCAATCGCACACGCACACGAGCCCGTCGAACGGATAAGCGGTGCCCATCGTTTCCACGGAATCCGCTATAAGCTCTCTCGACGGGAGCGAATACTTCATCCCCTGATGACCCATGGCTATTCCGTCACAGATCCCTATCGTGTTGAACTCCATCGGGGTACCACCAGCGATCCTTACACCCGCTTTTACTGCCTCCGCTATCCCTTTGAGATGTATATGGCCCGGAATGACCTCATTGAATGAATTCGCTATACCTATGATCGGCCTGTTCAGTTCTTCGTCAATATAACCCATCGCCTTGAAAAGTGAGCGATGAGGCGCCCTCTCCAAACCTTTTTTCATCTGATCCGAACGCATCGTTCCTCCTTCCCCCTCGAATCGGCCTGTCAGCCTCTTTCGGGATGAAGTTCGGCTACAAAACTTATGTTCGTTTCATTTATCCTGAACCTGCCTGCCCCGAGTCCCTCGGCTTCGCTCGGGATAAACAAAGCCGAGGGGTCGAAGGACTCCATAAGTTTTAGCCTCACTTCACTTATAAGCCATACCCTTGATCTCTTCCACATACCGTTGCGCGGAAAAAGCCGCTGTCGCGCCGTCCCCGCAGGCGGTCACTATCTGATGCAGATGTTTTTTGCAGCAATCCCCGCCGGCAAAAATACCTTCCTGAGATGTCTTCATCTCCAGGTCCACTATGACGTGCCCGTTCCTGTCCATCTCAACTCCGCCTTCAATAAAATCCGTATTCGGATCCCATCCCACATAGATGAAAACTCCTTCACACGGAACGTCATTCTTCTCACCGGTTTTTACGTTGCTTATTTTTATACCATCCACTTTCTCGCCGCCGGCGATCTCCTCGACCACGGAATCCCAGATGAAATCCATCTTATCGTTCGCAAAAGCGCGCTCCTGCAGAATTCTCGTTGCCCGCAACCTGTCGCGCCTGTGCAGGAGGGTCACCTTTTTTCCAAAACGTGTCAGAAAAAGGGCTTCTTCCACGGCGGTATCGCCACCCCCCACAACTATTATATCTTTCTCGCGGAAAAAAGCCGCGTCACACGTGGCGCAGTAAGAGATGCCTTTGCCAAGAAACTCTTCCTCCCCGGGGACCCGCAGTTTTTTCGGACGGGCGCCGCTCGCTATTAAGACCGAAAGAGCTTCACACACGCCGTTCTCGTCCCCCACCTGCCAAACCTTGATATCCCCTTCTTCGCGGAATGATACCTTCTTTACAGTCCCCTGGCGGGATCTCAAGCCGAACGCCTCAGCCTGTTTCTTAAAAGAGCTTATAATTTCAAAACCCGAAGCCTTCTCTATGCCCGGATAGTTCTCCACAAGATCGGTCATGGTCACCTGACCCATAATGGTCAGGCTTTCCAGGAGAAGAACGTCCATGCGACCCCTTGCGGCGTAAAGACCTGCGGTCAAACCCGCCGGCCCGCCTCCTATGATGATCATGTCATGCACGCCTTCGGGGATTCCGTTATTTACTTTCATATTTATAATATTTCTATCTGGTATTGAGTATCGTGTATCGCGTATTGAGTGTCCGGATTCCGGGTTCCAGCCCAGAACCAAAAACCTGACACCTGAAACCAGACGCAGCGTTCTTACAAGTGGATAATATGTCCGGCTTTTACAGCGATATAGTTCTCGTGATACTGCCCGCTGAACATCCTTCTGGCTTTTTCTCCGGAACAATGCGTGGGCCCCACTTTGACGACGCCAAGATCCTTCAGATCTGAGATAATACCGGTGATCTTATCCCTGTCCAGTCCCTCAAGATGGAATCCACCGAACACCATGTATATTTTCGAAACCTTAAACCTCTTCTTAACCGCCTTCACTATTTTCACGATCCCGGGATGCGCGCAGCCTGTCACGACCGATACCCCCTTATCTCCCTTGATGATCAATGCCTGTTCCGCTATTTTGCCGCCTTTGTATTCGGTCATGATCTCGCCTGTCACGTACACGTTTTCGGCGATCTTTTTGAATTTTGCGGTATAACACAGCTTGCCGCCTGATTCTTTCACGCACTTCTTGAAAGTATCGCTGAAAGAAGGACACGCGAAAACCTTAAGGCCCTTTCTCTTTTTCAGGACCTCCCACAAGCCGCCGGTATGGTCCCAGTGATCATGAGAAATGACCACGCTGTCGAGCTCCTTAGGGGAGACCATCAAACGATCCATGTTCTCGACAAGTGAATGCGAGGCCTCGCCGGTATCAAACAGTATCTTTCCGTCGATCAGGCAGGAAAACCCTATACCGGAAAGAAGACCTTTTTTCGCCCTGTTATCGTATAAGACTTTTGCATACATGAGATAAAATTTAAAATTGAAAGTTTAAAGTTAAAAATCCGTCAGTATCCGCGTTCACCGAAGATCTTTGTCCCGATCCTCACAATGTTCGCGCCTTCCTCGATAGCCACACGGTAAGAATTTGTCATGCCCATGGAAAGATATCTCATCTCAGCGTTGGGCAACTCCACGGCCTTGATATCTTCAAAGACCTTCCTTGTCTCCACAAAATAAGGACGGGCATTTTCAGAATTACCTGAGAACGGCCCCATGGTCATAAGACCCATCACCTTTATATTCGAAAAAGCGCATATCTTTTCGATCAAAGCCGCCGCGTCTTCGGGAAAAACCCCGTATTTCTGCTGTTCTCTGCCACTGTTCACCTCAACCAATACAGGCATCACCCTGCCTATCGCCCTGCTTCTTTTATCCACTTCTTCCGCCAGGGCCACGGAATCAATAGTCTCGATCATGTCAAATATCCGGACCGCTTTATTTGCCTTGTTCCTCTGCAAATGCCCTATAAAATGCCACCTTACATTGCGCCCGATAACAGCGAAAGCATCTTCTGCTTCCCGGACATAATTTTCACCTATGATCTTTACGCCGGCCTGGACCGCCTCCAGTATCTCTTCCGGACTCCTTGTCTTTGCTGCAGCTACCAGTTCAACATTATCCGGAAGCTCTCCCAGTATTTTCTTTACATTCTCCCCGATAAGATTTCCGCGCGCATGTACCAAATGAGACTCCTTATGCACTGATCCCCGAATTAAAAAAATGTATGATTTAAAAGTATTATATAGCGTATTGCGTGATTAGGCAAGATTCGAATTTCCGTGAAATAGGGGGACAGCGCCTTTATTTTTCGTTTATCATAAAAATAAGGGCGCTGTCCCCCTATTTCCGTAGTAACAATATCGCCAGGACTGTCACGTTTATCAGTGCCGCGAGCAGACAGGTCTGAAAGATCCCCAGCACAGGGACAAGGAACGCCGCGGCCAGAAAAGACCCCACGCACGCTCCTAAAAGGTCAAGGCCATAACTCAGGCCTGCCACGTGCCCCAGTTTATCTTTATCTTCAAGATAGATCTTATTCGCCAGGGGGAACTGTATCCCCCCTATGATCCCGGATATCACCGGAAGGAACGGAAAGATCAGATTCGATCCCAGCCAGGAAACAGTATCGGAATGTGTTTGTGACAACCATAGAAATACCACCGGCAGGATAAGCGGATAAATACAAATGCTCAGCTGGGTCCATGAAAAAACCGCCATGCTGTCCTTTATCCGGGACATATACCTGGCTATTATCCAACCTCCCAGGGCCAGCCCTACCATGAAGGACGTGATTATCACCCCCAGCTTGTAGAACACGTAACCGTATATCACCTGGAACGAAAGTATGACCGCTATCTGGAAATTTATTTCGGCGAAACCGGTCGTCATGACGGCCAGCAACGCCGTCCTTTTTCCCCTCCGTTTCGCGCTGAAAAACCCGAAAACAAGGATCAGAAAGCAGAAGACAGCCGCCGCAAGCCATATGTTCTCCCGCGTGACAGCCCGTAATATCCGCCTGAAAAAAGGCGTATTAAAATGAGTGCCCCAGAAGACCGTCGCGTAGTAATAGGAAATGGGCTTAAAGTCCCTGTTCTTCCCCACATCCACGTTCTCTTCGATCGTATTTTCAGTGTAAGCGCACCTTTCGTTGGAAAGTTTGTTAAAAAGGTAATATTCCCTTACATACACGGTATTCACGCCTTTTTCTTTCATACGTTCCATCAGCACGCTGCTGTCATGGGTCAACACCCCCTTTGTCTTGCAGGAAAGAAAATACGCGGTCTCTCCCGGGATCACAAGAACGTCAGGAAAGACCGTTTTCAGGCTCAGATATATGGAACGCAGATAATCCCGCAATTCTTCGCCTATATAATTCTCGGAGGATGTGAGCCCGAAAGATACCACGCCCCCGGGCTTGAGTATCCGGCTGAGCTCCCTGAAAAAGTCCACGGTGTAAAACCTGTTAAGCTGCGCGGTATACGGATCGCCCAGGCTGATTATCACGCAGTCATATGAATTATGGGTCCTTTTAACGAAAAAACGGCCGTCCTCGTTGATAATATTCACCCTGGGGCTCTCAAGAACGGAAGCATCCGCCCCGCTAAGGTATTTCTTCGCCATGCCTATTATGGTCGGGTCCAGCTCGACATAATCGACTTTTTTGACGGGATATTTCAATATCTCCTCGAGCAGGCCTCCCACTCCGCCCCCGATCAGGAGCACGTCCCCGGGGTCCTGCCCCTGCAAAAGAGCGAAATGCACTGATTCCTCGGCAGAAAGCCGGTCAGGGACCGTATAGAGATGCAGTCCGTTCTCGTAAAAAGAACGCTGTTTGCCCCTTTTTGTGACGGTAATGTTCCCGTACACGGAATCCTTTGATTCGAGAACGTCAAACCCTTCCCACATGCGCTCCAGGGAAAAACGCCTCAGCCGGCCGGCGCCTCCCAGCAGCACCCCTGTCATCGCGAGGACCATCAGGGCCACGGTAACGCGGAAAAAGAAGCTCTTCGCCCGGAAATGCTCGCTGTGTCTCCGCATCGCGGCGGACGCCAGCATGTTGAGAAAGAACAGTATCAGCAAAATGTTCAATGCGGGCATATAACGTATCAGGAAGTAACTCACCAGGAGCCCGCCGGACAATGCCCCGACCGCTTCCATGACGTAGATCCGCGCCACGCTTTCCGCGGGATCGTCCGCAAGATCGCGGTAGACGCGGCATGCAAGGCTGAACATGAAACCCATAATGGCGCAAGGCAGACACAGGATCACGAACGTGCATACTATCATGGGCGAATATCCCAGTATCTCCCCGGTCGCGATCCCCATAAATCCTTTGGACAACCTGAGAGATAATAGACTAAGAGGAATGACGAACGAGAGCCAGAACTGGCACGACGAAAAAACCCGTATCCTGGCGCTGATAAGATCGGAAAACCGGCCCAGAACGGCGCTGCCAAAAGCACCCCATATAAGCCAGCTGGCGAGGATGATCCCGATGGATATCTCGTTCCCGTAAAAGATCACAAGAAACTCTCTCATTAAAACTATCTGGGAAACCATCGCAGTGGCCCCGGTGAGTATCATGGAGAGCGTTATTGTCTTTTTAAAATCCATATTTTATTTCCAGATGCCCGCGATCTCCCGGCCGCAAAACCTGCATTTTCCGCCGTCGATATTGATCTCAAGAACCTTGTAGCCGATCCTTTTTATTACGACTTTTTTGCACCGGGGACACACCGTGCTTTCCGTTACGAACGCCGGGACATTGCCGATATAAACGTAATGCATCCCTTCACGGAGAGCTATATCCCTGGCCCGCTTCAAGGTTTCCACCGGGGTCGGATAAAGCGCCCTGAGCTTGTACTGGGGCCAGAAACGTGAAAAATGAAGAGGCACATCCGGCCCCAGATTCTCCATGATCCATCCCGCCATGCGGCGTATGTCGTCCATATTATCGTTCAGCGTGGGGACTATGAGATTGGTCAGCTCGATCCAGACTCCTTCTTCTTTCATTATCTTGATCGTCTGCAGGATGTTATCGAGCCGCTGGGCGCATATTTCTCTCAGGAATTTATCGTTAAATGCCTTGAAGTCGATATTCGCGGCGTCCAGGTGCCTGCACAAATTTCTCAGAGGAGCGGCGTTGATCTTCCCCCCGGTGACCGCGATGTTGATGATACCGTTCTGTTTCGCTATTTTGCTCGATTCGATCATGTATTCGTAGAATACTACCGGC
This sequence comes from Candidatus Omnitrophota bacterium, assembly GCA_034723315.1. GTDB lineage: Bacteria > Omnitrophota > Gorgyraeia > Tantalellales > Tantalellaceae > JAYEOV01. Next base: position 84,622 of record JAYEOV010000017.1, on the reverse strand, counting down.
TCCGTATAGGTATAGGCGATCGACGCGCAGCCGTTCGAGGAAGCGCTCGCGACCAGATCCTTACAGCTTAAACGGCGGTTCGTAGTCTCTTCTGGCGGCCTCTGTGAAATGGTCCAGTTCTGGCAGTACTTGCACCGCGAATTACATCCCGCGGTGGCTACGGAGAAGGATTTGGTGCCGGGCAGCACATGGAAAAAAGGTTTTTTTTCGATAGGGTCCACGTGGACCGCGCATACCAGCTCATAAACCAAACTATACAGTTTGCCGTCAACGGGCTCCCTGACACGACAAAACCCTCTCTGGCCGTTCGAGAGGACGCACTGGTTGGGACACAAAAGACATCTTACGGCATCATCTCCCATCTTCTCGTAGAAGAGCGCCTCGTGCATCCCCCTCTTCTCGCCTATGGCGGCGTATGCTTCATATCTGGACATTATATCGAAAAGATACAAGGATGCCCCTATGCCGAGCCCCGCGGCAAGACACTTTCTTAAAAAATCCTTCCGCGTCAGTTTCTTATGCCATATGTTCCCGAGTTTCTCCAGCGCTTTCATGACAGATGCCTCTTTTTTTACCACTTTTTGAACAAGCTGAGAAAACCGCAAATCGAGATGAGGGAATTGCGAAATGGTATATTTCTGATACTCTGTCATCCTGAGCGAGGGCGAAGCCCGAGCCGAAGGATCTATAGTTCATATTTAATAGGGGTTTCAGATTCCTCGACTCGCCTTTGGCTCGCCCGGAATGACATGAGAAAATCATTTCGCAACTCTCTCGAAATCAAAGTAAAATATTAAGGGCCATTCCAACGATAACGGCGGTCAATATCATGAGGCCGGCTGCCTTTGCCATGTCTTTCGCGCCGATCTCTCGGACCATGACAACAAACGTGGCCATGCACGGAAAATAAACAGCCAGGATCGTACAGGCTATTACCAGCTGTTTCGTTGTGAGATCAAGAGATCCCAGCATGCCCACGGCCACGTCTTTCCGCAGGAAACCTATAAGCATCGCGGATATGGTCTCCCTGGGCAACCCCCACATCCCGCTTAGAACCGGCGCAAATACATGGGATAAGAAATCCAGCACTTTGAGTATATATAAAATATTTACGATGAAAATACCGAGCATAACGTAAGGGACCGCCTCTTTCAGGAACTCGGACACCCTCATGTAGAGTTTTTTTACGACCGCCTGGAGCTGGGGGATCCTGTAAGGCGGTATTTCCCAAAGGATCTCAGGGCTCCTCCCCTTCATAAAACGGTTCATCAATAGTCCTTTTATGACCAGTATCGAAAACAGGATGCCGAAGATCAGCGCCACGTACCTCCCGCCCCGCTGACCGACAAGGCCCACGATCATCGCTATCTGGGCCATACACGGAACGGCTATCGCCATGAGGGTCGCCGCGATGAATTTTTCCCTCCTGTTCTCGAGAAGGCGCAGGGCCATCGCCCCGGGAACATTGCAACCGAGCCCGAGTATCATCGGGACTATGGCATAACCGTGAAGGCCGAGCCGGTGCATCAGATTATCCACCTGTGTCGCAAGGCGCGGCAGATACCCGAAATCCTCAAGAATACCCAGGACAAGATAAAAACTCAATATATAAGGCAGTACCGCCGCTATGGGCACATAGAGCCCCGTTGTCAAAAGACCGAAAGATTGCCCGAAATCAATATTCCCTTCCACGAGATTCCCTATAAGGATATCGTGCAGGAACCCGCCTCCTCCGAACGCCAGACTGAGCTTTTGCATAAGCGGAAGCCATAATTTTTCGAACAGCGGTTCAAAGACATATCCGATCAGGCCTTCGCCTATAAACCTTATTACCGTAAAAGAAAGATAAACTACCAGAACGGCTATCGGCAGCCCGGTCAGGGGCCGCGTGCTGATATCTTCCAGCCTTTCAAGAAAAGTGTGATGGTGGTGATGCAGCGTCTGGGTAAGTTCTATTATCCTCCCGATCTCTTCCCACTTGTGTTTCCTGGACAGGGGCTTGAAATCCTTCTTTTCGACGCCCCTCAGGCGTTCCACAAGCTCTTTTATCCCTTCGCCCGTCAAGCCGCATGTCGGGATCACCGGGACACCCAGTTCCTCCTCAAGTTTCCGGGCATCTATTTCGACCCCCTTGTGGCGCGTCTCATCCCACATGTTGAGCGCGACGACCACCGGGATGTTTCTCTCTCTTAACTCCAGCGCAAGGAAAAGGTTCCTCTCCAGGTTCGTTGAATCGACGATATTTATGACTATGTCTCCCTTTTTCAGCATCTCCAGGGCCACTTCTTCGGCCTTGCAGACCGCTTCCAGGTTATAGATGCCGGGGACGTCGATAACCGCCGCCATCTCGTCCTTCCCGAGCTTCATAAACCCCTGGCTGAAACCCACCGTCGTTCCCGGATAATTCGAGATCGTCACCCTCGCGCCGGTAAGCCTGGAAAATATCGCGCTCTTTCCCACATTGGGGTTTCCCATCAGAAGTATCTTTTTCTCTTCTTCGGGCAACGACTTATCGCTGTTGATAATCTTCCCCGCCACGTTATACCTCCACAAGGATCTTCTGCGCCATGCCGTGACCAATGGCAACTTTAGCATTGCCGACCTTCACAGTTATCGGCCCCCTCCAGAAATGTGAACTTATCTTTGTGATCTTCTGACCGGCCCTTATACCCAGAGACTCAAGCCGCTGTTTAACGCCGTAACCTCCAAGGACCTCTTTCACGACCGCTGACTGGTTCACTTTGAGTTCCGTTAAAATCATCTCTTCCATTTTTCTTCTCCACTGATTTAAATGTCTATATTTTCTCCAGAACGTGCTTCAATCCTTCCTTGAACAGGTTCTCAATATGGATATCATTAAGAGAATAATACGCCCTCCTGCCCTCTTTCCTGCACCTTACCAGATCAAGGTCTTTGAGCGCCCTCATCTGATGCGAAATAGCCGAATGGCTCATGCCCAAAAGAATAGAAAGCTCCGCGACACATAATTCTTCCTTTGTCAGGGCTAGAATTATTCGTATTCGCGTCTGATCTCCGAACACGCTGAAGGTCCTTGCCAGTTTGTCAATGACCTCCTGCGATTTCATTTCCTTTATGATATCTTCGTCCAGTCTTTTTCTTACCATACCTGCTCCAAGTTAATAACCATATGTGAACGTTTGTTCACATATTAGATTAGAATATAATAATATGCTTGTCAAGTTTTTTAAGAATTTGTTTTATATCATAAGTATTATCAAGGATTATTTACCCTTTTCTCTCTGTAATTTCACGTCTCCATTTTCATGAAAGGTAAACTCCCTCTGGAATCAAATACCCTTAATTATATAGATATCCCCGCTTCCCGCAAATTGCATCTCCGAAGCCTTTTAAAACGCTTATTTCGCCTTTTTGCGTTTAAATCAAGCTCAAAATAACCCAGATCTGCCAAAACAACCACCGGAATGTTAGCGAAATACGGCAGTTATTTTTGGCTGAGCTGTATCAAAAAATCCCCAAACACGCCGGAAATTAATTCGGACCACTTCGATGTAAAATAGGCAATAGTCAGCGAATTCCCCTTGAATTATCAGAAATTACAATTATACTTAATTATGGAAGTAAAATTATATAAAGGTAGCTATTTTTTAAGAAATTCCTGGGATACGCCTGTTGGAGGCACCTATTGGGCTCGCCCAGGCATGTTTCCGGATTATATTGTTATTTGCTGAAACAATGAGAATTACGATGAAATCACGACATACGCAATACAAAATACGCACGACGATACTGGCGCTATTCGTCATCGCAACGATGGCCCTCACGATCGCGCCTGTGGCACATTCCGAGCCAATAACACTCCTGCACGAGTTCGCGGGCGGCGCGGATGATGGAAAAAATTCTCGCGACAGTTTGATCGTGGACTCGGGCACGCTTTATGGGATGACACAATATGGCGGTAGTTCCAATTTGGGCACTCTCTTTTCCATGAACTCTGACGGCACAGGGTTTACCGTACTGCACAGCTTCACCCCCGGCCCGGCGAATGGTGGATGCATGCCTTACGGCAATTTGACCCTGGGCGCAAGCACGCTTTATGGGATGACCCTGGCTTGTGGTTCCGGTTATGGCACTATCTTTTCCATGAGCACTGACGGCACAGGGTTTACCCCGTTGCACAACTTCACCAACATCGCAAGTGATGGGAGTAGTCCTCGCGGCAGTTTGACCCTAGACGCAGGCACGCTTTATGGGATGACCTATAGTGGCGGTGCTTCTAACCCTGGCACTGTCTTCTCCATTGGCACTGACGGCACAGGGTTTACCCTGCTGCACGACTTCACCGGCGGCGCTAATGATGGAGGCTGGCCTGAGGGTAGTTTGGTCCTGGACTCGGGCACGCTTTATGGGATGACCTACACTGGCGGTGCTTCTAATTATGGCACTGTCTTTTCCATGGGCACTGACGGCACTGGGTTTACACTCCTGCACGACTTCGCAGGCGGCGCGGGAGATGGATGCTTGCCTATCGGCAGTTTGACCCTGGGCTCAGGCACGCTTTATGGCATGTCATACCAGGGCGGTAATTTCGGCTCTGGCACTGCCTTTTCCATGAATACTGACGGCACAGGGTTTACCGTGCTGCACGACTTCGCCGGCAGCGGGAATGGTGACGGAAGCCGTCCTCGCGGTGATTTGACCCTGGACTCAGGCACGCTTTATGGCATGACTCCCGAGGGAGGTAACTCTAATAATTATGGCACTCTCTTTTCCATGAGCACTGACGGCACGGGGTATACACTCCTGCACGACTTCACCGGCGGCGTGAGTGATGCAAGGTATTCTAAAGGCCGTTTGACCCTGGACTCAGGCACGCTTTATGGTATGACTTACCAGGGCGGTGATTCCGGTTATGGCACTGTCTTTTCTCTCGGCACGGGCGGCAGCACGGTGCCGGAATTTCCGGCAGGGGCGATACCGTTTCTTGGCACGGTGTTCGGGTTGGTTATCGGGTTTGTGAGGAGGAAGAAAACTTAGAGATTGGAAATATGAAGTTCCGGGGACACGCCTGTTGTTGACGGCTATTTTGCTCGCCCAAGCATGTCCCCGGAATATATGTTTATTTTTAATTTTAAATTTTTTTAAGTATTATATCCCCTACCCCGCATCCAATATGCCTGGCTATGACCTCGCATTTCGCTTTAAAAATAAAGAAAATATCCCTGTCTTCGTCAGCCAGCGTCTCAAAATTCCCCTGCCCCTTGCTGATGACAAGATCCGCCTTTTCGTAATATTCCAGGAACTCTTCACTGCAGTCCTTTACTACGGTGCCCGGAACTACAGAACCGCTGGATATAACTCTGGCCACGTCGTCCAATCCCACCTGCCGGGCGTCCTCCATGGTTACATCGTTGATTATCGGCTTCCCCCTGACAGCGCACACCACGTCTTTTTTCATCTCTTCTATCAATATCCTGTCAAAAACTATTTCCCCGGCATTGTCCAGGATGTAAAGTATATTTTCCGCTTTTTCAACCGCCGCGCTGAACTCGCTGAAATCAAATACCGCGAAATCTTTTTCCAGGCACTCTTCTATCTCCTTTTCTATATCAAACGAACGGGGCACACCGTAGTCAATGACATTTCCGGCTACCGCCAGGCGCACCGCGCTTAAAAGCACGTCCCGCGAACCTTCCACGACCTTTTTGAGGCGCGGATAAAGTTCCATGGCCATCTTATTGCTTTTTTCCTTGATCTTTTTATAGGCGTCAACGCCCCCTGTGCGCTCTTCCACTATTCCGTATACCGTCCTTGCGATCTCGGGAGGCGTAACGTTAAGGGAAAACCCGGGAAGCCTTACTGCAACCTCGTCCAGGATCTTTTTCTGCGTTTCATCATCGGCGTCCGCGAGTTTCGCCGCCTCAAGGGCCTGGCGCAGAAAGCAGGGTATACATTCAAGGTAGGTTCTCAAGTCAACGTCCTGTCCGGTTCCGGGTTTCAGGTTCCAAGTTTTGTTTCAGACTCGACAGTTCCATAATTTTTTCTTTGAAGACCTTGCTCTTCGGAAAGAGTTTTTCAAGACGGCGGTAGAGGGGCAGCGCGTCTTTCTCCCGCCCCATGTCCTGGTAGGTGTACGCCAGAAAAGAAAGGACATATCTTTCCTGGAATTTGTCATGCGGGACTTTCCGCTGTAATTCCATCGCCCTTTTCAGGTACCTTTCAGCGGCTTCGTAGTTCCTAAAATGTTCAAAATATATGCGTCCGATTTCCGCGTTTATCTGCCAGGATTCGGGATTATTCCTTAACCCTTCCCTCAGAAAAGCTATGCCTTCACTAACTTTATTCAATCTGTCAGCGAGATAAAAAGCTGTCAGGGTATAGGCCATGACATTGTGAGGATCGATCTCCGCCGAATAATACAGCCATGGGATAACCTCTTTTACCCGGTCGCCGTGAAGGTGCACGTGGCTGGTGATCTCGGTCTGTTCCGATATCCTGAAAAGTATGTTGAACGGGCTCAGTTCCGGCCGCTTCTCCCCCTCACCATGCTCATCTTCTATATCGGCCTGGCCCATGGCTGTCTGCCGCATGTGATCGCAGTCAACATGAGCCACTCCCCCGTGAAAATAAAGATCCGCCTGCATGACGGACAGGTTCGAGACAATATTTCGCCCCTCACCGAACAGCCTGAGAAAAACCGGCACGTCCCGTTCCGCGCGACCCGCCATGAACGCTTGATTATACGCGCCGATCTTCGGCGCGATTAGGATGGTCAGGACAAGCCACGCGAGGATCATGAGAACGCTCTTTGACCTCAAAGTCTTTTCCTCCCGAAAAGGATCCCCGCGAAATACAGCAGGATGGAACAATACACAAAAGTGTACACGGCCACGGCCGCGATCACCCAGGTTGCCAGCGGGTCCCACGCGTGTGTGAGCCTTACGCGAAGATCGAAAAAGTCAAAATGCGGCAGCAAATAGTAGATCGCGCCGTAGAGGACAGATGCCGCGCCTTTGGAAAACAGGGCCAGATCCCTGAATGAATCGGAAAAACCGTTTATGATCATGTATAAAATGAACGATAGCGTTACGTTCGCCGACAATGTCAGAAAATTTGAAAAGAACAACACAAGAGCGACCACGAGGCACAGAAAAAACACGCCGAAAATATATCCCTGGACAAGCAGCATAGGACTTCCCTCTTCTCCTCCTGCCAGGTAAAAAGCGGCATAAACGGCAAAAAAGAGCGTAAACGTTATCACTGACACTACCAGACCGCCGAAATATTTGCCCAGGATGAACATGTGCCGGCTCACGGGTTTCGCGAGCAAAGGATATATGGTCCTGGCTTCTATCTCTGAAGGAAGCTGTTTCGCCGTAAACGTCACGGCAATTATGAAAGAGAAAAGCATCAGCAGAGAATACCCCAGGTCCTTTACGTACCTTGATACCCCCTCCAGATCAAAAAAAGTCTGCGACGACAATAGTCCCAGAAGGACGAGTATGAAAATAAAAAGGACATAAAAATCCTTTTTCCGCAGAAGTTCCCGTATCATGCTTCCCGCGATCGCGCGGATCGTCCTCATGCCCTCTCCTCTATGATCTTAAGGAAAAAAGTTTCCAGCGACTCGCCTTCCCCCCTGCCGCCGAGAAGGTCTTTTACCGGACCGATCGCCAGAAGATTTCCTCTGTCCAGGATCCCTATCCTGTCGCTGACCAGCTCCACCTCCGAAAGCTCGTGGGAGGAAAAGAAAACCGTTTTACCTTTTTCCCGAAGGTGCCGGATCACTTCCCGCATCCTCTTCCTCGAAACAGGATCAAGACCGCTTGTCGGCTCATCCAGTATCAAAAGGTCCGGATCGTTTATCAGCGCCTGCGCGAAACTGACCTTCTGCATCATCCCCTTGGAAAAGGTCCCCATCAGCCTGCCCGCCGCGTTCTTTATGTCCACAAGCTCAAGCAATTCCGATATCCTGCCGCCCAGGAGGCTTTTTTCTATACCGAATATATTCCCGTACATGTTCAAAAGCTCTACAGGTGTAAGATATCTGTAATAATCCGCTGTTTCGGGCATATATCCGACAGACTGCCGCGCGGCGGGAAGGGACGGAGACCTGCCGAATATGGCGAGTTCCCCTTTCTGCGGCAGCAGTATGCCCAGTAAAAGTTTTATTGTCGTAGTCTTGCCGGCTCCGTTCGGGCCCAGAAAACCGAATATCTCGCCTTTTGTGATACCGAGATCCACTCCCCTGAGCGCGTCAACACGGTCCTTACCTGATATATATGTGTAATAAAGATTTTTTATGGAAATGATTTCTTCCATTAGAGACCTTACTGGGGAAAAGATATAACTTTTCAGGGATCCCTCGACTCAGTCGCGCAATCGCTCCTTCGCGCGGGATAAATTCGGCCTTACAACTTATGTTCACGGAGTTTACCCCGGGCAAAGACCCGGGGTTCCATAAGTTGTGACCTCATTTCGCTCTGCATAAATTCGGTCTTACAACTTATGTTCACTTCGTTCCATAAGTTGTGACCTCATTTAAAAGCCCATCGAAGCAGATCTATAAGCCGGGTTCTGTGGGCAGAAAACCTGCCCGGCGATCATCCATCTGGGGACGCCATCACTGACGGCCTCTTGCGGCCTACCCGGAAGTCATAGCCCTTCGCTAATGCTCAGGGTTGCCCCTTAACAAGATCGAATGGGCAGCGAGACTAGCCGCCTCGCACCGGTCCATCCGTAAGCCCCGCTAAAGGTTTACCTCTAACGGGACACGATCCGGATCTCCCCGGTTCCTCCCCTATTTGGCCTTGCTCCGCGTAGAGATTGCCTCGTTTCACCCCCCGGGCCAAAGGTCCGGGGACTCGTCTCTGTGGCTCTAATCCTCACCTGACGGTGGACGGGCGTTACCCGCTACGCCGCTATGTGAAGCCCGGACTTTCCTCTCCCTTCCACACGTGGAAAAGAGCGACCGCCCGACCTACTCCGATGAGCTATAATAAAGAACGAAAATACGTGATCATTATTTACAAAAGCGCTCTCAGGTTTAACGCCTTGTTCACGAGAGCATCGGCGTCTTTGTTCTCTTCGCGCGGTATTTCCCTTATATCCACCTTATCAAATCCCCTGAAGAGATTCAAGGCAATGTCAAAGAATTTCTTCATGTTCTGGTCTTTGACCCGGTATTCGCCCTTAAGCTGTCTTGCCACAAGCTGGCTGTCAATGTTCAGGACCACGTTCCTTGCTTCCCGGTATAGCGCCTCCTGCAGCCCGTAGATCACCGCAAGGTATTCCGCGACGTTGTTCGTCGCGTTCCCTATGTACCTGGATATCTCCTCTACTTTCCGGCCCTTATCATCAAGGAGCAGAACGCCGACACCCGCGGGTCCGGGATTCCCCCTTGAGCCTCCGTCCGCGAACACCCGAAGCCTGTCATATATCTTAATCCTCGTCATAAAGTATCCTGACGCAATTTTCGCAGAAGACCAGGTTCTTCTTCATCTTCGCTTCGTTGATCACCTGCGGCCGCAGATGGATATTACACTCGCCGCAGAATTCCCCGTTTACTTTGACGATCGCGATCCTTCCCCGGCTTTTCAGTATCCGCTCGTATTCCTGCAGCACTTTTGGGGCGACAGCTCCGGAGAACTCTTTTCTTTTCGCGGTCAACTCGTTGAGTCGTTCGGATAATCTCTTCTCTTCAGACTTAATGGTCTCTTTTTCTTTCTCGACCTTTTGCTTTTCATCCTCAAAGATCTTTTTTTCCTGTTCGCACTTGGCCTGCGCGGCTTCTATCGCGTCAAAAAGGTTTATTATATCTTCCTCGAGGAGGGATACATCGGCTTTTATACTGTCGATCTCCTGCTGGAGGGCCTTGTACTCCTTGTTGTTCTTTATCTGGTAAAGCTCTGACTCGTGCTTGTTGATCTGTTCTTCTTTAGCCTGCATGTCGGTCTCCTTCTCGCTCTTTGAGACCTGTAGTTTCTTCAGCTCTTCTTCGGCGTCCTGCATGCCCCCTTTCTTCTCTTCCAGGGAGCTGTCCATCTCATTCAGCCTCCCGGGAAAACTGCCCTTTTCCGCGCTCAGATCGTATATCTCGGCATCTAATTCCTGCACCTGAATGAGTTTTTTGATCTCTTCTTTAATATTTACTTGTTCCGGCATATTCTTCTATCTGTTAGAGGGGTCAGAACTTAACAGTTAACAGATTTGATTCAATCTTTTCTACCTTCGCGTTCAATTTTTCTGGTGGGCGCAGGGGGACTCGAACCTCCGACCTCATGCATGTGAGGCATGCGCTCTAACCAGCTGAGCTATGCGCCCACCTAATTACTTATTATCGTATTGTTAGGAAATTATATCAGAAAACATATAGGGGAACAAGGCTTTTCCCGCTTTTTCCCGCTTTTCAAAAGGCCACTCAACTTGTGGAAGATAATAAACTTAATAAAAACCCCAGCCGTGATATCAGCCGGGGTTTTTATCCAACGTGGTGGGGGCACATGGACTCGAACCATGAACCTACTGATTATGAGTCAGTTGCTCTAACCAAATTGAGCTATGCCCCCTGTAGTGTGCGTATTATATCACAGACATTTAAATGATGACAAGAAAAATTGCTGGAGCTTTTTTAGGATTTTTTGCTGGTCCTCACCCCTCAAAGAAAAGAGCGGATTTTGATGTTTTTGTGTTTTTGTGTGTTTTTGCAATATCAAGCACCAAACTGTCCCCTTTTTCAAAGTTAAGGTTGTCCCCCGATCGTATCATTTTGACAGCTTATTATCCTGTTCCAAATTAATTCGACGAATGGACACCTTTAATAACAAAAACGGGGGCAGTTGCAGGCTATATCTCCAAATGGCACAAAACCCACCACAAAAACCAAACAAAAACTGTAAATCTCATAAAAAATATTTTACAAATATTTATTATTCCTATTGATTATTGAAAAGAAACAATGTATTATTCATAGAACAATATCAAGATAATTACAATAGGCGGTCAGAATAATTCGTGTGATAAAAATTTTTTTGGGAGGAGCGGTATTCATTAGGATGAAGCTTTCAATTATAAAAATCATTATTGCTTTATTTGTCTCAGGGGTTATATGCATAAATGCCTATTCTCAGCAGAAGATAGTTTACAATTGCGAGCAGTATATCCGAAACTGGAAGATACCGGAGTGGTCGATCATGAAAGATGACCATATTTCCCCCATACTTGCCCTGGATAAGAACTTTACCGAACAGGGCGATTTAAGCATAAAGCTTACAGTGTCGTTTTCCGGCGAGAGCTGGAGCGCGGGTATTGTCGAGACCGAGGGGCTTTTTGACCTGACATTGTATAAGGCCTTTTCGTGTGAGATCTATCTTTCAAAACCCGCGCCGAAAGGGATCGAAGCGAGGATCATTATTGTAACAGATAAATTCAAGTGGATCGAGATGAGCGATCCCGTCGCGCTTAGCCCGGGACGTCGTACCACTGTTTCGGCAAACTTGAAACACGGAAATCACTCCTGGCGCAGTGAAGAAGGATGCGTGCGTATCACAGATCATCTTAAGGCAACCATACGCAAGATAGCCATAAGAATAGAATCGAATATCGTAAAACATGAAGGACCTGTGTACATCGATAAGATCACATTCGTGAAATAGAAGCATGTGTTTCCTGTCTGAAATGCAGCAAAATTGCGGGGCTACTTGTTAAGAGTTTTTAAAAAATTATTTCAGATCGATCCAGTAATTGCTGTCATTACCCGGTTTTATCAGTGCCGGATCCACACTTTGACACGTATATTAATAATTGTCAATGTGTAGACCCGTATTCCACTTTCCCAAAAAAAAAGAAGGGCGGATTTAATAGATCCGCCCTTCTCTCACGAATAAGATCGATAATCAGCAACTATTTCTTTTTCTTCTTCACAACCTTTTTCTTCGCTACCTTTTTCTTCGCCGGTTTTTTCTTCGCTACCTTTTTCTTCGCTACTTTTTTCTTCTTTACTACCATTTTTTCTCACCTCCCTCATTTAAAAAATCATTTTACAAAATAACGTTTGATTAAAATATACATTATAATTTATCATTTGCAAGTTTTAATTTAAATTTTTTACAAAATATTTTTATTCCTTTTTCATAGTTACGCTGAACTTCTTTTTTTTACGGGGATTTTTCTTTTCTTCGATCATGTCCGGGGCATTGCGCGCTAATACACTGAATAGACGCGTCTTTACGGCGTTTCCGCACTTTCACAGTTATTACCAAACGTGTTTGATTTTAAATCGTTCTTATCAAACAAATTTATTTTTAATAATAATTCTCTTATTTTCCTCGGAACGGACCAATAAAAAATACGGAATTACGTATAATATTCTTAGAGGGCATTAATCAAAGAAGAGGACTTCGTGGCCTAAGGTATCGTCTTTTCTTTTCGCAACCCTTACGCCCGTGAGCTCTGTAATAACGGCCTCGACGGTTATGAAAGTTTCTGAATTCTTTCTTAGAACCCATTTCATAACCCTGTTCGTTACGAGGCTGAGCGAAAAGGCCATTGACAAGGCCTGAGGGGCAAAATGCCCGGAAACGTAGCCGGTGCGCTACGTTGAGGACATTTTGCCCCGAAAACGCAGTCAATGGGTTTTGCAGCCAGCCGCAGTAGAACAGGGTTATGAAATGGGTTCTAAACATCCCGTTAGGGCTTTATCGCCTTTACCAAAGGAAGCGTGGATATGCGCGTTGACTTCTTCGCCGTTTTTCACGATAGTTCCGAAACCAAGGACTTCCCTCCCGTCCCCGAAAGATATCCAGGCAGGAACAGCGGGCAGCTCCAGTTTTCCCGGGCCCGCGACTATATCGGCTCTTGTCATCGCGCCGATAAACGCAAGTGTAGCGAATTCAATATTTTCCCTGATGGCCAGTTTCTTGATTTCTTCGAGCAGGTCTTCTTTGTGTTCCACCTTAATGATGAAAACACGGCCTATTGAAGCTTGAGAATATTGCATGGGGGAAGTGAAAAATTAAAAGTTAAAAAGGGAAATTCGGACCCTTTACCCGGGTTCGGATTAAAATCCAGCCTTACAACTTATGTCGCTCCGTTTATCCTGAGCCTGTCGAAGGGCTCTATAAGTTGTGGTCTCATTTTCCCTACGCCTTCGGCCTGCTTTGGCCTCGTTCTCAGGATAAATTCGACCTTACAACTTATGTTCACGGAGTTTACCCCGGGCGAAGACCCGGGGTTCCATAAGTTGTGGTCTCATTTTACATGTATCTTTCAGGCGAGCCCTTGATCTTCTTGAACTCGGGCTTAAAAGGCTGTCCTTTCCTTCCGAAACATAACCCCAGCTGTTCGAAGAGACTTACCTGTTCAAGGTCCACGGATCTCTGCTTAATGGCTTCCTCGGCCGGCATGTATCTCAGCTCGTTCCCGCTGACGCCGGCTATGGTCATTCCTGAGATACCCTTTTTCAGCAGCATAACCGCGGCGGCGCCTGCTTCTTTACCGAAATTGACATCATATGCCGAACTCCTGCCGCTGCGGACAAGGTGCCCCGGGACCACCGAACGGACCTCCGGGATGGTGTACATGTCCTCAACGAAAAGATGAGTTTCCTTCATGAAAGCCGTTATTCCCGGATCGGCCTTAAATCTCTTGTTCAGCTCCTGGCAGACATAACTGCCCGCGCCCGCGAGTTTCTTGTGTCCGAATGAATCAATTCCGGCGCTCTCATCCACTATCTTCCTGCCGCCGGCATCCTTCAGACCTTCCGCGACCAGTAACAGGTAGGTGCCGGACCAGACATCGCTGGCCATTATGCGCCTTGTCAGTTTAGCTTTGACGTCTTCATACAGGATATCAAAATCCACCGGGATCTCCGGTATCAATATCGCGTCCACATCGCCAGCTATACCCCCGCGAAACGCTGTGTGACCCGCATACCTTCCAAAGACTTCCATGACGATGACCCTGTTATGCGTCGTCCCGGTCGTCTTGAGATCATCCGCAAAGACCGCGATCCTGTTGATCGTGGAATCGCCTCCGACAGAATAGGTCTGCAGGTCAAGATCCATGGTCTTTGGCGCGTGCACACAGGCAATACCGTTACTGTGAAGGTCAACCATAACGCTTCCCGTATCATCACCGCCGCTGATGACGAGACCGTCTATTTTGAACTTCTTAAGACCTTTTTTTATGCGCTCGTATTTCTTATCGTCTTCTATCTTTTTGATCTTTACCCGGGAATGACCGGCCTCCGAGCCGGCGGGACTGGCGTTGATACGGTCCAGCCGTTCGACCGTCAACTCGATAAGTTCATCAAAATCGACCAGGTTATACAGCCCGGCGTATCCGTTTGGTAAAACAAAACATCTGATCCCCAGGCTGTTAGCCATCTCCCCGGCGCCTTTTACTACCGCGTTCAAACCACCGCAATCCCCTCCGCTGGTAATAATTCCTATGCTCTTTATTTCCGCCATATATCCCTCCCAAATATTACAATTTCAAGCACTACTAGTAATCCGGTTTCGCTTATAACCTGCCAGGTACATATACTATACCGTTAAGTTGAATAATTAAAGGTGAATCTTTAGAACCCATTTCATAACACCGTTCGTTACGAGGCTGAGCGAAAAGGCCATTGACAAGGCCTGAGGGGCAAAATGCCCGGAAACGTAGCCGATGCGCTACGTTGAGGACATTTTGCCCCGAAAACGCGGTCAATGGGTTTTGCAGCCAGCCGCAGTAGAACAGAGTTATGAAATGGGTTCTAAACCGATCCTAAAAATAACTGTCCGCGGAAACCTTGAACGGGCAATTTTTTGTGAGCATGATGATCCTGTAAGTCTTGCCGTCGATCAGGAATTTTATAAGCTCCTTATTCCCACTTTTCCAATCTCCATAACTTAACATGAATTCGAAATTCTCTCCGCTCTTTCTTACAGAACTGATCTTATATTCCTTGAATTCAAGAAATTGAAAATCGAACCTGGCCTGGTCAAAGGGGTAGCCCTCCCTGCTTTTACTGTCAATAAGATCGTACATCGTCTTGTAGTCGCCTTTCTGCCAGGCTGACAGGAAAAAAGATATCACATGCGCTCCCTGAGGGCAAAGATCAATATCGGCTTCTCCGGAAACGCCGCCAAAAGGCATCCCCATGCCCATGCTTTCATTATCTACCGAAAGACCCGCACGTGAATCATTGCCGGTAAAAATAAATGTCGCCAACAGGAACAGTAAAACTGTGTTTCTTAAATATTCCGTCTTCATACGACCCTCTCTGTCTTCTGCCCTGTGGGTTTAACCCATTTTATAGTGTTTCCGTATGGGAGCTGTTATTTCCCAGGTGCAGTTCATCCCTTTCGGGAATATCACCATATCCCCGGCGCCAAACTCCACTGATTCACCACGGTCCGGTTCCACTTTCGCGCTTCCTTCCAGGATATAACATGTTTCCTGTTCGTCGTAGCTCCATGGAAAACGCGAGACCTCTTTTCTCCATACCGGCCATGAACTGACCCCGAGCTCTTCCAGCCTGCTGTCATCCGGTTTCTCAATAATTATTTTATCCATGGTCCCTCCTATTTATCATACCCATAAGCGACGATATCCTCGCGTTCTCCTTTATATTAAATCCCCCTCTGCCGACGCTCAGAACCGTCATATCCGTTTCTTCCCCACCCGTTAAAAACAGCGTGGGGTGAATGACCCCCGCTTTTAACGTCCTCAAAAGCGGCTGGACAATGCCGATACAATTATCTGGTATCCTGGCTTTTTCATTGAACTTTACGACATATTCACCTGCCGCCATGTTCCACCATCCGTACTTAGCTTCGGAGCTTCTCCTGACCGGCGCAAGTTCATGAAGGATCGCTTCTTTCTGCTCACTGCCCCCAAAATCTATATCCCCTCCTTTTCTTACCAGAAAAACCTTCGCTACAGTCAGCTCCAGGCTATATGGCTTAACCTGGTGTTTTTTCGATATAAAGTTTTCGGTAAAAGCCGCTATTCCTTCCCCGGTAACAAAACTCATTTATCCCTCCTTATCGACACGCGAGCACCGCAGTGTGAGAGAACCAAATCGAGGATCAGGCCCTGACCTGCTCCGAATCCATCACAAAAGTCACGGGACCGTCGTTGACGAGCTTCACCTCCATACATGCGCTGAACTCCCCTTCCTTAACGGGTATACCCGTGGAACGAATATCTTCGTTGAATTTTTTCCACAATATCTTCGCCTCCTGAGGAGCGGCGGCGGCGTCAAAACCGGGCCTGTTGCCTTTGCCGGTGTTCCCCAGGAGAGTGAACTGAGGGACGCTTAACACCTCTCCGCGGACCTGTTTCAGATCGAGGTTCATCTTTCCGTTCTCGTCCTGAAATACCCTCAGTTTACTTATCTTTGCCGCCATCGCCGCGGCCGTTTCCCGGGTATCGCCTTTTCCGACACCGACCAGCAGCAGAAAACCTCTTTCAATAGCGGATATCTCTGTCCCTTCGACAACGACAGAGGCCTCATTGACTCTCTGCAGCACAATTCTCATCTATGGATCAAACCTTTCCGGCACATACCCGGTTAGCCAGCCTGCCGATACCCTCGATCTCGATAACCACTTCGTCACCCGGGTTCATCGGCCCGGTCCCCGGCGGAGTCCCTGTAGCTATTACATCACCGGGTAGCAAGGTCATTATCCCCGAAATGAACTCTACCAGCTCCGGGACGCTGAAAACGAACTCGGATGTTCTGGAATCCTGCTTTAATTCCCCGTTAAGATATGAACATATCCTGAGATCGGACGGATCAAGATCCGTCTCTATCCACGGACCCACGGGGGCAAATGTATCGAAAGATTTCGCCCTGCTCCATTGCGTGTCCTTCTTCTGCAGATCCCTCGCTGTGACATCGTTCAAACACGTATATCCCGCTATATGGTCAGCCGCTTCCTCCTTTCCGATACCCCTTATTCTGTCCTTTATAACCACTCCGAGTTCCGCTTCATAATCGACCCTGAAAGAACAACCGGGATAAAATATTTCCTGGGAAGGGCCGATAACGGCGGTAGGAGGTTTCAAAAAAATAATGGGCTCTTCCGGGACCGGCATACCGAGCTCCCTCGCGTGATCCCTGTAATTAAGCCCGACCAGGACTATTTTTGAAGGTTCCACAGGGGCAAGAAGTGTGATCCGGCCAAGATCAAATTGTCCGGCTCCTTCACACGGCGCGTCTGCATACACCGCATCGCCGTTAAGAACACCGTTGTATGCGCAGCCATCATGCAAAAATTTTACGCGTTTCATCGTTGGAAATAAAAACAAAAGCAAAGGAAAATCGGTATCCGGCCTGAAACGCGGGGATCGATAAATGATCCGCCTGGCGCTTTATTTCTCTCTGATCTGAACGTTTATCCCTTTGCCGCGGAGGAAGTCAAAAACCCTGTCTATTTCACTTTTCTCGCCGTTCAGGATAAGATAAGCCCAGCCGCTTTCGGTCGAAAAAGACGCTTCAACGATCTTCAAGGTGATATTGAAGTTCTTTATTATGTGGCATATGATCGGTTCGTCCTTGAGTTCCCCCGGGATGAAAAGTTCTACGTTTATGTCCTGCATCTCCTCTCCTTCCTTAGAACCCATTTCATAACCCTGTTCTACTTCCGCTGGCTGCAAAAATCATTGACTGCGTTTTTGGAGCAACAAGTTAATGGCTTTTTCGCTCAGCCTCGCAATGAACGGGGTTATGAAATGGATCCTTAAATGTTTTATTAAAAAATAATATCTACATTTCTGTTGATCCGTACAGCCGGTCCGGAAAAGGAACGTTCATTTTATTCCGAGAAACCAATATCAAGAAAATTCTTAAGTTTCTTGGCCCTTATCGGATGTCTTAACTTTTTCAGGGCCTTCGCCTCTATCTGGCGGACCCTTTCCCTCGTCACGTTGAATATTTTGCCCACTTCTTCCAGTGTCCGCGTATATCCATCGCCTATGCCGAACCTGAGTGTTAAAACTTTCCGCTCGCGTTCCGTGAGCGTCTCCAGAACATCGTCCATCTGTTCTTTAAGCATCGCGTAGGCAGTGGCATTCGCGGGAGAAATAGCGGCCTTGTCCTCAATAAAATCCCCGAAGCTGGTGTCACCCTCATCCCCTATGGGTGTTTCCAGCGAGATCGGGTGCTGCGCGATCTTGATGATGCCTCTTACCTTTTCTGCGGGGATCTTCATCGCCGAGGATATCTCTTCGGGCGTAGGTTCCCTTCCGTTTTCCTGCACAAGAGCCCTTGAAACCCTTACCAGTTTGTTTATCGTCTCGGTCATGTGCACCGGGATGCGGATAGTCCTTGATTGGTCCGCTATCGAACGTGTTATAGCCTGGCGTATCCACCAGGTCGCGTAAGTGCTGAATTTATATCCTCTTTCATACTCGAACTTATCCACCGCCTTCATCAGCCCCATATTCCCTTCCTGTATGAGGTCCAAAAATGAAAGGCCCCTGTTGGTATACTTTTTGGCGATACTCACGACAAGCCTCAGGTTGGCAGCTACAAGCTCTTTCTTTGCCTTTATGTACTGTGCCCTGATATCCTTGAGCTCGTCCGTATCATCGACTATCCGGTCAGCGGGCCTGCCCAACTGGCTTAGCAGTTTCCTCATCTGGTTTTGCGCGGCTTTTAGCTCTTTTTTGCCACGCTCTTTCTTAAGCCTGTCGACCTTGTTCTTGAGGCTCTTCGCTTGCTCCATGGGTTGAGTGATATCTTCGGCTACCTTTTCGGTAAGCGTCACCGCAACCCTAAGCTTGTTCATCAGCTTCTTTACGGTCTCCAGCTTCCTGGAAAGCCGGAGACGTCTTATCAGGAGCCTTTTCCGTTTTTCCAGCTTGTTGTAATCGGCTCCGGGGTCCACATCGAGAACATCATCCAGATTATAATCATTGTCCAGAGCTTCTTCTATCGACTCAAGGGCAAGCTCCCTGCCCATCTTTATCCTGAAGACTATCTCTTTGTACTCTTTCTCTTTCTTTTTGATACGTTTCGCGAGATCCAGTTCTTCGCCGCGGCTCAAAAGCGGGATCTGTCCCATCTGTTTCAGGTACATCTTGACAGGGTCGTCTATCTGGACGAATTTACGCGCCTTCAGCTTCTCCCGATCCCTCTTTACAGCCAGCGGGATCCTTTCCACCTCCTCTTCTGAATCCACAACTTTTATGTCCGCGCTGTGAAGGGCGGTTATCACCTCTTCTATCTCGTCGGAAGAGACTACCTCCTCCGGCAGAATCTCGTTTACCTCATCGTAACTGAGGTAACCTTTGTCTTTGCCGGCCCTGATAAGTTTACGGAGAACGGCTGACCTGCTCGTCTCGTGGTCATCCTTCTGCTCCGCTTCTTCCCGGTGGACTTCCTTCTTTTTCTCTTTTGCCGTTTTGTTGAGTTTCTTTTTCCTCGGCATATTTACGCTACCTTCTCGTTGTGGATACTATTGAGCTTGATCTTGATATCCTTGACCTTTCTGGCCAATTCCATTATCTCATCCGCGTCTCTGGTATTCTTCATCATTAGAGCGAGTCTGTTCGATTCATCTTCCCAGTTCTCCTTACGCACGCAGAAAACACAGTCCGTCAATACCCTGTCATGGTCCTCCGTGATATCTGCCTTGGCGACCGCCTGAACGATAGCCGACTTTGCTTGCTCATCATTCTCGAACCTGCTCAATAATTTTCCCGGGGTGATCTCTTTTCCCCCTTTATCGAACAGGCCCTGAATTGACATCATGACCTTTTTAACGTTGGGGTCGCGGAATTTATCCAGCCCGAGGTCTCCGCGTATCCTGTCAAACATCTTACAGTCGGATATGGCCAGCCCCAGAAGATGGATCTCGCTGCTCCTGTAGTTCCGCGAATTAGTATCTACACCGGCTTCCGTTTCGTAATGGTAGGAATAGTCCGGCTTCACTTTGCCCATCTCATACCTTAACGACGCCTCGTGTATGCCGAGACGTTCCGCGAGTTTCTTGAGATAATCGGACTGTATAACGGCGTTATCGACCTTTGATATCGTCGGAAGCATTTCGTCCACTATGCCGCCTATGTCGCGTTCGCCCAGTTTATCGACCAGAAGGTCCAGTTTATAATCGAACAGGCCTTTAGCTTTACCAAGTATCCCTTCAAGTTTTTCCCTGCCGTATTTCCTCACGAAACTGTCCGGGTCCTCCCCTTCCGGCAGCGTGGCGATACGCACATTTATACCGCCGGCTACAAGGATATCCAGGCCTCTCAGGCTGGCGGTTTCCCCGGCCTGGTCGGCGTCAAACACCATCACGGCCGTATCGGTATACTTTTTAAGCATCCTGACCTGTCTCGGGGTGAGGGCCGTTCCCGAAGTAGCTACGATATTCCTGACGCCGTGCTGGTAAGGGATGATCACGTCCATGTATCCTTCCACTATCACCGCGCAATCCGCCTCCCTTATCCCCTTCTTGCTGAAATTAAGGCCGTAAAGAACGTTGCTTTTATTGTAAACAAGGGTTTCCGGCGAATTTATGTACTTTGGCAGAGACTGGTCCATCACCCTTCCGCCGAAAGCGACGATATTCCCTCTTTCGTTGAAGATCGGAAAAATTATCCTGTTCCTGAACCTGTCGTAATCCCCCCTGCCTTTTTCGCTCTTGATGGTAAGCCCGGCTTTCCTGAGAATATCGGCAGGCATTTTCTTCTCCTCGCAATATTTCCGGAAAAGATCCCACTCATCGG
Source organism: Candidatus Omnitrophota bacterium (assembly GCA_034723315.1). GTDB lineage: Bacteria > Omnitrophota > Gorgyraeia > Tantalellales > Tantalellaceae > JAYEOV01. Next base: position 63,919 of record JAYEOV010000017.1, on the reverse strand, counting down.
GAACGTAACCGATCCTGAACTCGGTCAGCGTTTCAGCGTTAACACCACGCTTCCTGAGATACTCAAGAGCTTTCCTGCCCCTGTCGCTCCGCAGAAAGTTCTGGTAAAAGGTCGCCGCGACCTTGTTCATCTCATAGATCCGGGAGCCCAGGGAATCTTCAGGGCTTTCGTCCTTCCTGAACTTCGGAAGTTCCACACTGGCTTTCGCGGCCAGGGCTTCTACCGCCTCGATAAAATCCATATTTTCATGTTTCATCACAAACCCGATAGCGTTGCCCCCCGCGCCGCATCCGAAACAATGATAGATCTGTTTATCCGGACTGACAATAAAGGAAGGCGTCTTTTCGTTGTGGAAAGGGCAGCACGCTTTGAAGTTCTTCCCCACCCGCTTAAGCTGGATGTAGTCCGAAACGACTTCCACGATATCAAGCCTGTCCAGTATCTGGTCTATTGTCTCCTGAGGTATCCTTCCCATTAAAGCCCTATCCCCTCCTGATCCTCTTGAACCCCGAACATTCTATGAAATTCAGCCTGCCCTTTTTTTCTACCGCGTCGAACAGAAGATTCATGCCGAGCGTATCGCTGCAGATATGTCCCGCGATAACGTAATTGATAAACTCTGACTTGGCGACCTTGAAAGCTGATTCCTTGCAGTGCATTCCCACGATGGTCTTGACCCCCGACTGTGAAAGCCGGGCGAACATCCTGTCAGGCCCCGAAGTCCCCCCGGTCATGTCCACGAATATCCTGCCGGCCGCTTCATCCTCCTTACCTATGAGAATGAACGGGCCGGCGCCGTTTTTTACGGCCTCTTTGTACTCGGGGATACTTTTTAAGATATTGATCACGTTCCTTATCTTTTTCGGTTTTTTTCTATCGAACTGTTTCTGGAGATATGCCGCCACACAGTTGTCAGCCGCCGTGTGCGTGCACATAAAAGGTATATCAAGGATCCGGGCCGCATCCTGCGCCCTGGTATGGTTTGCAGGCGCGACGCCCCGCATGACCTGCTCCATACGCTCCTTCATTATGCCCTGCGCCACCTCTTCGGAGAGACCGTACTTTTCCCACAAACTCGGCTGGATATCCATCACCTTGTGAAGCCCCGCGTAAGCCCTTCCCGCAGGATGGTGAGAAATCACCAGGTCTATCTTTATCCCTTTTTCGCGCAGCCGGTCCGCCAGCAAAATTTCCCCGACGTCGATATCTATACCCATCATAACGGTTTTAACTTCTTCGTTCCCGGTCCCGTATAATATCCTTGTATCGGCATAAGGATGCTTGAGGCTCTCCCTGTCAAAGGCGATCCTGTCGATGCCTTTCGTTTTTCTGTACTCTTTTCCGGTTTTTTTAAGTCCCTTTTCAATGACATTTTTCGGCCGCTGATCCTCCCTCAACGCCTTCTTTACAGCCAATTCGTAAATCGTTCTTAGTTTCATGTTTCTCCTTATCTTTACTTCTCTTTTTCAGTGGCCAGAAATTCGTTCAGAAGTTCATCTTTTGTTCTTTTCGCGGGGACACCCGTGACATCCGATATCCAGCTGTAGATCTGCGCGTCAATATCAACAAAGAACATCCCCGTCCTCGACTTTTCTGTGACCGTAATACGCGCGTAATCAATGGGAATCAGCAAAAGCAGGATCCCTATGACACCGAATAATAAACAGGCCCTTAAAGAAGCGACAAGAGCCCCGCCAATTCTCTCTATGATCGCGAGTTCCCCGTCGCTTATTACATTAAAAACTCTCTCAAGAAACTTGATGACCGTGAATATGATAACTGAAATAAGAAAAAACGATACAGGTTTTGCCCATTTTTGTAACAAAAAACCAAATATCGCTTCAGATAAAAGGCGATAATATCCTATAGAAATAAAAAGTAAAACGAACCAGCCAACAAGAGAAAGGATCTGACCACCGACACCCGTTCGTGATCCTTTATAAATCATTCCTAGCAAAAGGATTACGAAAAGTATATCAAGCCAGTTAAAACTCTTTAATATCTCAGGCAAGACTTTCCCTTCTAATAGAATCAAAAGTATATCATATTATAAGCGGGAATATAGGGGTGAAGTCTTAAAATTTAACTTAACGATTTGACCCCTATATGCTTGTTAAGTTAAATTTTAAGACTTGACCCCTTTTTGTTCACTACACAAGGGGTTTCTTCATCAATATCATTCACTTCTATGCTTATCAGATCACCTTCAGATGCTTGATACCCTTCCATTCTCGCCCTGACATACTCGCCTGTATACCCCTCGAGCATGGTCCCGTTCTTTTTCTCTACAAGCACTTCTACTCTTCTACCCGCAAAATTGCGGCAAAACCCGGCCTGAAGCTCTTTACCAGCCTCTATCAAACGTTTTGCCCGTTCTTTCGCTGTTCGAACGTGGACTTTTCCCTCTAGATCGAAGGACCTTGTTCCCTCCCTGTCGCTGTATTTAAAAACATGAAGCCGTGATGGTTTTGTCTCCTTGACAAGCATCATGGTCCTGTAAAAATCCGTCCCGTCCTCGCCCGGGAAACCCGTGATGATATCCATGGTGATCCCGGCAAAAGGCATCTGTCCTCGTATATTCCGGATAAGTTCCCTGAACCGTTCCGTATCATATCTTCTGTTCATCCTTTTCAATACCCGGTCAGACCCGCTCTGAAGAGGGATATGGAGGTGCCTGCAGATCCTCCTTGACCCTGCGATCGTTCCGATCAGGAGATCATCTATTAAATCCGGTTCGATAGAGCTGAGGCGTATTCTGAACATCCCGTCCATTCCGTCCATCTCCTTTAAAAGACGTGAAATACTCTGCCCCTTGCTCCCTTTCCAGGAGCCGAGACATATACCGGTCAGGACGATCTCCCTATACCCCGCTTTTGAAAGTCGCGTTACCTCTCCTATGACTTCCCGTTCGTCCCTGCACCTTGAAGGGCCCCTGACAAGGCTTACCTTACAATAGGCGCAGTTTTGATCGCATCCATCCTGTATTTTCAGGAAAGCCCTGCTATGAGAGTTGAACCGGGATATCTGCTCCCTCACGCCCATGTCCCCGCGCTTTATGCCGAAGAGATCCTTGATCATGACCGGCAGGCGCAGCTTATCTTTCGCGGGGATCACCTTAAACACTTCCGGCATGTAACTGAGCCTTTCTATATCCTTTTCAAAGACGGCGTAACAGCCGGTGACAAAGATCTTTATCTCCGGGTTCCCTCTTTTGACCTGCCGTATCAATCGTCTTGTTTTCAGGTCGGCCTTGCCGGTGACAGTGCATGAATTGACAATAAAAATGTCAGCGGTCCGGGGCTCGCTCTCGCTGAAACCGAAACGCTGAAGGTTCTCCCTAAGGACCTGTTCCTCGTACTGGTTGACCTTGCAACCCAGGGTTTTTATCGCGAATTTTGGTTCTTTCACAGTTAAAGTTAATGGACCACCGTTCACCGGCAATTGTCCACAGCCAGCGGGCCGTCAACAGTGAACAGCGGACCAATTTTTATAGTGAATACTCGTAATTAAGAACGGAAAGGACGAAAAGCCCCGCGGTATCGCTTCTTAAAACCCTCCTGCCAAGAGACACGAACCTGCAGTTATCCCTGTCCGCCAGCCGCCTCTCTTCCGGCGTAAAGTCTCCTTCCGGGCCTATAAATACCAGAACCTTGCCCGTTTTAAAGCCGGATAAAGAATCCTTGATAGAGATCGATCTTTCAGCAAGGCAGGCCAGCAGAACCAAGTCGTACCGGTCAGTCATCTTCACCATATCCTTGAAATCCGTGATCTCTTCGACCTTAGGGACGCTTGTCCTGCCGCACTGTTTGGAGGCCTCAACCGCGATCTTCCGCCATCTTTCGAGCTTTTTGCCGCTGCCGCCGGCGTCCGGCCTGACGATCGTGCGCTCCGTGATCAAAGGCACTATGCGGGACACCCCCAGTTCCGTCGCCTTTTCTATAATGTAATCTATCTTGCTTTGTTTCGGGACGGCCTGGGCAAGAGTTATCTCTGGAATACTTTCCGCGGCGGGCCTCTTCTGGCGAACGATCTCGATGATCATTTTTCCGGATCTCCTGTCGGCATCCTTTATAAAACCCGTATATTCTTTGCCTGTGCCGTCAAAAACAACGACTTCATCGCCGTCCTGCATCCTCATAACATCAAGTATATGGTGGGCTTCTTTCCCGTTCACGACGATCTCTCTCTCCCCGACATTCTCTTTCGGAACATAGAATCTGCTCATATCTTCCTTCCGGACCCGTTCCCCATGGTCGACCGTTGACTGTGGACCGTGGACGGCTTATTTTCTTTAAATTTCCTTTTCACCGAAGACCTCGGCGGTAAACACGTATATCTCGCACTCCCCCTTCTTCCAGGCATCAGCGGGAATGCCGGCCTTGTGTGCGCAAAGGCTGTTCATGAACTGCTCCCTGTCCCAGCCGGTCTCGTCGGCTACCTGCGGCAGATACACGCCGCTTCTGCGCCCCATTCGCACCATTACCCCGTGCTTGCCCATCTCTATTTCATTATAATCATCTATCTTCCTCATCGGCGATAATGCCGATATCTCGATATCGATATCATCGAGATCGCCGAGCTTGACGGGCGGGAATCTCCAGTCCTCGGTTGCCGATGAGATAGCCATATCTCTGACGGTGAGATACAGGGGGCCTGTAGCTGCCATATGCCCTATGCAACCTCTTAATTGTCCCTGTTTGTGCAGGGTAACAAAAGCCCCCATATCCTGCTTGAGCGTTTCATCATCGACTTCCACCTCGAGACGTTTCCCTGTTTCAAGATAATGATGTATAGTGTCCCTGGCCATTTTCAGGAGCTTTTCCTTCTGTGTCCGGTTAAACATATGCTGTTCCTCCTTGACATTTTGATCTATCCCGCGTCCGCTCGACGCTTTTCCCCGGCTCTTTATGAATACCGCGCTCAAGTATCCTACAACCCTGCTTTTCATTCCCGAAGTGTCACCTGAATTCGCGTATTTCAATATCTCCACCTGATCAGCCCCGAGCCGTTTGCACGCCGTCATCACGGAATAAACTGCCCCCATACCGCACATGTGCTCATGGGGCTGCTGTTCCGCGCTTTTTTCGTAAAACAATTCCGGATCGAACAGTTTCACCGTTTCTATGGTCCCGGTATCCAGCTTCTTCGCTACATCGTAAGGGAGGTGATGGGACATATCCGTGCTGGCCAATATCACAAAGTTCTTTTCGTCGCGCAGAACGTCATGAAGCGCGTCCGCAAGGATCCTGCAGTTCTCCTTGCTCTGATCGCAAAGCGCGATCAATACGAGACGCGCATCCTTCAAGGCCACCTGTATAAAAGGGATCTCGACCTCGATAGAGTTCTCCCCGATGAAGGCTTCCGGAATATCCTTCATGTTCTCGTGATAAGAAAGGATCTTTTTGGTCAGGCCCATATCTGTCGGGGCCTTTCCCAGCGGCGTGATAAAATCCTCGTCGGTAAAAACGGATATGCTGTCGGCAAAATATTTCCTGTGGGTGAACCCGACAAGAATGACCTTGTCAGGGTTCGCTTCCATCAACGCTTTATACGTGTACCCCGCTACCGGTCCGGAGAACCTCAAACCGGCATGCGGGACTATGGCGCCTATGACCTCGCCGTCTATCCGGCCCACCCGGGCATCCCGCAAATACCCTTCGATCTCTGACCTCAACCTGACAGGCGAATCAGAGTACCACGATCCCGCAAGATCGGCATATTTTGCTTCCGCATGGATGCCCGCCAGCAGAAAGAAAACAACAAATATTGCTGATAAGACCCGTTTTAACATCAATATCCCCATCGTTATAACAGATAGCAAAAAAAGGTCATTTAGTCTTTGTCAAAGCATTCCTTATGGCTTTTAGAAAAGCCTTACTGGTGATCGTGGCGCCGGTTACCGTATCTACTTTCAAAGACTGTTCGCGGAGCACGTCCCGGGCAACTCCTTTTGCCTGTTCAACCCATTTACTATCCCTGTCCTCAAAAAGCTTGATACCCGTTATACGATGGTTCCGCACCGAGACTTCCGCTCTGCAGGTAAAGATCATATAATCGCACTTCCCCTTATACTCGCCGTCCGGAACGCGAGAAAGATCCACATCTCCTATTTCCATATTCATGACCTGTTTTTCGCTATAGAACATATACCCCGCAAAAGCGCCCAGGCCCAACAGGACCAGGACAACGATACTAATGATCCACTTTTTCATCTCCGAACACCTTCCTTATCCCTTATTTGCTTACCAGTATAACGAACGCGATCAAAACCAGCACCACAACAGCCGCAATGATCATCCAGTGCGTGGAATATTTGATCTTACCGAGGGTCCCGACGCCGCGCTCCAGGTTCTCCCCGCAATATACGCACAGAAGCGCCTCATCGTCGTATATCGGTTTGCCGCAATGCGGACAAATATATTCACTCATGATTTTTTCAGCATCTCATATCTCGTCCTGAATAAGGGCTCATTCCGGCAAAACGTCCGTTTCAGCCCCCTCAACAACGGTATGCTCGGCGGAATCCAGCGGCATTTCCTGCTCCGTTCCCAGCCTGTTAAGTTCCCGGATCTTTTCAAAGACGCCCGCGTTAACGGCCGCAACACATTTCAGGGACAGGTCGCGGAGGTCCGGCCCTACCTCAAGCCATAAACCATGATAATCGTTGCAATGGAAAGGATAACCCCCTTCCAGAAAAACCTCCCAGACCTGCGCGCTTGCCGACGCTATCACGTACCCAAGCCTTTTGCCCCTGGTACTTACAAGCCTGCGGGTTATTATGTGAATATACACACTTGGATAATCCTCCACGACTTCCACATCCTCCAGCGAACTCAAAATGGTTTTGACGTAATCCTCAACTTCCCATTGTTGATCGCCCACGACTTCAACCAGGACGCGGATCGTTTCGGGTTTTGCCGAAGCGGGACTAATTATGCTGTTCAAGGAAACCGTAAATACGACCAAGATAAAAATAAATTTTTTCATCCCTCCTCCAGGATCGGTATATGGACTCTCATTTGGGAAATAGGAGAAAATGGGAAAAATGGGGGGACAGCGCCTCTATTTTTCGGAGAAAAAAGAAAAAATAATAGGGGGAAAAATAGGGGCGCTGTCCCCCTATTTTCATGGTGGAGCAGATGGGATTCGAACCCACGACCCCCACGTTGCGAACGTGATGCTCTCCCAGCTGAGCTACTGCCCCACCGTAAAACAGAGAAAACATTATAACATATATCATTTAAACGTAAAGTTCCTAGAAGCCATTTCATAAATCCTCCGTGCTAACCCGCAAAGACCCTCACGCATTCTTCCACAGTGGCAAAATGTATGTCAACTGTATCCTCGCGGTTGGCCGCGTATCCCCCGGCCAGGGTTATAGCTAACGGCACTCCGAAATTACGCGCCTGGGTGCATATATAATTGTCCCTTTCCCTCAGCCCGTCCTTTGATACGGCGAGATTGCCCAGCTGATCTTTCTCGTACGGATCCGCGCCGGCAAGATACAGGATTATTTCAGGCTTGAAAGTATTTATTATCTTGGGGATATTATCGTAAAGGTGCCGCAGATACACCTTGTCACGGGTGTAATCCTCCAGGCCGATATCAATATCGCTTTCGGGTTTATGAAAAGGATAGTTATTCTCCTGGTGCATCGAGAAAGTGAATACGGACGAATCGTCCTGAAAAATAAAAGCGGTCCCGTTGCCCTGATGAAGATCGCAATCAATGACAAGGGCTTTTTTCACTTTGCCCGTCTCCTGTAACGCTCTGATACTGACCGCTATATCGTTTAACACGCAAAAACCCTCTCCGTGATCGGGGAAGGCATGGTGGAACCCTCCCCCCAGGTGAAGCGCCGCTTTCCTTTCAAGCGCGCCGCGGGCGGTGGTCAATGTCCCGCCGCAACAAGTGAAGGACGCCTCCACGATCTCGCTTGAATATGGGACTTCAAGCGTGACCGATTCTTCCTGCGTAAAAGTCCCCGACTTAAGTTTGTTTATATACCCGTCCGTGTGCACCGCAAGGACTTCTTTATCGGTTATCGGTTCAGGCGGGACGATCTCCACCTTACCGTCCAACGATCCGTCGGAATCAATGCGCCTTTTTATTATTCTATACTTTGAAGTCGGGAACACGTGTTCTCCTATATCCACATAATAGGACTCCGAGTATACGACAATCACTTTCTTCTGAGGAGTATTCTTTAACATAATTAATTAAAAGTGCGGAATTTAAAATGAAAAAATGTAATCTAGTGGAGCGTTAAGTAAATAATGTCGCATTGATAATCATAACCTTATTCGTTTAACAAGGCATTGGAATCTGAAAAACTTTTTGCCCTGTATCGCTCCGGGCTTCTTTTTGTTTTCGCTCCCTGAGCATCAGGGTCAGGTCAACTCGCCGATGAAAGCTTCAACAGATTTTTTCATCATCTGCCAGTCTTCCCTTGAATGTATTCCGAACTTCTGTTTGCGCTTCCAACCCTCATCCTTTTTCTGCCACAAATAAAAACAGATCTGTTTTTTCGCGTAACTCTCGAGCAAGACCACCGCCGCCCACCAGCCGAATTTTTTGTTTATGGTGCGGAATTTCAGCACCCTCAAGGGGTCCTTTATGGGCACTCTCTCCTCGCCCTCTTCTCCCTCAACGACAGGCAGCGCCTGAACCCTCTCCTCATCCTGAACGTTGGGTTCTTTTGAAATGTCTTCAACCATTAGTTCCCTCCCGAGTTTTTCAGTTTTAAAGTATAGTTCGGGCTATCTCCCTCCAGGATGATATGCCCTTCCCTGGCCAGCCATCCTATGCTCATCAATACCAGATCCCTGTCTTTCTCCAATTCACTGATAACATCATCCATCCGGGCCATCTTTTTATGGCCCTCCAGATAACTCCATATGTCTCCCGCTATAAGCCCTATCCTTGTAATCATGTGTCCACCTCCTTTCCCGAGTTTTCGGTCGCCGGACCGTTCTTTTTTCTTCTTTATTTTTCTATGTCTCTCTGCCTTTCGGAAAATCTTTTTTTGTCAGTCTCTGGTTATAGCTGCCGCATCTCGGACATCTCGAGACTTCATCATGCCGGCTGTCGATATACGTAAGCGCGCAAATGTTACAATGCCAGATATATTTCTCGTCCGAACTGAAAGTCCTCAGTTTTGTGCCGAAATCGAAAAAAGACCACACTATGAGGATCAACACCGCCGTAAACAGCAGGTATAGAAAGATCGCCATGGAGATATCAAGTTTTATCATCGGATCAATACCCGGCGGTCAGGACCACAACAACATCACGCCATTCATCCCCCGCTGCCGGCCCTTTCTTCGGTTCAAAGATCCAGCCCTTTACGTACTTTGAAACCAGCAGGTCAATCTGGGGATATCCCGTGGTGGTCAACGGTTCGGTTTTCCTGACCTTCCCGTCGGCCCCTATCAGGACGGTTACTCTGACCCTGAAAGTTATGTTATCCCCGTAAAGGCCTCTCATTATGTAGGGAGGTTCGGGTCTGTAAATTACCTTTCTTTCCCCCTCTTCTTCCGTTAAAACATCATTCCACTTGGACAGCGGAAGGCCATCCTCTTTGAAACCCGGAAAGATATCAGGCACGACCTTTGAACCCCTTAAAAAATCAAACACAAGAGCATCCATGTTGTTTTCCAGATACGGGGGAAACTCGCGCAGCCCCGATTCCCTCTTGGAAGCAACAACTTTCAAATATCCGCTCTGGGGGCCGTAAATCGCGTAGCTGTAAGTGGTCTTCGCGGCGGGATGCACGCTCTCCAGCATGATATCGAAAGCCGTTTTCCTCAGAATGGGCCCCAGGAAATCAATGCGTGAATACGGACGCATCCTTTCGACATCATCCGGAGTGATAATGGTAACCGCGGACATAGCGAGAACATGGGCTCCCAGTGATACAAGAAGTGCTATCCTCAAATTCCTACTTATCATAATATCAGTATATTCTGGGGACATGCTTGGGCGCCCCCTCATGTCGTCTACAACAAGCGTGTCCCCAGAACTTCAGCTTTTATGCCCAATATTACCATTTTTCTACTTGAGGTGTGTCCCCTTCAGGAATGTCCCCAAGGTTTATCCCCAAGGTTGCATGTCCCCAAGGTTGCATAACCCATCACCCATCACTGCGTAGTAGCGATATTGATCTGCTTTATATCGACCTGGCGACAAATATCCCAGACCTCGATCACTTTACCCATATCGGCTTTTTTATCCGCCCTTATCAGGAGCGGCTGATTATCGCGCGCCGCAATGGTAATGCGTGAAACCAGCTCATCACCGCTTACGGGCCTTTCGTTCAAAAAAACTTCGTTACCTTCCGTGACTGTCAGTATAAGCAGTTCCCTGTGCAGGACCTCGCTTGTTACCGCCCTCGGAAGGTTCACTCTTATGCCGGGCTGGAAAATAAAACTCGACGTAAGCATAAAAAAGATCAGCAGAAGAAACACCACGTCTATAAGCGGGGCTATATCAAGACGGCCCTTTTCAAGAAAAACTTTCCGCTTAAATTTCATCTTCTTCCCTTTTTGTCCCGAGGACGTTTATAAGATCCGTGGCACTTTTCTCCATCTCCAGCACGAAGCCGTCGACCTTCGTCACAAGAAAGTTATACGCGACGTATGTCGGTATCGCTACTGCCAGGCCGGCTACCGTCGTTATCAGCGCTTCCCAGATACCTCCAGCCAGGTCCCCGGGGTTCACGGGAACGAGCGCGATAGCTTTTTGCTCGATGACCTGGAACGACCTCACCATGCCCGTTACCGTCCCCAGCAGGCCGAGAAGAGGCGAAATGTGGGCGATAGTCGCCAGGACACCGAGATTCTTCTCAAGACGGGGCACCTCGTGCAGGCCGGCATCTTCCACTGCCTCTTTTATCTCAACCCTCGGCCGGTCGTGCTTCAATATTCCCGCCTTGAGTATCTGCGCTATAGGCCCAGGCTTAGCGTTACACTTATCTATGGCATCCATGATCTTGTTTCTCTTCAATGTCTCAGCGATATCTTCCACAAACTCTTCAGTATTGATCTTGGCTCGCCTCAGGTGCCATAACCTTTCGACAATCACGGCAAACGCTATGACCGAACATACAAGTATGAGAAACATCAATGGCCCGCCTTTAACTGTCAGATCCCACATTGCTATCCTCCTTTAATGAGTTCATCACTTAGTGAACAAAGTGAAGCTAAAATTTTATAGGTGTCAGGCTTACAGGGTTCACCTGGCATATCTCTTCAGAAACCTTATCTTCTCCTTCGCGTATTCCGCTTCCTGCCCTGTCCCCTCGGAAAGCTTATAATACAGTTTATAAGCCCTCTCTTTCTCTCCCCGTTTTTCAAGGAGTTCCGCGCATTTAAGGCGCGCTCTGGTCACCCAGAATTCCCCGCGGGGATACTTGTATTCAACCTTAAGATACCCCTCTATTGCCTCTTTTTCCCAGCCCATTTTTTCATAGCACTCGGCTATATCGAACTGCAGCTGCGAGTTCATTTCAGAGTTCTCGCCCGTAAGGGCGATCTTGAAATATTCAACCGCGAGGGCATGCTTGTCCTGGACCTTTAATATCACCCCTATCCGGTTATTCGCGATGTTGGTAATTTCGCTATCCGGATATTTCCTTATGAGAATCTCATACTGCGATATGGCCTTTTCGTACTCCCCGCTTTTCTTGTAGATATCACCAAGGGCCAGTATCGCCTGCGGGGTCCACTTGCTGTTCAAACGCTGTTTCACTATCTTCTCAAACTGCGCCAGGCTCTGGCTTGCCATGTTATTGTCATACAGCGTCCACCCCAGCCAGTAAGAAGCATCGTCAGAAAAAGGGCTTTCCGGGAATTCTTCGATTATTTCAGAAAAATATTTCCGCGCTTTTTCAAAATCCCCTTTCTCGTAATAATATTCGCCGAACCATAACTTGATCCCGGGAATGAAACGGTTCGCGCCGCCTTCGGCTAATATCCATTTGTAGGTCTCAAGCGCCTTGTTCTCTTTTCCCATCTTGTAATAAGCGCGTCCGAGATAATAGCGCGCCCTCAACACCAGGTTTTTATCTTCGAATTTGCGTATTATCTTCTCGTACATCCTGGCGGCTCTACCGTAATCCCTGTTATTAAAAAATGAATTGGCCTTCTGAAGCGTCGCTTCCCCATGGAGGCTGCTGCCGGGAAAATCCTCTATCACCCGTTCAAACTGTCTTATCGACGACTCGTAATCCCCTCTTTGAGCGTAAAGCATTCCCAGCTGATAATGCGCCTTGTCCAGCAGGCTTGACTTCGAAAAGTTCACTACAAGAGACCGAAACGCAAGTATGGCCGCATCGTCCCTGTCCATCTTGTCCATGATGGATCCAACCTCATACTGAGCGTAATCCGCCATAATGCTGTGGGGAAACTCCATGAGCACTCTATCGTACATATCAACGGCCAACTCATTTTTTCCACGCCCCTGAAAGATATCCCCGATACCGCACAACGCGCTCACAACCAGGTCTTCACTATCGGACAACTCGACCGTTTTATCAAATTCCCTCAACGCGTTATCTTCTTCACGCGCCCCGAGGTAAGCCCATCCGAGATTATAATGCATCTCAGCCGAATACCTGCCGTCAGGGAACTTTTCCAGCGCCTCCCGGTACAACAGGATCGTATTCCGCATACTCCCGCCTTTATACAGGGCGTCACCCATCCAGTAATACGCGTCATCGGTCCATTCATTCTCCGGGATCTCTTTTATTATTTTGTTATACGCCGCTAACGCTTGATCTCTCTCCCCTCTCTCAAGATGTATCCTTGCTGTTCCCATAAGCGCGGCGCTCTTTATCCCGGGATCGGCGCTGTCTTCCAGGGCTTTCTGGAAATACTCGAAGGCCGCGTCCATCTCCTTTTCACTCATATACGACTTGGCCAGTTTATATTCGGCAACCGCCCTCCAGGGCTTATCCAAACTTCCCTGCAGCGAACTCTTTAAATTCTCGATCGCTTCGGGATAATCCCCCAGCTTATAATAACAATCCCCAAAAATGTAATACGCGTCGAATATATGTTCGTTCACGGGATACTTGCCGGTAAAGTCCTTCAACTCTGCAATCGCCTCGCTATACTGACCAGACCTGTAAAGCAGCCCCGCTATTTTATATTTCGCCTTCACCGCCAGTTCGCCCGCAGGGTACAGCCTGGCTACTTCGCGAAAAGCCTCGACCGCCGCCGTTTGCTCACCAAGCTTCTCATAACACCACGCCTGGGAATAATGAGAATAAGGAACGTATTCGCTGGCGGGAAAAGACTCTATGACAAGTTGGTAATATTTCAAGGCCTGCTCGTAATTCCCCTCCTTGAAATAAACCTCTGCCACCCAGTAAGTTGCGCCCGCCGCGAGAGGCCCGTCCCTGAATCTCTCGAGCAGAATGTTAAATTCCGTGAGAGCCTTCGCGGAGCGGGACTTTTCATAATAGACCCTGCCCAGCAGCAACCGCGCTTCTCCTTCCACATCCCTTGGGATATTCAGGACAAGAAGTGAATTCAACTTGCTTTCCGCGAGATCGTAAAATCCATCCTTGACCGCTTTCCTGGCAAAGTCAAGTTCGGATTGCATGAATTTGCCTTCCGCCTTCAAGGTGAGGCACTGAAGCAGAAAAAACGCGCTCACCGCAAATATGATACTTTTCGAACGCATACCACTCATGTATAGGTACCTTTTTATTGTTGAATAGCTTGCCGGATTCAATCGGGGTCAAGGAAAGCTTATGGGCCAATTATATCTTGATTATGTGATAAGGCCCGGAATTATGTTATCAAAATAAAACTGTCACATCAAGAGCTTTTTAAGATATGCCCCTGTATAGGAATGTTTATCGGCCGCGATTTCCTCGGGAGTCCCGCTGGCGACCATTTTCCCTCCGGCATCACCGCCCTCGGGCCCCAGGTCTATTATGTGATCGGCTGATTTTATTACATCCAGGTTATGTTCGATCACCAGCACGGTATTTCCCGCTGAAACGAGCGCGTGCAATACGTCCAGAAGTTTATGAATATCCGCGAAATGAAGCCCTGTAGTGGGCTCGTCCAGGATATAAAGGGTTTTGCCTGTCGCTTTCTTTGACAGTTCGGTCGACAGTTTCACCCTCTGCGCTTCCCCGCCGGAGAGGGTCGTGGCCGATTGCCCCAGCCTTATGTATCCGAGACCGACTTCATACAGGGTCTGAAGCCTGCTTTTTACGGCGGGTATGTTCTCAAACACTGTTAACGCCTCCTCGACGCTCATGTCGAGGACCTCGGAAATATTATAACCCTTATACCTGATCTCAAGAGTCTGGTCGTTAAACCGTTTCCCGTTACAGACCTGGCACTGGACGTACACATCGGGCAAAAAGTGCATCTCGATCTTTTTTACCCCGTCCCCCTGACAGGCCTCGCAACGGCCTCCCTTTACGTTGAAACTGAACCTGCCCGGCTTGTACCCCCTTATGCGGGATTCCGGAAGAGAACTGAAAAGCTTGCGTGCCGGGTCAAAAGCGCCCGTATAAGTGGCGGGATTCGATCTCGGGGTCCTGCCTATGGGAGACTGGTCAATGACGATCACCTTATCGATATTCCGCGCGCCGTTTATCCGTTTATGCTTCCCGGGCTTCACTTTGGCCCTGTAAAGCTTCCTGGCAAGCGCCCGGTACAGGATCTCGTCAATGAGCGTGCTTTTTCCCGACCCCGAAACACCTGTTACACAGTTGAAGACACCAAGGGGAATCTTCACGTTGATGTTTTTCAGGTTGTGTTCCGCCGCGCCCACGACTTCAAGACATTTATTTCTGTCATATCCGCGTCTTTTCCGGGGGACCTTTATCCTCAGATCCCCGCGCAAATATTTGCCGGTAAGCGATCTTTCGCTTTTAAGGATGGCTTTCAGGCTCCCCTCCGCGACGATCTCCCCTCCGTGTTCCCCCGCTCCGGGACCAAGATCGATAATATGGTCAGCTTTTCTTATAGTGGCTTCATCGTGCTCCACCACAACGAGAGTGTTCCCCAGGTCCCGTAACGCCACCAGCGTATCCAGAAGCTTCTGGTTGTCTTTCTGGTGAAGTCCTATGCTGGGCTCGTCCAGAACATAGAGAACACCTACCAGCCCGGCGCCTATCTGAGTAGCGAGCCTTATCCTCTGATCCTCGCCTCCCGAAAGAGTATTGCTTCTTCTGTCCAGCGTAAGATACCCGAGTCCGACATTCAGCATGAATTCCAGGCGCGCGCCGATCTCTTTGAGCACTTCTTCAGCTATCTTCTTCTGCATTTTATCCAGTTTGATCCGCGAAAAGAAATCCTTAGCCTCATTTATGGACATCGCGCACATATCGGCTATGTCTTTGCCTCCGACAAAGACGCTGAGGGATTCCGCCCGGAGGCGCCGGCCTTTACATTCGGGACAGGGCTGGACTGACATGAAACCGCTTATCATCTCCTTGATAAAGTCGCTCTCAGAATACTTGAAACGTCTTTCGAGGTTCGGTATAACCCCTTCAAATCCGTATTCATCATCCCCGTAAAGAACTATCTGTTTCTGCGCGGAAGTAAGTTTTTCGAACGGCTGGTCATGATCAAAACCGTAATATCTTGCCAGCCTGCGGAGCTGCCGGCGGTAATGAAGCACGATCCCCTTCCCTCCCCTCTTCCACGGCATGATAGCCCTTAAAAGAGGTTCGGTTTTGTCAGGAACCAGCAGTTCGGGGTCTATTTCCAGCTTGTTTCCGAGTCCGTTGCACGAAGGGCATGCGCCGTAGGGGCTGTTAAAAGAAAAATTCCTCGGAGCAAGTTTTTCAAAACTTATCCCGCACTCAATGCACGCGTTATGCTCGCTCAGCAGGATATCTCCCGCGAGCTCATTTCCTTTTTCCCCCGGTTTCTTTGATCTTTTCGAACTCCAGGGGCTTTCTTCCGCCGGCGAAATGATGATAACTCCCGCTCCAAGTTTAAGGGCTATTTCGACAGAATCAGATAAACGCGTGCGGATCCCCTTGTTGATGACCAGCCTGTCAACAACAGCCTCGATAGTGTGCTTTACTTTCTTGTTGAGGGCCGGGATACTGTCACCGATATCCGCGATCTTCCCGTCGACTCTCAGCCTGACGAGACCTTCTTTCCTCGCCCCTCTCATCACCTCGACATGCTCGCCTTTACGCCCCTTGATCAAAGGAGACAGTATCATCAACTTCGTGCCTTCAGGTAAGGACTGTATTCGATCTACTATCTGCTGGGAGCTCTGTCCCGATATCACTTTCCCGCACCTGGGACAATACTGGATACCTGCCCTCGCGAAAAGCACCCTTAGATAATCATATATCTCTGTCTGTGTGCCGACCGTGGAGCGGGGATTCCTGCCGCCTGATCGCTGCTCGATGCTTATCGTCGGCGAAAGGCCTTCCACGTAATCCATATGGGGCTTTTGAAGCTGCTCTATGAATTGCCGGGCGTAACTTGACAATGATTCGACATAGCGCCTCTGCCCTTCGGCATAGATAGTGTCAAAAGCAAGGGAGGATTTTCCCGATCCGGAAAGACCGGTGATAACACAGATCGTGTTCCGCGGTATCCGGACGTCGATATTTTTTAGATTATGCTCCCTGGCGCCTTTTACGAAGATCTGGTCTTTGCTCATAGAATATAATTGTATCATACGTAATATAAATGGACAAGACAACGGACACGCGGTCATGTTCGCGCCACTCTTTAATAATAATTTAAATTACGTTTGATTATTTGTGAAACTTAATATATTATATTAATAGTTAGTGAATTAAAGGAGGCCCGATGAAAATAGGGAAAAGGATCCGCCAGTTACGTAAAGAACGTGAAATGACGCTGGAAGAACTTTCTGGAAAAAGCGGAGTAGCCCTTGCCACGCTGAGCCGCATGGAAAACGACAAGATGACCGGCACCCTCGATTCCCACAACCGCATTTGTAAAGCCCTTAACACTTCTATCACGGAACTTTACCGCGAGATCGAGGACAAATCCAAGACCGTGGAGGTGGTCTCACAGGATAAACGGACGGAACATTTCATCCACACGCGTAAGGCAAAGTACGAGCTGCTTGTCACGAAAACTTTTGATAAAAAGATCATGCCGCTTATGATGAAGATCTCCGGCGGAGGCCAGACACAGAAAGAACAGAACAAGACAGGGGTGGAAAAATTCATATACGTGATCTCGGGGAACCTCGAAGCTGCTGTAGGCGATAAAACCTACACGTTAAAAAACGGCGACAGCCTGTACTTTGACGCCTCCCTGCCCCATACCTTTAAAAACAAAGCTAAAATCGAGGCCCAGGCGATATGCATTATCGCACCGCCTGCAATTAGGGGGGTCAAGTCTTAAAATTTAACTTTAGCAAATCAACGATCCCCTTTACTTCTTCGTACAAATCCTCTTTCTTTTTCACCTTTTCCACGGCTTGCGTATACAAAATCGATACGGCGGCAGAAGAAATATCTCCCAGAGCTTCGCATATATCTCTGTTCACCGCATATAGATATTCCCGGCACACGTACACAAACGCACGTCTCTTCCCGGTATAAATCCTCTTCTTCCGTCCGCTGAAAACATTTTCATCCCACTTCTTTTGCTCTCTCACCAGCACCTCAGCAACATCCTTCGCGGTTAATCTACTACAGATCTCTTTATGTTGCGGCACTTCCCTGATGTCGATCTTTTCTCCCTTTATTTTTTCTTTGATCTTTTCCTGAAACTGCTTTCCGCCCAGTATCGCCGGCCACTTTATTCCATCTAATATACGTTCTATTTCCACCGGTACTTTTTCCCGCACAAACGCGTCCAGTTTCCTTTTTGCCGCATTCTCATGCTGGCTGAATTTTATTAAAGCTGTATTTACTTTCAGCCATTCGGGCCGCTCTTTTTTTATCATATATGCCCTGTGGCTTGTCCATTTATGCTCAATGATCTTTTCCACGATCTTCGCCTTTAATGGATTCCTGTGAATATACCTTAATAGTTCAAGAAAGTATGATTCTTCTTCTATGACTATTGATTTAAACCTTCCCTTAAAAAGACTGCCTTCATACTTATGACGATAATTGATCTTTTGTGTATAAACCCCGTTCAGGTGTCTCATTGCTCTTGAAAGGTTCGCGATAGGCGTGCGTACTAATAAATGATAGTGGTTTGGCATCAACGAATAGGCGTGTATTTCCAGATTAAAAAGTCTAGTGCAATCTCCTAATATATCCACAAAAAGAACTCGATCTTTTTCATCAAAAAAAATCTGCTCTCTTCGCCTGCCGCGGTTCATCACGTGATACCAGGCGCCCGGATATTCAATTCGTAAAGGTCGTGCCATGATCAAACATCATACCATTTAATACTTAAACACGCAAGCTAAAGTTAAATTTTAAGACTTGACCCCTTTAGTAACCTTTTTCTGTATTGTTTCGCTATTTTTACAATGCGTTCAAGCGATAATTCTGTTTCTTCCCAATTCCTGGTCTTCAGCCCGCAATCCGGGTTCATCCAGATATGTTCCGGGCCGAAAAACTTTATGCTTTTATTTAATATTGTTTTTATTGTCCTTTCCTCAGCGGGATATTTTGAGTGAATATCCCATAACCCGGGACCTATGTCACGTTTAAATCCAGCTCTGAAAAAAGTTTCAAGGACTTTACCCTTCTCTCTCGCTGTTTCTATTGTTATAACATCGAAATTCATCTTCAGGATCCAATCAATGATCTCGGCAAACTCCGAATAACACATGTGAGTATGGATTTGAACCCTTTCGGGAAGCTTAGTCACCATGTTAAAGCTTCTTATTGCCCAGCCAAAATATGCCTTCTTCATTCTTTTCTTTATAGGGGAAAATTCCTTTATCGCGGGTTCATCCACCTGTATTATTTTTATACCTTTCTTGACAAGGTCTTTTGCCTCTTCGTTCAGCGCTTTCGCAAGTTCAAAGGCTACTTTGTATATTGGATCTGTCCTCACACAAAAACCCCAGGCAAGTATAGTTACCGGTCCCGTAAAAATACCCTTAACAGGTTTATGCGTTAAATGATCGGCATGTGTTATCTCCCCTGCTGTAAGCGGTTTTGTCCTGCCGATCTTATCTACTACTATAGGTGGTCTGTAGACCCTTGTTCCGTAAGATATGATCCAGCCGCTTTCTGTCGTTACAAAACCATCCAGTTTCTGCGCAAAGAATTCAACCATGTCCGTTCTTTCGAACTCACCGTGCACAAGGACATCAAGTCCTATTTCTTCCTCTTTTTTCACAAGATCTTTTATCCTACCGCCTATGAAGCTCTTGTATTTTGTTTTAGATAATCTGCCTTTACGATAATCCAGCCTCATTTTTCTCACTTCACTATCCTGAGGAAAACTACCTATCGTGGTGGTGGGAAAGAACGGAAGATCGAGTTCCTCCTGGTGAACTTTTTTTCTTCGGGAGTAAACGCTTTCTTTAAGTGAAACCGTATCGAAGACCTTTCCCGGTTTTACAGGTTGGCTTTCCTTGACCGCTTTGCTCCATAATTCCGCTTCCTTCGTATCACCACTATAAGCTTTGGGTATAAGGCCAAGTTCATACAGTCTTTCCTTAGCGAAACTGAGAATGTTTTTATGTTTTGCGCTCATATTAGTTTCATTATCAAGAGATATGGGCAGGTGAAAGAGTGGCGCGCTGTTAGAGACATATATTCTGTCGTCATTGATCCTTGCGGTTTTTTTTATTCTTTTCAAGAGACGCACCTTCGCCATTATATCGGACCGACCCACATTACGGCCGTCAACGATGCCGCAGACCAGGTTCATCCCCTCCGGAAAGCCGGTCTTCTCAAGATTGGCAATGTTACTCTCCCCGGATACAAAATCAAGCCCGATCGCAGCGAACGGAATCTTATACAATTCTTTAAGAAAATCCACGCTATCATAATAGGTTATGAGATTAACTTCCAGATCACGGGAAATCATCTTTTTGTAATTCTTTACAATAGCCTTTATTTCTTTAGCAGTCACGTCGAGACAAAAAGCGGGATCCTCCATGTGCACGGAAGTTATTCCGGCCTTCTCAAACTGCACAAACAACTTTTTATACGCCGCGCAAAGTTCATTGAAAGTCTTATCAAAACTCCCTTCAACCCTGCTAAGCTTAAGAAACGTATAAGGACCCATGATGGCAACCGGTTTTCTTTTTTGGGAAGATTTTTCATGATATACAAGTGGTTTGTTCCAAGCCACCCTGAACTTTTGCCCCTTTTTAATAACAGGCACGAGGTAATGATAGTTCGTGTTGAAATACTTTTTCATCTCAAGAGCATTCCTGCCTCTGCCAAAAGAAAAATACCGGTTCAACCCTTTTGCCTTATACACGCCGAACATTAACGCCATATCAAACATGTTGTCGTAAAATGTAAACTCACCTTTTGGGAATAAATCAACGTATTTTTTATATTCGGAAAGTCTTTGCTTTTCCAGCCTGAACATCCATGATATAAGCTTATCCTCGCTGATGTTCCCTTTCCAGTAATCCTCGATAGCTGATTTGAACTCTCTTTTCTTACCTAATCTTGGAAAGCCATATGCATATGTTTTCATTTTTTCTCCTCCTTTACGCAAATAAAAAAACCGACCCCCTGGGGTCGGCATACTACTTATCATAATATCTTTTCCCTTACCCCAGAAGGTACTTTCCGGAATAGCCAATAGACCGGGCTCCTTGACTTTTAACTCATATCAAGATCACCGTTGCTGGGCAGCGTCCCGATTCTCACGGAAACTTCCTTTGTCTATCCGGTTAAAGATATTGTTTCAAATTAGTTTCCTAAAATTTTACACTAATATTAATTTTTGTCAATAGAGCATTCGAAATTGGGCCGGTTAACCCAACCTTACGTATTATTACCGAGCTTCCCCTTCCTGTAAGCCAGAAGAAAAGCGCTCACTACAATAGGATCGAACTGACTTCCCGAATTATCCTTGATTATCTGGACGGCGATTTCAGCCATCTTTTTCTGACGGTAAGGCCTGTCGCTTGTTATCGCGTCAAAGGTATCAGATACCGAAATGATGCGCGCAATGAAGGGTATTTCCTCCCCTTTCAAACCATCCGGATACCCGCCGCCGTCGTACATCTCATGATGAGCCCGCACTTCCTTCGCGATATCCCCCAGTTCCCTGATCGGATAAAGAATAGCCGCGCCGGTCAATGAATGCTCCTTGACCATTTCGTATTCCTCCCTGGTCAACTGGCCTTTCTTTTTAAGTATGCTGTCCGGAACGCCGATCTTCCCGACATCATGGAGCAGGGCCGAGATATGCAGCGTTTCCCTGAAATTTCTGTAAGCCTGCGCCTCGGGTATGTCTTCCAGCTCTTCGGCGATCGCCAGAGCGTATTTTGTCACACGCTCAGTGTGACCATGGGTATAAGGATCCCGGGCGTCTATTGCGGCCGCCAGCGAAATAGCAGTGTGAATGAATACCTGATGTTCTCTTTCGTAGAGCTCATGGACCTCGAATATCTTTTCCTGCAAGTCCTGTATCAACTGGGCATTTGCAATGGCCATTGCCACATCGTTAGCCAGAGTCGTAAAAAACCCGACCTCCTGTCTGGAGAATTTCATATTCGAAAGTTTTTTTCCCAGCACGAATATTCCCATCAGGTCTTTTTTGTAATATATCGGTATACATATATTCGCCTTTAAAAGCTCCATCTGCCTGATGCTCAGTTCCATAAGTTCGACGAGGTCTTTATTTTTTTTGACTTCTTCGTCCCTCTGGATGACATCAAGAAGCTCTTTGTACTCAATCGCGCCTATTTCCGATATCTTAAAATTATGCCGCTCGTTAAAAAGGCGGATAAGCGGATTGTCAAATGTCATACGTATGAACCCGATCGGGAGCTTAACCCCTTCCCCCCCTTTACTGTCAATAAGTATGAACGAATCTCTCTCTTCTTTATAAAGCAGCATCGCCGTGTGGGAGACCTTTACCTGCTCGTCGATCACCCGCACTATCATCCTTATAAGGTGTTCCGGTTTCCTGAATCGTATCATTGTCCGTGAAGCGTTTTCCAGAAAATACTGGTAATCCAGTTCAGGCTCCTGCCGCATCTGGACGCTGCCCGAACCCGTGGGGATCAGAGCGCCGTCGCAATTCTTCATCTTTTCAACGATCCAGTCCTGCAATCTCAACCAGTTATCATCGTATGACATATTCTCCTCTGCTTTCTTTTCTATACAAGGAAACTATCCCTTATTCAGGAATTCATTTTTATCTGTTCCGCGATAGTGAACACAGTTCTTTCCAGCTGTTCAAGCAGCAGCGGTTTTGTAATATACTCAATAGCCCCATGGTGCTTTGCCTCCTCCGCCTTTTTCTCATCCTCGATCGCGGTGATCATTATTACCTTAATCGCGCCGTCAAGCTTGCGGATCTCCTTCAAAGCCTCCATACCGTCCATGACAGGCATCCTTATGTCCATCAGGACAATCTCGGGCTTCTCTGATTTCACCATGTCGACCGCCTGTTTGCCGTTATTAGCGGTAAAAACCTCAAAATTTCTATCCTTAAAGAAACTCTTAACGAAATCACATATGTCCACCTCATCGTCAACGATAAGCAACCTTAACATGCTATCCCCTCCCGTTAATCCGCCTTCACAGCTCTATTAACCAGTTCCTCAAGGCGCTTAAGACTTGTTATCGGCTTCTCCATAAACGCATATGCCCCTTCCCCCATCAATCGTTCTCTGGTCTTTCCTGAATCATTATAAGCCGTTATAAAAATTATTTTTGTGCCCGCGTTTGACCGGTTGATCTCCGCCATAACCTCGCCACCGTCAAGCCCTGCCATCCGCAGATCAAGCAGGACAACATCATATTTTTTTTCATGCAGCAGCTCTAACCCCTTATCACCGGCCGACGTAATATCTATATCGTATCCCCTCGGTTCAAAATATTCTTTTAAAAGAACCGTAAAACTCGGCTCATCGTCAATTGATAATATATTCGGTTTCTTCATTAATCCACCTCTTTTCAAATCTTTACCTTTTCAGGAACGATCGCTTTAAACACAAGACGAAAACAGGCGCCCTTTCCCTGTTCGCTCTGAACGGAGATACGCCCTTTATTCCTTTCAACGATCTGCTTCACAAGAAAAAGCCCCAATCCGGTACCTTTTCCCGGGTCCTTAGTCGTAAAAAAGGGATTGAATACCTGGTTTAAATTGGTCTTTTTGATACCGACACCCGTATCTTCTATCTCCACATAGACCTTTTTATCGTCACTTTTGGCCCGGATCGTTATTTTTCCGCCGGAGACGATCGACTGCGCGGCATTTATTATGATATTGAAAAATATTTCCTGTACCTGTTTCCGGTCAGCCGCGATATACGGCAGATCCGGCTGTATCTCCCTGACTATCAGTATATTGTCCAGCCTCAAATCGTGCTCCACAAGCGAAGCTACTTCTTCTATTTCCTTTTTCAACCGGACGTTGCCCTCCAGCTTTCCTTTCGCGGGTTTGGCGAACGAAGAAAGCTTTCTGGTTATGACCGTGGCCCTGTCAGTCTCATCGATGACCTTCTGCATTATTAGTTTCGCCTTTTCGAGCAGATCTTCAGGATCCTTACCCGCATACAGGCCTTCTTTAAGATTTAAAAGAAACATCTCGCATTGCCCCCTGGCTATCCCCAGGGGATTACATATCTCGTGGTTGATCCCGGCCGAAAGCGTCCCTATAACGGCCATTTTTTCTCTTTGTGCCGCCTGTGCCTGGGCTACAGAAAGTTTCTCAAAAAGCCTGGCATTGGCTATTGCTATGGAAAGCGTTCTGGCAAGCGGCAGAAGTATGTCAAAATCATCCTGCGTGAACTCTTCGTCTGATTTTTTCTTTCCCAGAGACAATATCCCCACCATATCCTTGTGATGAAACAGTGGGATGACCATGGATGACCGTAAACCACTTATCTTCCTCTTAATATTACCGCTTAAAGATATTTGTCCATCCTCGCTTTCAAACAGAATATGTTGCCTGTTTTTCCGCAAATATACTATTATCTCTTCATCATCCTTTAATTTAAACTCAACGTCTTCCAAACCTGTTGATGACACGATCCTGTACTCCTCATTTTTTTCATCGTGAAGCAACATAGCCGCGTTGAAAAGTTTCATTGTCTCCACAAGTTTATTAACCGTAAGATTTACAAGCATATCAAGATCGAGAACTGTAAGCACCTCATCAGAAAAAGTTCTCAACAATTGCCTGTAATCATATTTCTTCTGGAATAAATATTTGTCGGTACCCCTTACCAGTAAATCCTCAAGCGGACGAACCGAAAAAATAATAATAAGAGCGCTTATCGCTAACCCAAAAATCCTTCCTTCCGCAATCAATTCTTGAGTAATAAGGGTTATTCCTACAAAAACACCAAAAAGAATAATAAATAATGATGCAAAGACAATAGTTTTTTTAATTATAACTTCAATATCCATCAACTGATGACGAATAATAGCGTAAGTCATAATTAGAGGATACAATGGTACTGTTATATTAAAAACAGGATAGATATTTATACCAGAACAAGGCAAAAAAGAAGTGCCTCCTCCTATAAAACCTAATGTAGTTGCAAGAAAAAAATATCTGATTTGGTTCTGCTTCGATCTTTCAGATCTTTTATAGGCCCTGATTAATTTAATGTGAGCATATATAAGTATCCCCGCATATAAAAAAAGTGTATAGAAAATATGTATAGGGCCTGGAGGATAAACCCACCACGCTGGTTGAAATAGTTCAGAATTTTTGAATAACAAACTTACATTGCCAATAAATAGTTGCTTATTAAAAATATCCGTAGCCAAAATAACAAGTGTTACCAGATAAACAATTTTTATTAAAAATGTTTTCCTGATATCAAGAAAAACATAAACAAAATGCAGAAATAAAGCAGGCAGCATTATTACGCCGACATACGAAATTTGCCACCAAAAAAAAGCAGAATCATGATTTTTTGCCCCAGCTGCCATATAGGCGCCAAATCCATAAATAGCAACGCATAAAGCAAAAACTGACCATATTTTGCATAATTTACTTCTATAGCCTTTAACATAAACAAATAGCGCGATACCCGAACTAGTTATTGCAATTAAGATATTTGAAATGCCGTATAAATTCATCTTTTCATTTGATCCCTTGATAAATATTTGCCTAGTCTTTTTCCAAGAGAAACTATTGTTACAATTGGAGGAGCTCCGCTTGATACAGGTAATACACTCGCATCACAAACAAATAGATTCGCTATTTCTGTCATTAGATCACTATCAACAACATCTCCAATTGCGGCTGTTCCTCCAGGATGAGCGCCACAGGATTTTGAAGTGAAGATATCTTTTTCCTTTACGCCAGCTTCTCTTAATATTTGCGTGGCTATTTCTTCTCCCTCATTTAACCTGATAATATCCTCTTTAGTAGGCTTTTTATAAAATCTTCCATTTGATAATACTTTTCCTTCATTATCATCCTTTATTTTAGTCATAATACCTAATAAGTTCCTGTAATTAAATAGTTTACCTAATTTAAACAAAGGCATTATCCATGGCATAATGAGCGGTGGGAATAAAAATGGAGAGACCAAAAAACCTTTATCTTGCAAATATTTAGTACTTACTACAGCCATAGTGGGTTCTTTATACAAATTAACACTCACATCCTTCAAGGTTCCAAATGTCACATTAAAAAAATCAACAAATAATTTATTACCGGCGTCTTTTAATCCACTTCTTTTCAATATTGCGGGAGTTGCCAGGCCGCCTGCAGCCAACACAATGTAATTTGCGTCTAATATAATCTTCTTCATTCCTTTTTTGGCGATCAAACTAACAGCTCTTCCTTTTTTTACAATTATCTTTTTCACATCTACACCGTATAAGATCCTACCGCCGTGTTGCTGCATTTCCTGGAGGTATTTTACTGCTGTCCACTTTGCGCCTCTTATACATCCAAGCACACATTTGCCGCAAGAATCACACTTGCTGAAGTCTACAAACTTCGGCATTGGTATCATTTCAAGACCTATTTTATTACCTGTCCTCATTATTAATTGAGAGCCCTCACCAATGAGTTCTTCCGGTAACGGTCGGATCTCCAACTCGTTTTCAGTCTCTTTAAATTCTTCAGATAAGTCTATGCCGAAAGCCTCAAGCTCTTTACTTAATACAGGCATCCCATTCCCGCAACAAATAACTGTACTGCCGCCACCCATGATCGCACTATATACTATAAATCCTTCTATACTCGATCTTAATGCAAAGTGGTCATAAAACTTTAAAGCACCTACCTGGGTACCAATATTCGTTGCAAATTTGCCTTTTTCAAGAACTAATACATTTTTCCCAGCTCTTGCCAGCTCTCGAGCAACACTAGCGCCACCAGCGCCAGAACCCACAATAATATAATCCGCTTTTATTTTCATCCCCTTGAATATTTTGACATATTATCTCACCATTCTGGCCACGCCTTGCAGATGCGAGGTCTTCTGCCAAAAATAATTCATTTCACCAAAAGGACCCCCACTCTTTTTTGTGCCACCATGCGTGGAAAGGTAACGAGAAAAACCTATGTGCCTTGTGTTTATTCTAAGCAACCCGGTATTGTCTAAATTCTTAGCGAACATGCGTAAATATTTAAAAGAAGAGATCCATAACGACGTCCTTAACCCATACTCATGATTATTAACTATATTTACGATCTTCTCAAAAATATCATCATCATTTCCTGTGATTTTTACTAAAGGTAAAAGAGGAAAGAATATTTCATCTTTAAAACATTTCATATTTTCGAAATTACTTGAATCTTCAATCTCCACCAGTGTAGGTTGAATATATGATCCATTATTATCCATCAATCCAAGATAATTAACACGTTCACCACCATAAAGCAGTTTTGCTCCTTTTTCTAAGGCATCATTCAAAAATTCATAAAACTCCTTAATTTTTGCAACAGGGCTAAAAATTGTATCATTGTCTGAAGGCAATCCAAATGTTAACGATTTAATTTTCCGCTTGAAAACATCAAGAAAAGTTTCGTATATTGTTTCATGAATAATAGCTATTTTCGGAACCATACATATTTGAGTTGAACCTAGGAAACAATCCAAAAGAGAATTAGTAGCTCCTTCTATATCAGCATCTTTCCAAACAAGAAATAGATCATTACCTGAGAGCTCTAAAATGGGTTTTTTTCTCGCAAGAAATATTTTATCCCCGACACCGAGCCCTTTGCTGCTATTTCCAAAATAGATAATATCATTTACCTTAGGAGAGCTTAACCATGTTTCTAAAATCTTCTGAGAATTACCTAATACGATATTAACAGATCCATTGGGAGCACCGTTTTTCTTTATTGCCTCCCATATTATTTCTTTCCACAAGAAAATCGTGGAAATCGGGGTTTTTAAAGGTGGCTTTATTATCAATGTGTTTCCGGTAATAAGTGCTAGAATAGCATTATATGAGTTGCTGGACGCGGCGTTTCTCGGCGGATTTAAACATACTACCCCATCGGGTTTCCTTGCCCAATATACAATTTCAGATCCATTTCTTCCTATTTCTTTTCGTATTTGTGAAAAATAAAAATCAATTGTTTCATGAGAACTTCCCATTCGCATCCCTTCAAATTCCCACTCTGCCAATTTTCTTGGATGACCTTCAGCTATAAGGATCTTTATAAATTCTTCCTTTTTCTTTATCAGGAGTTCATACATATCATGAAACATTTTCCTTTTTGATAGAAGAGAAATCTTCTTAAATTTAGTAAATGCTTCTTGAGCTGCATCAATGGCTTTTATATTATCTTCATCTTTACTTAAACAATATTTCCCATATATATGATCGTGTTTTTTATCTTTGTATGATGATTCCTTTTTAGAATATATTGCCCTTCTTGCCTTCTTGGGATCTATTATAATTTTATCAATATTCGGAAAGTATCTATAATCCCCTGTATCCAGGTCTTTTCCATCAATTAAGAGTGTAAATTTTTTCATGATCTTCCTCTTCCCTGTAGTTCAATAATTTCAAAAGAGCTTGTTCATTTTCACGGCGGATAAATTTAGTTTGGAGACATCATTTTTTCCTTATCTGCTATCCACCTGTCAATCGTCTCTTTTTTGAACCGCCATTTTGAGCCGACTTTAAACCCTGGTATTTTCCCCTTCTGGGCATGCTTATAGATAGTGACGATCTTCATTTTAAGATAGTCAGCTAATTCATCCACAGTCATTACTGAACTAACCATATCAACTCCTTTTATTAACTTGATCGAATTCACTAAAATCGGTTCTATTTTTGAAAACGTCAAATTGCACTAATAACGATTGCAGGATCTCTATGTAATAAATTAACATTTTTCGCTAAACAATGAATAAAAGATAGCCCAACAAGCTACAGGGTTATTCTAATGCACCTTTAAAGTTCCGCGGGCGTAAGCCCGTGGGTGTATCGGGTTCCTAAGTAGGGCACCTTTAAAGGTGCCCTACTTAGGACAAGCGAAGCTTGCACCAGGCTAATGCCATGGACGTAAGTCCGTGGAAGTTTAATTTTGTATGTATTGTCTTAATTTAGTATGTATTGGTACCAATTGGATAACTCTTCTAAAGTTTAATGGGGAAAAAATAAAAGTCAAGGTTTCTGAAAGATTTTTTTGAGTATATACTTCTAAATTCAGCTATATAACAGAATAAATGCAGTCATTAGACTAATATTTAACCTATATGATTAACATTAGCAATATTGAGTATATACTTATATGCTTTGGCAGAATTTGGCGGTCAGGCTGTGAGATCTGAGGAAAAGTGCTGTTTGGGCTACTCCGTGCAGGGGCTTTGATCGACGAGCAAGCTTGGTCCCGCCGAAGTCCGATAGCATAAAATTATTCGGCGGAGGCGGGTTGCGAGGAGATCATAGAGTAAAATTTGCCGCTGGAGCAAATTTTACGTCCCCTGGTAGGAGTGGTCCAAACAGCACTTAAAGGGGTTTATGAAATGGCCTCTAGAAAAGTTTCAAGGCGATGAGAATTTGGAGGATCAGATTTGTGTATATCCCGCTTATCAGGTCATCCAGCATTATGCCCCATCCTCCCCTCAATTTCTCGAGGGATCTCATGGGAGGCAATTTTATTATGTCTATTAAACGGTAAAGAAAAAACCCGGTCAGGATGATCGGCAGATTAATGGGAACGAACAGGAACACGGAAAATATACAGGCGCATTCGTCTATAACAACTATAGAGGGGTCTTTAATTTGACTCTGTGACTCAACCCTGCCTGCCGATATAAGACCCGCAACAAAAAGAATTATGAAAACACCGATATATAAGACCGGGTTTTTGTGAAGAAGCAGACAAAGGGCCAGCCCCGCTACGCTTCCCGCTGTCCCCGGAGCGACCGGAAAATATCCCAGGCCGAAAACCGTAGCTATTAAATAATCCATATTCCCTGATATCTTCATTCCCCGGCCTGCCCGGCTTTTTTACGCCTTTCGTTATTGAAAAAATATTCTTTATTACCTATCAGATAAGAAAACCCGCTGATCATGGTCAGAACGACTGTCACAAGCATGAGGATAAAGATCAATTGGCGGTACCAGTACTCAAAAGAAGTATTCCAGAATCCGAAAACGCTTACGCCCGTTTCCTTTATGACTATAAATATCAGGATCACAAGTATAGAAAGCATCTGTGAGAATGTCTTGTGTTTGCCGCCTGTCCCCGCGGGAAGAACCTTATTATTTTTCAAGGCCATTACCCTGATGCTCGTAATGAGCATTTCGCGCATGATAATTATAACGACCATCCAGGCGGGCACCAGTTTCATCTCAACAAAGGCGAGAAATGCCGCGATGACAAGCACCTTGTCCGCAACCGGGTCCATTATCCTGCCGAAGTCGGACGTGATATTATATTTTTTAGCTATGAAACCGTCCAGGTAATCGGTGAAAGCGGCTATAAGAAAAACCGCAAGCGCCAGGATCTTGCCCGGAAGACACCTCGAAAAAAGAAGGATCATGAATACAAAGGTAAGCACTATCCTTAATAAGGTTATCTTGTTGGGTAAGTTCATATCGCTTCTCCGATAAGGTCGTATTCCATAGTGCCGGTTACGCGGACGTCCGTGAAATGCCCGGCCCTGAGGTTCTCGCCCTTTAAGTAAATAACCCCGTCCACTTCCGGCGCGTCCATCTGGGATCTGCCCACGAACTGTTCAGGATCCGAAGGGTCTTCTTCGTCTATCAACGTCTTAAGGCTTTTGCCGAGAAACGCCAGATTCTTATCCGCAGAGATCTCCCTCTGAAGTTTCATCACTTTATCAAATCTTTCTTTTTTCACGTCTTCCGGGACCTGGCCTTCGAAGTTGTGCGCCAAAGTCCCCTCTTCTCTCGAGTAAAGAAAAGCACCCAGGCGATCGAATTTCACGTTCGCAAGAAAATCAAGAAGTTCTTTGAATTCATCTTCGGTTTCGCCGGGAAACCCCACGATAACCGAAGTCCGCAAAGTGATATCTTTGATCCTGCCGCGAAGCCGGCCGAGCAGGGCCTCGATCTCCCTTTTCGCAACGCGGCGGTTCATTTTTTGTAATATTCTATCATTAACGTGCTGTATCGGCAAATCTATATACTTGCATATGTTGTCCGTTTCCGCGATAACGCTTACCAGGTCATCGGTAAAACGCGCAGGATGCGTGTATAAAAGCCTGGTCCACGCGTCAGGCACCAGAGCAGACACGCTTTTCAGCAGTTCCGCAAGTTCCGGCCTGCCCGTCCTGTCGATCCCGAACGACGTCGTATCCTGCCCGATCAGAACGATCTCCTTCATATCATGCTTATCCTTCAGGATCTTGACTTCTTCGAGAACGGACGCGATCGAGCGGCTGCGGCACGGGCCTTTCAGTCCGGGGATAACGCAGTAAGAACATCTGTTCGAACATCCTTCCTGTATCTTTACATAGACGTAATGCGGCGGCGTGAGAATGCTTCTTTCATAGAGATGATCGTAAAGAAAGTCCGGTTTTCTGTTGACCTCTCTGATCTTCTTGCCTGAAAGAAGCGTATCGATCATGCCGGGTATGCGGATAAAATCCGAGGTCCCGAACACTCCGTCTATCTCTTTGATCTCATCCATCAGTTCCGAAGGGTATCTCTGGGACAAACATCCGGTAACGACGAGGCTTTTTATCTTTCCGTCCTTCTTCATATCAGCGAGCTGAAGGATAATGTCGACCGACTCCCGCTTCGAGTCCTCTATAAAACCACATGTATTAACGATCGCCATGTCCGCCCCTTCCGGAACTTCGGATATATCAAACCCCTTCTTTTCAAGAAGGCCCAGAAGAACTTCGCTATCCAGCAGGTTGCGGGGACAGCCCAGGCTGAGAACATAAATTTTTTTCATGGCAACTTAACGCCCTTCGGGTGGACTTTTTACTTATCGCGTAGGAGCCGCCTCCAGGCCTTATCCCGTAGGAGCGGCCTCCTGGCCGCTAACAAAATTAACACTAGGGGGTTCGCGGCCTGGAGGCCGCTCCTACAGCTTTGGTTAATGTGTTCTCAATAAGGAATTTTCTACTACATTAAATTAAGCAAGTAGGGCACCTTTAAAGGTGCCCTACTATAATATTATAAAGTTCCCGCTGAAGGCGGGTTAAGTTTATCGTACCGGAATTTCAATGGAACGGGGGATTTTAAGGGGGCAAAGCCCCCTTACCATAAATTAAGCGCGCCATGCAGCTCCAAAGTTGCACGAAGCGCTTAATTTATTATTATTCAAGTCTTGCCACCCAAACGTCGCCGATCTTGACGCCCCGGGAAGAAACGACTATGTTCTTCACCACTCCGGCAGCGACTACCCCGATCTTACGTTCGTTGACCGTAAAATCCAGCATATCCGCCTTGCCCGTCCAGACTGTCAGAGTCCCGTCCGATCTCCAGGTCTTTGAACCACCTTTCTTAAGTATGCCCGCGAAAAGCTTTTTCTTGCCTCTAGAGACCTTCACCCAGGCTTTTCCTCGGGCTTCCAAGATAAGCGTAAGAGGCGCTTCCTTTCTTGTGCCGGAGGCGGCGGCACGCCTTGAAGTCTTCTCCTCTCTATCCGGACTGGTTACTTCCTTTACCCTGACTGCCGGCTTTTTCTCTTTAACGGTCGTTACGCTTTTCTGCGGAGAGACAGGTGACATTCTGGATCTCATCATTCCGATAAGAACGAATATCAGGACCACCAGGACTACGGAAAGAACGGCCACGAACGCCTTTTGTAACTTTTCGTCCGATAGCGCGGCTATCGTCTCATCCTTCTGTTCTTTTTCCTCCTGCAGGCTGAACTCACGGCCCGGCATCCTGGAAGAAACGTCTTCATACTGCCTTATTATATCCTGGGTGTCCAGGCCGAGGAATTCCGCGTATTTTTTCATGAAACTTTTTACGTACAGTTTGCCCAGGCGGTTAAAAACCCCGTTTTCGATGTCCCTTATAACGTCGGAATGAATACGGCTCTGGCCGGCGGCTTTCTCCAGGCTCAGTTTTTGTTTCTCCCTTTCCTCGGAGAAGATCTTTCCTATATCCTTAGGAGTTGTCATTTTGATCCATCTGTTCGATCGTTTTGATATCTTCTACCAGGATCTCGCGGGGTTTTGAACCGTTATAAGGCCCGACGATGCCCTCTTCTTCCATGATGTCCACCATCCTGGCCGCCCTTGTATACCCCACCCTGAGTTTTCTCTGTATCATCGAGACCGAAGCCTGCTTTGTCAGGATGACTATCTTAACTGCTTCCTTATAAAGTTCGTCTTTTTCCTGCTCCACGCCCATTGTTTTCTTTTCCTGATTTTCCACTGCCTCTTCGATATACTGCGCTCCGGCCTGGGATTTGATGAATTTGACCATGTTCCTGATCTCACTGTCCTCAACAAGACTGCACTGGCCCCGGATAATAGAGGTCTCGCCGGGCTCCATCAGCAGCATGTCGCCTCTTCCCAAAAGTTTCTCCGCCCCATTGGTGTCCAGAACCGTCCTTGAATCCACTTTTGAAGCGACCTTGAACGATATCCTCGCGGGGAAATTGGCTTTGACAACTCCCGTAACGACATTCACGGAAGGCCTCTGGGTCGCCAGTATCATGTGGATCCCGGCCGCGCGCGACAGCTGGGCTATCCTGATTATCGCCCCTTCCACGTCCTGCTGGGCCACCATCATCAGGTCCGCGAGCTCATCAACTATAACGATTATATACGGCAGGCTCTCTTCTTCCTCGCCCCTTTTCTGCTTATACGCGGAGATGTTCCTTACGCCTTTTTCAGCGAATATCTCATAACGCCTTTCCATTTCGTTGACCACCCAGTTCAACGCCGCAGCAGCCTTTTTCGGGTTAGTCACTATCGGGGAGACCAGATGGGGTATGCCCTCGAACATCATCAACTCCACTCTTTTCGGGTCCACCATCAGGAATTTCAACTCATCCGGTGAAGAGCTGAACAAAAGACTGCTGATGATACCGTTGAGGCACACGGTCTTACCCGAACCGGTAGCGCCGGCTATCAAAAGATGAGGCATCTTTGTCAGATCCGTGATTATGGGGGTGCCCGATATATCTTTTCCAAGCGCGAGTTTCAAGACGGAATCCTCTTCGCTGTACTCCATTGTCTCCAGGATATCCCGCAAGAGAACGACTTCGCTTTTGTCGTTCGGGACCTCTATACCGATGGTCCCTCTGCCCGGAAGAGGAGCAACGATCCTGATATTAGCGGACTTCAAAGCGAGAGAAATATTATCGCTTAAGGAAGTGATCCTGTTTACCTTTGTTCCTATCGCGGGTTCCAGTTCATACATGGTTATGACCGGTCCGCGATTGATCTTGACCACTTTTGCTTTCACGCCGAACTCAAGAAGCGTGTTCTCGAGAGTGGCCGCTTTCCTCTTCAGATCTTCTTCCCGCTCTTTTATGTTGGTTTTGGACGGGGTTTTCAAAAGACTTAGCTGAGGCAGTTTATAATCGATCTTTTCGCCGGTGGAACCGTCCGAAACTCCCGTGACCCGGACCGGTATGGCCGCCGCTTTTTGCGGTTTGGGCTGGGCGATTATTTTAGGTTCGTCTGTGACAGCTTGTTCAGGTTCGAGTTTCTGTTTCCCGGCGGTTTTTTTCGCGAGTGAATTATCGCGAACCGTCTCCACCTGCCTTTTCATGGTTTCAAGTTTTCTGGCGATCTCTTCCCTCGCCGCCCTGAGTCGGCCCCTTCCGGGAATTATGCCCCCGGGAGAAACAGCGCTTCCTTCCGGCAGGGCTGACCTGACACGTGAAGGTATTTTCGCGAGGAACTTGACCGCCGTCACAAATATGGGCAGGATAAGAAACTCGGTCGCTATCAGGACTGACAGGACTATCATGGCGATAATGAATACCATAGCGCCGACCCTGCCCAGGTACTCGAGAAGAAAACCGGAGACCAACGTCCCCATCACGCCGCCCCAGGCGAACGCTATCGTTCTGCTGGAATCAACCAGCATGCTCAGGATCGCGCTTACCGCGGCAACAAGGATTATCGTCCCGAAGATCTTCAAAGATACTCTCCTGGACTCCATCTGCACCAGGCGTGATATACCCCATACCAGGGTAAGCAAGGGTATCACATATGCGGCTTTTCCCATGAAAAAAAGCAAGACGCCGCCTATATACGCACCTACCACCCCCGTCGCGTTCTGCGAAACAAGATTGGGGTCGCTGGTATAGAACGACAGATCCTGCCCGTTGAAAGTAAATATGCTCAGGAAAAGGAAAAGGCTCGCTGCGAACAGAACAACGGCTGATATCTCGTTTTTTCTTACCTGGTCCATTGTACCTTATACCTTATTCATCCTGAGATCCTTCGTCGTTTCGCTCCTCAGGATAAGCAGTCGGAATTAAAAAAACTCCCCGACTGCTCACTTTAATAAAAATATACCTGCAAATCCCGCTAAAAGACAATAGGCGCCGAAAATAAATAAACGTTTCTCTTTCAGGACCCACCACAACAACCGCAGGCTCAGGATCCCCGTCATAAACGCCACCAGCATACCCGTAACATATACCTCAATATTGCCGGACAGGACCGCCCCGATATCCTCGCTCAGGACTTTATAGAGAGTAGCTCCCAGGATAACCGGTATTGAAAGCAGAAAAGAGAACCTGAAAGCGCCTTCCGCATTCATGCCTCCAAGGAGACCCGCGGATACGGTCATTCCGCTCCGCGAGATGCCCGGCAAAAGGGAACAGGCCTGCGCGATGCCCACGATGAGCGAAGTGATGAACGTCGGACCCCCGCCTTCCGTTTTTCTCTTCATTAATGAAAGCTGGCCGCAAAGAAGCACGATCCCCGTCAGGATCAACATGAACGCCACTTTCCCCGGGTTCACAAAGAACTCCGCGATCTTTTTCTCGAAGAACAGGCCGGCCAGAACAGCCGGAACGGTCCCGACAGCGAGAAAAAGCAGCCACCTGTAATTCCTCTCCCGTATTAACCTGATGATATCACCGCTGAAATACAGAACAACGGCGGCAAGTGTCGCGATATGGAGACATATATCAAAAAAAATACTTGGCTCGGTAAAACCGAAAAAGCTGTGGACGAGAACAAGATGTCCTGAACTGGAAATCGGCAAAAACTCCGTGACCCCTTGGACCGCGCCAGATATCACTGCTTCAGTTAATGTCATATCTTGGATAATCCATCACCGTGAACACTTAACTAATGTCTTGTTAAACAAATAAGGTTATGATTATCAATGCAACATTATTTACTTAACGTTGCACTAAATACCCGTGTGCCCAAACCCGCCGTGCGATCTCTCAGTCTCGCCGATTTCTTCCGTTTCCCGGAACTCGGCGCGTGTGATCTCGCGAAAAACCATCTGGGCCAGTCTTTGTCCGCGCCTGAGGAGAAAATCCTCTTTGCCGAGATTTATGACTATGAGGTTGATCAGGCCGCGGTAATCACTGTCGATGGTCCCGGGAGTGTTCACCAAGGTAATGCCGTGTTTCAAAGCCAAACCGCTCCTGGGCCTTATTTGAGCTTCATATCCATCGGGAAGTTCAATGTAAATGCCGCAGGATATCAGCTTTATTTCTCCCGGAGAGATCTCTGTCTCGCCTTCAACGTCGGCATAGAGATCCACTCCACTGGATCCGCTGGTAGCGTAGGTCGGGATCGGAAGGTCTTTCGCGCTTTCTTTGCGTTTTATTTTAACGTGTATCGTCTTCACTGATACTGATAGTGTAAAACCGTTCGCTTTACCTGTGAAATGCGTTCTAAGGAAACGCGCGATGGCGGTTATGTCTCCTTATCCTGGCCGGAAGTGTCCTCTTTCGCCTGTTTTATGCTCAGGTTAATACGGCCCTGCTCATCAACCTTGATGAGCTTTACCTTGACTTCCTGACCTTCTTTTACAACTTCGGTGACTTCTTTCACGTATTCGTCCGAAAGCTCGGAAACGTGGATCAGGCCTTCCTTCCCCGGCATGAATTCACAGAAAGCCCCGAAATTCATTAACTTGGTTATACTCCCGTTATAGATCTTTCCCACTTCCGGTTCCGCGGTTATATCTTTTACCCATTGGACCGCCTTATCAAGGGACTCTTTATCCACCGAGGCGATCTGGCACGACCCGTCATCCTCTATGTTTATGTCAGCGCCCGTTTCAGCTATGATCTTACGGATCATCTTGCCTCCGGGCCCTATGACTTCCCGGATCTTGTCAACCGCGACCATCACGGTAACGATACGCGGCGCGTTCGGCGCTATCTCCCCAAGCGGCTCCGCTATCGTTTTACCCATATTCTCAAGTATCTCCAGCCGAGCCTTTTTCGCCCTTGTAAATGCCTCTTCGATGATCTTAAAACTGACGCCATGGATCTTGAGGTCCATCTGGACAGCCGTTATCCCGGTCTTTGTACCCGCCACTTTGAAGTCCATATCACCGTAATGGTCTTCAACTCCGGCTATGTCAGTGAGTATTGCATGATCATCGCCTTGCTTTATGAGCCCCATCGCTATCCCGCCGACCGCTTCGGATATTGGGACACCGCTCGCCATGAGAGAAAGAGAAGTAGCGCAGACCGTAGCCATTGAACTGGACCCGTTGGACTCCAGTATTTCCGACACCACCCTCACGGTATAAGGGAATTTTTCTTTCTCGGGGATCAGCGGCCTCAACGCCTTTTCGGCAAGAGCTCCGTGCCCGATCTCCCTCCTGCCGGGACCGCGCATGGGCCTGACATCGCCAACGCTGAACGGCGGAAAATTATAATGAAGCATGAAGCTCTTGTAACCTTCGCCTTTGAACCCTTCTATCCTTTGTTCGTCAGAACTTGTCCCCAGCGTGGTCACCGCGAGCGCCTGAGTCTCGCCGCGGGTGAAAAGTCCCGACCCGTGAGTTCTCGGCAGCACATTTATCTCGGAAAGCAAAGTTCTTATCTCGTCAAAAGACCGTCCATCGACCCTCTGTTTTTCCTTCAGCATGAAATCCCTGACGACCTCTTTTTCGACCTTCTCCAAAGCGAGTTTCACATCCAGCTCCAGGTTCTCGCTGCTTTCCGGGTCTTCTTCCCCGACCAGTTTCTCTTTTAACAGTTCACGTTCCTCAAAACGCTGATGTTTCACCGGAAGCCGGTTGACCTCCAGCAACTTGCCACCGGCCTTCTGTTTTAACCTCTGGTACAGGTCTTCCCTTATTTCAACATAGGTTATGTCTTCCCTTTTCGGTTTTGCCGTTTTTTCACGCAATTCTTTCTGTATATCGATCAGCGCCTTCAGCGCTTCGTATCCGAACTTTATGGCTTCGATCGTCTTTTCTTCGCTTATCTTTTCGGCTCC
The DNA here is from genome assembly GCA_034723315.1 of Candidatus Omnitrophota bacterium. Lineage (GTDB taxonomy): Bacteria > Omnitrophota > Gorgyraeia > Tantalellales > Tantalellaceae > JAYEOV01. The sequence goes on along the minus strand of JAYEOV010000017.1, from coordinate 26,032 downwards.
CGCTTCAAGCATCACAACGCTTTCTTCATTAGCGACCACGACAAGGTCCAGTTCGCTTTCCTCTAATTCCCCGTAAGTCGGATTCGCCACAAACTGACCGTCTATAAGCCCCACTCTCATGCCGCCGATCGGGCCGTTAAAAGGTATATCTGATATCGTGAGCGCCGCGGATGCTCCGATGAGCGCCAGAATATCCGAATCATTCTTTCCGTCCGAAGATAGGACGGTGGCTATGACCTGGACCTCGTTTTTCATCCCTTCCGGAAAAAGCGGCCTGATCGGCCTGTCTATCATCCTTGCTGTCAGGATCTCTTTTTCGGTAGGCCGTCCTTCTCTTTTGAAAAAACCTCCGGGGATCTTGCCCGCCGCGAATGTCTTTTCCTGATACTCGACCGTTAAAGGAAAAAAATTCAACCCTTCTTTAGGGTGCTGCGAACATACGCATGCGACCAGCACCATAGTCCCGCCGCATGTAACGGTCACTGCGCCGTCTGCCTGCCTGGCCAGCTGGCCGGTTTCGATTATAAGGTCCTCATTGCCAAGTTTAGTTTTAACTTGTTCCATATTTTTTATCCATTCTTGATTTGTTATTGTTATTGATCCAGGGGAAGAGGGCTTAGGTCACTTTCTAAGTCCCAGCTTTTTGATAAGTTCCCTGTACTTCTCGTTATCGCACTTCTTCAGATAGCTTAGCAGTTTTCTTCTCTTGTTAACGAGCATTAAAAGACCCCTCCTGGAGTGAAAATCCTTTTTGTGTTTTTTGAAATGCTCGGCCAACGTGGTTATACGTTCGCTCAAAAGCGCGATCTGGATCTCCGGGGAACCTGTATCAGTATTGTGTTGTTTGTAGGTGTTTATTATATCCTCTTTTTTTTCCTTAACAAGAGCCATGACTATCACCTCCTCTCGGCTTTATAATTTAAGAACATTTTATAGTATATTAGCACATGGAATATTATTTGTAAATTATATTATTTGCTATACCGGGATGTATCTTGTCTGCGCGGACAATGAAAGGCTTGAATTTACAAGTATTTATATCTCTTGATTTTCAGAAATGCCTTATTGCCGGACAGGAACTTTTCCGCTTTCCCGACATCCTTCACTATCTGCCGTTTAAGGGTTTCCGCGTTCTTGAACTTTTTTTCCCGTCTCAACCTGCGGATAAAGAATGTTTCCACATACCTGCCGTATAAGTCACCGTCAAAGTTCAGTATGTGGACCTCGATATGGGGTTCCTTTCTCTTTTTTAACTTTCTGCCGTAAAATGTAGGCTTAAACCCTATGTTTAAGACCCCATCGAAAAGTTTCCCGGCTATGTCTATCTTTACGGCGTACACACCCGGAGGAGGTATTACCTCCTGGTGCGGGTCAACGTTGGCTGTTGGAAACCCGTACTCCCCGCCACGTTTATCGCCGCCTACTATTGTGCCAAATACTGAAACGGGACGCCGCAGCAGTTCTTCGGCCATTTCGATCTTACCCGCCGAAATAAGACGGCGAAGCCATGTGCTGCTGACTATCCGGCCTGCTTTTTTTACGGGATGGACTGTTCTTACGTCTATCCCGCAATCCATACCCGCTTTCTCCAATGTCTTTGCATCTCCGCTCTTTCTTTTTCCAAAATGAAAATTACTCCCGACATAGACCTTTCTTGCCCCCACATCCCTGAGGACCTTCTTGACGAAATCTTCAGGAGACATCGCGGCGATAAAATCCGTAAATCTGATTATCACCACCGCGTCAATCCCCATCTTCTCAAAAATAAACAGCCGATGTTCAAGCGACATGATACGGGGAGACGTTTTGTCCGGCCGTAAAACGGTCTGGGGATGCGGGTCAAAGGTTATCACCACCTTATCGCTGCCCTGCCCGCGTTCGTTCAGGACCTTTTTTATGACACGCTTATGGCCGAGATGAATACCGTCAAATATTCCTATGGCAACGACCGGATCCCTCAGTTTTTTATCCAGGTTCCTATAACCGTAAAATGTTTTCATTCAGCTTTTTCCTGTCCATGTCCAACAGACTTGAATAAGAAACGGCTTCCTTCAACGTAAACGAGCCGGACCTGATCCGTTGCAGATCCGTAAGATGCGCCCCGCAACCAAGCTTCTCACCGATATCATCCGCCAGCTGCCTGACATAAGTGCCTTTACTGCAAACTACCCGGAACCGCACGAAAGGCATGTCTATGTTCGTTATTTCAATACCTGAAATGACTATTTTGTTAGGTTCCCTCTTTACTTCCACGCCTTTTCTCGCAAGCTTGTATAATCTTTTACCGTTCACTCTCTTTGCCGACACCATCGGTGGGACCTGGCTTATCTCCCCGACGAATCCCGAAACGGCCTCCTTTATCTCATCTTCGGATGAACTTATCTCTCGGCTGATTACCATTTTTCCGTCACTATCCCCGCTGTCCGTCCTGTCCCCGAGCTTCATCGTGGCCATGTATTCCTTATCCTCGTTCAGGAACCTGCCGGAGAGTTTTGTAGCCTTTCCAAGCAGAAGCACGAGCACGCCTGTAGCGTTCGGATCCAGCGTCCCCGCGTGCCCGACCTTTTTTATGACGAACCTCCTGCGCACGAGCTGGACGACATCGTGGCTGGTCATGCCTTTTTCCTTATTCACGACCAGTATCCCAACGAACGGGTCTTCCCTGTCTTTAAATGCCATATCCCAACGCCTTCTTTACCTCCGCGAGCACCTGAACCCGCGCTCCCTCGAGACTGCCTTCGAACAGACAGCCCGCGGCCTGCGGGTGCCCGCCTCCTCCGAAACGAGACGCTATTTTATTCACGTCTATAGTCCCCGAAGACCGGAAGCTCACATTTATCTTTTTCAAGGCGTCATCTATCTCCTTGAAGAATACGGCCACTTCAACGCCTTTTATGGAGCGGGGGAAATTAATGAATTCGTCCGTGGAAACACGTTCGACCCCTTCCTCCCTGTACATCTGTCTGGTAAGGCTCATGTGCGCCAGCCGGCCGTCCGCTTCCACACACAACGTGGTCAGCGCCATGCCCAGCAGCCGGATATCAGGAACTGATTTTTTTTCATATATCTCTCTGTGGATCTTCCCGGGGTCCGCACCGTTCCCTATTAACTCCCCCGCCACAAGATGTGTTTCTTTTGAAGTGTTTGAGTAATTGAACATGCCCGTATCCGTTACTATCGCCGCATATAGCGCCGCCGCCATGTCTTTATCCATACCGATACCGAGTTCTCGCGTAAGGTTAAATATCATTTCCCCCACGGAACTTGAATCAGGTTCGACCCAGTTGATGTCCCCGAAGAATTCATTGCTTACATGATGGTCTATGTTAATAACAAAGGCGGCTTCTTCAAGGTTCTTGTAAACGCTTCCCGCGCGCTCGGCGACAGGACAATCAAGAACAATAGCCGTATTTACCGGAATTCCGCCGGGTATCTCCCCGGCTACCAGCTCGGACCCCGGCAGGAACTTGAGGTTGTCCGGCACTTTGTCATGGTCAACCATGACGGCTTTTTTCCCCAGTTTTTCCAGCACGCGATAGACGGCAAGCTGGCTGCCGATAGAGTCGCCCTCGGGATTAACGTGGGCCGTTATCAAGAAATTGTCCCTTGTCCCGAACGCCTCAATTACCTTGTCCATACCATCATTGCTCATCATTAGTCCTTTCCGTGTCGCGCGCATCCCCGCTCTGAAGTTCTTTTTCTATCCTTTCGAAAATACCGTCTATGGCCTCTTTTTTTTCATCCTCTCTGTCTTCCCTGAAAGATATTCCGGGTATGAATTTCATCGTCATCCTGTCAGCCAACTCGCCCCTGATAAAGCTGCAGGCGCTTCGCAGCCCTTTGATAACTTCCTTTTTCATGCTTTCGTCATCCGATATCCTGAAAAACACCTTTGCCATCCTGAGGTCCCTGTTCACTTCCACCCGCGTTATCGTTACATGCCTGATGCGGGGATCGTTGATCTCTTCCTGCAGGATCAGCAATATTTCCTTTTTCAGTTCTCTCTCTATCCTGTCCATCCTGTTGATCATTTCACCCCCCACCTGAAGGCAAGCCCGCAGTGCTCCACCGGCCGCCCCTTCCCTAACGTGGTATACCGCTTAGCCTCCGGCGCGCATAGATCCCCTGTCCGGGATCCCGCTAAAGCACTTCGGCCGAATAATCTACCACTGTTATCCTTTTGTCTTCCCTGACAAAGTTCATTATTTTGTCAAGACATTCCGAAACGTGTTTTTTTCCTTTGGAAACCACGGCTACCGCAAGCACCGCCTTCTGCCATTTATCAGCGTCACCGATCTCGGCAACGGAAACATTAAAATTGTTCCGCATCCTGTCTTTCAGCCTTCTGAGCACCCTTCGCTTATCCTTAAGGCATCCGCTTTCTCTTAAATGGATATCTATCGTCAATATGCCGACATTCACCGTTTTGACCAGACCTCGTTCCTTTACCCTTATTATTTCCCCTTACCGATCACCTCCCGCATGTACCCGATCTCATCTTTCCTCGACAGGAGTTTCCCGTCCAGTTTTTTGTAAAGGATCCGCCGCAGTATCTTTTTGTACTTCGGGCCGGGTTTTACACCTTCCCTTTTGATGTCTTCCCCCTTGACGAGCAGTGTCGTTCCGTTATATTCGGTAAAAAACCTTCTGATGCGCCTTCTGGCCACCTCGGACTTTGTCTTAGCCATAGCGCAGAGCGTGACTTCGTGCGAAAACGGCTCCAGGAGGCTATAGATCCGGCTCGGCATCATCCTTTTCCCGGAAGAAAGTTTTTTTATGGCTTTATCCGCCTCTTTCTTGAAAGACCGCAGCCTTATGCTTACGCTTCTGGTAAACACGAACTTTCTAAGGACTTCCTCTGTCTGCTCCGCTGTGAGCTTGTCCAGTATGACCATAAGGTTCATGAGCCAGATGTCAAGCTGGCGCTTTCCCGCGGCTTTAGCCTCATACCATTTGACGCGTCTTCTCATATCGCTGAAGGTCTTTCCGATGGTCCTTTTCAGCACCAGTTCAGGATGAATGAATCGAAGCTCGTGTAGTTCCCTCATCCTGAAAACGGCCTTTTCGGGATCCTTTTCCTTCAATATCAGTATCAACTCATCCCTTATCCTCTGGTTCTCGGTCCTGCGGAACATTTCCCGTTTTACCGCGTGAGTGATCAGGTATTCGGTATGCGTCTCGATCGAAAAACCGAACCTCTGCTCGAACCTCACCGCCCGGAAGATCCGGGTAGGATCGTCAATAAAGCTCTTGTCATGCAGCACCCTTATGACCCCTCTTCGCAGATCGTTCATACCCCCGAAAAAATCCAGGAACAGGCCAAAATTCTTTTTATTGATGTTAACGGCCATGGCGTTTATCGTGAAATCCCGGCGGTAAACATCGTCCCTTAAGGAACTGAATTCTACCGTGGGCAAGGCCGCGGGTCTTTCGTAAACCTCTTTTCTGGCGGTGGCAATGTCTATCTTGAACTTGTTGTCGGGATGAAGGGACGGCCCCAGCCATTTCGGCCACTCCTTTACCAGCGTGGACGTCCCGAACTTGCGATGGACGACCAGAGACCCGCCTATCTTTTCGGCAAGGACCCTTCCGAACTTTATGGCGTTCCCTTCGACGACCATATCAAGGTCATAATTCTCTTTCCCGAGCAGGAGGTCGCGCACAAAACCGCCGACCAGGAACACATTCATCCCGCGCGAGTCCCCTTCCGCGCCGATAAGCCTTATCAGCTTCATGAGCTTCCCGGGGAGCACTTTGCTCATCTCCTCGGACATGTTCGACACGGCGATCTCCTCCCCCGGTTTCTCCGGGAAAAACGCGCCGTGTATCTTCTTCAAAACGTCATTTCTCGTCACTATCCCGACCAGATTGTTGTCCTTGATCACAGGTATGCGCCCCTTATCCTTCTCCAGCAGTATCTTTCTGAGCTCATACAGCGGAACTCCGGGAGTAACGGTTATTAAAGGTGTTGACATGTATCCTTTGATCCTGGAGTGCCCCATCCCGTGTTTCAGCGCTTTTTTCAGGTCTCCAAGAGTTATCATGCCCGTCAGTTCAGCGTTCTCATTGAGCACCGGGGCCCCTTTATGCCCGAAACGGTCAAGTTTCTCAAGGACATCGTCAACCTTTTCTTCCTGTGAGACCGTCTTTACGGGAAATGTCATTATATCCCGGGCATAAACTTCCGGTTCGGTCATCCTGCCTATTATGCGCAGGATATCCTCCTTCACCTCACTCAGGGAACTGTCTTCTATTCGGGCGCTTGCCGCGCTGGAATGACCGGCCCCGTTAAAGTGCGCGAGAAGCTTGTTCACATCTATGATATTGACACGGCTCCTCGCAAGGATCTTTATCCTTCCGTGGGATCGGAACATCGCGAAAAGGACGGGATAATTCTCCACCTCCTGCAGTTTGTGGACAACAGTCCCCATTTCACCGTCCAGACGGTCCGCGTCCACGTGCGCGAAAGCCACATTTATGCCGTTTATGTCCGCGATCTCTATCGATTCCAGCAGTTCTATCAGCGTCGAGAGTTCCGTGCCGGTGAGTTCTCTGTTCAGGTAGGATGAGACGGCGTTCAGGTTCGCCCCCATCTCCAGGAGACTGCTGACCATGTCCACTTCAAGCCTGGTCGTCGTCGAGTAAGAAAGGGATCCCGTTTCTTCGTATATCCCCAGAAGCATCAACGTGGCTTCCAGAGGGCTCAAAGACAGTTTTCTCTTCCTTGCCAGTATCTCCAGCAGGATGGAAACGGTCGCCCCGACCTCTTTGAACACGTCCTTATCGGCTTTTATGTCGAACCTTGTCCTGGGATGATGATCGTACACATGCACTTTGACGCCTTGTTTATCCAGGAGTTTTGCCGCGATCCCGATACGCGACCTGTGGCGGTTGTCCACGATCACAAGGCGAGTAACGTCATCCATGCGACAGGTCTTCTCGCTCTCTATCTTAACCTTATCCTTTATAAGCGAGAGAAAACTGCGCACAGACCTTTCCTGGGACCCGGGAAGCAGCAGCCTGGCCCTGGGATAAAGCTTGCTTGCGGCTACAAGTGAGCTCAAAGCGTCAAAATCCGAGTTCTTATGGGTGACTATGAGGTCCATTTTTTCGTATCGCGTGTTCCGTATCGCGTATCACTGCTAACCGCCAACAGTGGATTCCCGCTTTCCTGGCAGGGAACCTTCTTAATAGCCTATTAGGCTTGCACGGTTTCCCAGAGGCCCTCTATTTAAATGAATGCGTTATACTTACTCCCCTCCCCCCTTTGAAAAAGGGGGTTAGGGGGATTTTTTAGTTTCTAATCTTTCTTTTACTGCTTGATAAATCACTTCCATAACAGAATCCAGCTCTTGCAAAACTTGTAGATTGTTAAAACGCAATACATATAATCCCTCGTTCTTCAAGTATATATCTCGTTGTGCATCTTTTTGTTCCTGATCTGTTTCCATATGCTGTGCCCCATCCACTTCTACTACAATCCTTGCCTGGGATGCATAAAAATCTACAATATAGCCCCCAATGGGCTTCTGCCGATAAAATTGAATATCTAAAATTTGTTTTCCCCGTAACCTCGTCCATAACGCTCGCTCACTATCTGTCATTTCCCTGCGTAATCGACGAGCTTTGTGTTTTAAATTCACGTTGTATTTTAACATCCTAAAAAGAAAATCCCCCTAACCCCCTTTTTCAAAGGGGGGAAATACTTGCCCTTTCTTTCAAAGGGGGAAATACTTGCCCTTTCTTTCAAAGGGGGGAAATACTTGCCCTTTCTTTCATATTATTTTTGACACTACCCTACACTATTATAGACAATATTTTTAGCCTTTTTCTTTCAAAAAAGATCAAATAATTTTCCTTATGTCCCGCAGCCTGTGCCGGAGACGCTCTTTGGCCCTTTTGATAAGCGTCGCGACGGTACCTCCGGGGATATTCATTATCTCCGCGATGTCCTTCTGGCTCTTCCCGTCATATATGTTGAACTTCAGGGCAAGCCGCTGCTTCGTGCCCAGTTTCGCGATCTCCCTGTCAATGGCGCTTTTCAGCTCACCCGACTCCAGCATCTTTTTGGTGTCGAGTCTCCCGGAGGGTAAAACGTCTCTCATTATCGCCCCCTGCTCTTCTAAAAGGGGATTCCCGTCAAGTGAGAACAGACGGCCCCCGGACTCCAGTATCTGTTTCCTGCAGTAGTTGGACGTCACGTTCATGGAGACTATCGCGAGCCAGCCCCTGATACAATTCGCGTTCTTTACCTTCGAAAGCCTTCCCTTCTCCCATATAAGAAGGAATATCTCCTGGACGATGTCGAGATATTCGCCCCTCTTCATAGAGGCGTTCATGTTCTTGAGCTTGTATTGGACGCTTCTGGCCACAACGCTCCTGTAGCGCCTGACGAACTCATCCCAGGCGTCCCGGTCCCTGTCAACACACTTTTGCAGAAGCTCTTTCACGGTCATGATACGTATATTTTAGGATAATCTTTGTGATAAATCAAGAGAATTTTTATATATTATCAAGAGCGTATCCAAAATAAGGGGACAGCGCCCCTATTTATTGAAGAAATAGGGGCGCTGTCCCCTTATTTTCTGCGCGCTAGAAAGGCCTCCATTACTACCAGGAGCACGATGATGAACCCGCAGAAATAGACGAAAATATCGCCGTAGTGCGTGTAATAAGTGCGCCTCGCGCACATATTCACGGCGGCTGTGTCGTAGCCTCTGACAAAGATACTTTTCCCTTCCTCTTCCAGAATCGATACGATCTCGCCCGTGAAATCCACAAAACATGATATCCCCGTATTGGCCGCACGCACGACGGGCACCCTGTTCTCCACCGCCCGGAAAACCGACGCCTGCAGATGCTGCGCGGGCGCTCCCGTTTCCCCGAACCAGGCGTCGTTGGTGATATTCACAAGGAAACCGGCCCCTTCCCGAACGAAGGTCCTCGCCAGATAAGGGAATATGTCCTCAAAGCATATCAGGACGCCGAACTTATAAAAGTTCATACGGCGCATAACGGAACCGTCACCTTTCTGCCCCGAGAACTGCATGGACTTGACCTTAAAGAGAGTGTATTCATCGCCTCTTTCAAAATCGCCTATGGGTTTATCTATGTGACCGCGCAAAAAATCAAAATACCTGCCAAACGGCACGTATTCCCCGAAAGGGACAAGATGAATTTTGCGGTATACTTCTTTTAATTTTTTCCCGCCGGTGAAAAGGATCGCGCTGTTATAGTAACCAGCACTTCCGGAAGAAACGATGCCCGCGAGGATCGGGATGCCCGTTTCCGCGGCAAGCGAATTGATCTCTTCGGCGGGATCAACGCTCGCCCCGACAAGGTACGGGTAGGCCGTCTCGGGCCATATTATCATGTCTGGCGAATCCTTGGCCGCCTGCCTGGTCAGGCCGCTGTAGACGTCTATTATCTCTTCCGCGTACCGGGAGTCCCATTTCATCTGCTGTGGGATATTTCCCTGCACAACGCTCATGCGCGAATAGCCCCAGCTGTTCAGGTTGTTGAGCCTGTACATCCCGTAACTGGTGGACATGAGCATGAAAAGCAGGGCGATCACCATGCAGGGCACCCTTCTTTTGGACCTGATCAGCAGAGTGAAAAGAGCGACGTTGAAGACCGTCAGCACGAAGGAGACGCCGTAAGCCCCGGTAAAATCGGCGATCTGTATAAGCTTCATGTTCCTGTACTGTGAATAACCCAGGATCCCCCAGGGGAAACCCGTAAGGATATGACTGCGTATATATTCCAGTACCACCCATACAAAAGGCAGGAGCAGAAAGTCCATCGAATATTTAAAAGCGATACCGGTTACCAGCCCGAAAAGACCGTAAAAGGCCGAAAGGATCAGCACGAGTATGATCGTCCCCGGGACTGTCACGTTCACAAGCCAGGACAGAAGACATCCGAAAAATACCAGGCCGGACAGATACGCGTACCAGAAAGCCCGTCTGGGGCCGCTCCCTCTTATCGCGAATAAAAGAGGGATGACGCATACCCACCCGAGAAGGGCGAACTCGAAAGGCGGAAAGGCAAGAAAGCAAAGCATACCGGACAGAGCGGCAAGCAGTATTTTCTTCCAGTGTTTTTTCACGTTAAAAATACGCAACATTAGATCGGTTTTCGGTTAGCGGTTACCGGTGATCGGTTATCAGTGATCGGTTATCGGCATTAAGTGATAAGCGATCCCCCCCAATACGCGATACGAGATACCCAAAGCGCCTACTCCCCGCCTACCGTCCGCAACACTTCTTGTACTTTTTCCCGCTGCCGCACGGGCATGGGTCATTTCGCCCGACTTTGGGCGTGCTCCTCCGGTAAGTGGCATCCTGTCTCCGTTCCGGCGGCGCTTCGGGGACGAACATCTCCTCCGGCCCTTTTACCGGACTTTTATCGTAGATCTCGTCCTGGCCGGCGGCCGGGGTCCCTATGGCGGAATACCCCCTGTGCTCAAGGGTCTCTTTTTCGGGCTGGAAAACGCTTTTTCTGTACTGTTCCTCCATCGCGGAGATCTTCATGACGCGTTCCGCCGTCTGCTCGTCTATCTTCACCATCAGTTCCGTGAACATCTTGAAGCCCTCATGCTGAAACTCAATGAAGGGATCTTTCTGCGCGTACGCCCTCCAGGAGATCCCCTCCCTGAGATCGTCGATCTCCCTGAGATACTCCTTCCAGTTGGAATCTATCACCGAGAGCATGACCATCTTCTCAAGCTCCCTCATCCTTTCTTCCCCGAGGAACTTCTCCCTTGCTGAATAATTTTTCTCGGCGATACCCATTACCAGATCAATGACCTCCTCCGCCCTCTTGCCCTCAAGCATATCGGGTTTGACGTTTATCACAAAATGGTACATGACCTGTTTGGCAAAGTCGGCCGGCTCCGGTACCGTTTCCCAGTTTTGAAGAAGCGATTCCAACCCCACCGTGAGACTTTCAAAAAACTCTTTTTTCAGGTCCGTCTCCTCAAGGATAACGCGCCGTCTCCTATATATGACCTCTCTCTGCTGGTTCATCACGTTATCGTACTTGAGAAGATGCTTCCTTATCTCAAAGTTCTGGCCCTCCACCCTGGTCTGGGCCGTTCTCACGGCACGCGTGACCAGCGGGTTCTCGATGACCTCGCCTTCCTCCATGCCGAGGCGGTCCATGACCCCTTTTATCCTGTCGGAACCGAATATCCTCATCAGGTCATCCTCCAGAGAAAGATAGAACCTGCTCGAACCGGGATCCCCCTGCCTGCCGGAACGGCCCCGGAGCTGGTTGTCTATCCTCCTGGCCTCGTGTCTTTCTGTCCCGAGGACGTGCAACCCCCCGAACTCAAGAACCCTCTGTTTCTCGTCCTCGGTCTTCCTGTTGAACTCCTCGAGGAACCTGTCTAAAGCCTTTTCTATTTCCCCGGGATCGTCCATCTCCAGCTTGCTCACCGCGTCCCGGGCGAGAAACTCGGGATTGCCTCCCAGCAGGATGTCGGTCCCCCTGCCGGCCATGTTCGTGGCTATCGTCACCGCGCCGTAGCGGCCCGCCTGCGCGATTATGTGCGCTTCTTTTTCGTGGTGCTTGGCGTTCAGGACGTTGTGCGTTATCCCGCGCGTGGTAAGCAGCTTGCTGAGCCGCTCGGACTTTTCTATAGAGACGGTCCCCACGAGCTGCGGACGCCCTTTTTCGTGCAGATCCGCTATTTCGTCTATAACGGCGTCGAATTTTTCCTTTTCCGTTTTGTATATGCGATCCGCCATGCTCTCGCGTTTCAGAGGACGGTTCGGCGGAACCTGAACGACCGGCAGAAGATAAATATTCTCGAACTCACCCTCCTCTGTCTTCGCGGTGCCTGTCATGCCGGCTAGCTTGTCGAACATGCGAAAATAGTTCTGGAGTGTGATCGTGGCAAGCGTCTGGCTCTCTCTCTGCACCTCGACGCGTTCCTTGGCCTCGATCGCCTCATGTATGCCGTCCGAGAAACGGCGTCCCGGCATCATCCTTCCCGTGAAGGTATCCACAATGACTACCTTGTTATCCTTGATGACGTAATCGACGTCTTTCTCAAAAAGTATATACGCTTTCAGCAGCTGCTTGACGCTTTCCACCTTTCTCTGCTGGTCCGAATAAGAAGCCACGAGTTCCGTCTCCCTGGCGACTTTCTCCTCCATCGGAACGCCCTCCTCGGCCTCGGCCAGTTCCGCCAGCTTCGCCTCTATATCCTCGAGCATGAACTCCAGGTTGAACTTCTCCCGCATCAGGGCCTGGCCCTTCGCGCTGAAGGTCGCCTCTTTCGACTTCTCGTCGAAGACATAGAAAAGCTGTTCAAGAAGCTCGTGACGCTCCTTCTCCATCACCTTGCTGTCGTGCAGGGACTGCGCCTTGTCGAACAACGATTTCGCGCGCGTGTCCTTAAGTATGATATCCAGGAACTCGCGGTTCCTGGGATCGGCCTTGTGCAGGAGGTAAAGCATCCGGCCCGCCTCGTCTTCCTTCCCGTCGCGGAACGTTTCACGGAACCGTGAGATGTAGTCCGCTACCGTCTTCTTCTGGGCCCTCACCACTTCCTGGATGACCGGCCGCATCTGGTTGTACGCCTCGTTCGTTTCATCCACCGGTCCCGATATTATCAGCGGCGTCCTCGCTTCGTCAATAAGGATGCTATCGACCTCATCGACAATAGCGAAACTCGGATGCCCCTGGACCATATCACTTTTATCTATCACCATGTTGTCCCTGAGGTAATCGAACCCGAACTCGTTGTTGGTGCCGTAGACCACGTCGCACGCGTAAGCTTTCTTCTTTTCCTCGGGTCTCATGTCATGCTGTATGACACCCACCGAAAGCCCCAGGAATTCATAGACCGGCCCCATCCACCCGCTGTCCCTCTTGGCCAGATAGTCGTTCACCGTGATGATATAAACAGTCTCGCCGGAAAACGTGTTCAGGCAGACAGGCAGCGTCGCCACGAGCGTCTTCCCCTCGCCGGTTGCCATCTCCGCGATCTTTCCCTGGTGCAGGACGATCCCCCCCATGAGCTGGACGTCAAAATGCCTGAGCCCAATGGTCCTCCTGGCCGCCTCTCTCACCGCCGCGAAGACCTCGGGTATCCTTTCGTCAAGCACCCTGTTCTTGGCCTCTTTCAGGCGTTTCCTGTGTTTGTTCTTCTCCTGTTCCGATGTGGACGCGACGACCTGTTCGCGTATCGCATTTATCTCGGCCTTTATTTCCCCGCGGGCGCGCCTGATCTCTTCCCTTATACGTCCGGCCCTTTCCCTTATCCGGTCATCCGAAAGGGACGAGAACTCCTCTTCGAGCGCGTTTATCTCCAGGACCACAGGCTCCAGTTTTCTGAGTTCGCGCTCGTTCTGCGTCCCGAACATACTCTTTAAAAGGTTCATCAAAAATCCGAACATTTTAGTCCTCCCGTCTCACCCGTAGGAGCGGCCTCCAGGCCGCGAACCCTCCCGTCTCACCACGTAGGAGCGGCCTCCAGGCCGCGAACTGTACCTTCATCCCGTTACATACTCCCAATCTATCAATCCCTTATATCTTTCATTTGCCGTTGAATACAAATAATTCTCCGCTTTATCCACTATACCTTTTCTAACCGGGTTGTTATGCATATATTCCAACTTTATCTTGAAATCCTTCATATCTCTTAATGAATGATCATAATATCCCTTCTGCCAAATTTTCTGCTTAATATCTGATAGTTTTTTAATCTTCCTTGCCGTATAACCTTTAAATTCGCGCATAATATTGTCCAACTTGCCATCCCCTCTTATGGCAAAAGCCCAGTGCAAATGATTCGGCATGATCACAAAACCAAGATTTAAGATAACCGAATTCGCGATAAACCATTTAATGCTCTCAACAAATATTTCCGGAACACATTCCTTTGTCAGCACATCTTGCATGTTATATGCGCAAATTGTCATAAAATACGGATATTTTGAATCGTATATTCTGGCTTTACGCAACTTGTTTTGGTGATATAATTTTATCATCGTTATTGTTTGTTCGCGGCCTGGAGGCCGCTCCTACGAATGCGTTGCTGTATAACCCGTAGGAGCGGCCTCCAGGCCGCGAACTGTAATCTACGAATGCGTTACAATTTTCTTCTTATTTCTTCGCGGCTGTCTTCTTCAGATAAGCCTCCAGGAACATACTAAGATCGCCGTTAAGCACCTTTTCGGCGTTCGAGGTCTGCTCTTCCGTCCTGTGATCCTTCACCATCTTGTACGGGTGAAGCACGTAGGATCGGATCTGGCTGCCCCATTCGATCTTTTTCTTGTCCCCGTATGCCCGCATCACCTCTTCTTCGTTCTCTCTCTTCTTCATCTCGTACAGCCGGGCTCTCAGTATCTTCATGGCCGTCGCTTTGTTCTTGTGCTGTGAACGCTCTTTCTGGCACTGCACCACTACCCCGGTCGGCACATGCGTTATCCTTACCGCTGAATCGGTAACGTTCACATGCTGCCCGCCGGCGCCCGACGAACGGTACGTGTCCACCCTGAGATCGCTCTCGTTGATCTCCACAGCTATGTTCTTGTCAATTTCGGGTATGACGTCAACCGAAGCGAAAGAGGTATGGCGTCTTTTGTTTGAATCGAAGGGCGATATCCGGACGAGACGATGTACCCCCGTCTCCGACTTGAGATAACCGTAGGCGAAATCTCCCCTTATGATGAAAGTCGCGCTCTTAATACCCGCTTCTTCCCCGGGGAGCTGATCGACGTTTTCCGTGGTATAGCTGTTCCCCCAGGCCCACTGGTGATACATCCTGTGGAGCATGGACGCCCAGTCGCACGATTCAGTGCCCCCAGCGCCCGCGTTAATACTTATAATAGCGGCGCACCTGTCGGCTTCTCCCCCCAGGAGGCATTTGAATTCAAGCTTGTCTATTTGTTTCCTGACATCCTCAACCTCTTCGAGCAGGCTGTCTATGGATCCCGCGTCTTCGGGTTCGACTATCTCCGCGAGTTCCTTAACCGTGTCATGCCGCTCTTTTATCTCGATATACGGACCGACAATAGACCTGACCGCCTTCAGTTCGCGTGAAAGACTGTCCGCCCGTTCCTGGTTCTTCCATATCTCGGGATCATTGAGCTCGGTTTCAAGTTCTTTTATCCTTTTCGACCTTCTATCCAGGTCAAAGATACCCCCGTAGTTCTTCGAACTTGGTATCCAGAAGCTCCAATGATTCTTTTAACTTGTCTATCATGCTCGTTACCTCCTCTTAGCAGGCATTATATCAACTTCACGCCCGCGTGTAAAGCCATGGGGACGCCCCACTAGGTGCCACCCTGAGGACTAGAAACTATAGAAACTAGGGACAGACACTAGTTTCCATAGGAAACTAGTGTCTGTCCCTAGTTTCTAGTGGGGCGTCCCCGAAAAATATTCAACGACCGTCCGGACCGTGCGTTCGTCCAGTCCGGCCTTTTTCAGGTTTTCAGCCGAGGCCCGGCGTATATTGTCCCTGCTCCCGAACTTCTCCAGGAGCATCCTCTCTCTCGCCGGACCGATACCTTTTATCCGCCTGAGCCCGGTATCGAACTTCTCGGCGCGCCTCAGCCTCCTGTGATACGTCACGGCGAAACGATGCGCCTCGTCCCTGATCCTCTGGACAAGAAGAAGCAGCCGCGACCCCGGCGAAAGCCTTATGGGCCGTTCCCGCGATCCGGTGTAAAGATGGTTATGCTCCTTGGCTATGCTGACCACCGGCACGTCGTTCAGCCCCAGCCGCGCGAACTCCTCCTTTGCCACGGAAAGATGCCCCTTGCCGCCGTCTATCATGACCAGGTCCGGCAGCGCTTTCCCTTCCTCGATAAGACGCGAATACCTCCTGCGGACGACTTCGCGTATCATGGCGTAATCGTCTATCCCTTCACGCCCTTTTATCCGGAATCTCCGGTAATCCGATTTACGAGGGCTCCCGGCGATGAACCTTACCATGGACCCCACGGCCTGCTGCCCGCTAATGTTTGAAATATCAAAACACTCTATCCTCACCGGCATCCGCGGGAGGGCCAGCGCGTTCTGCAGTTCGTCAAGCTCCCCGTATACGGGATACTGCGACCTGTCGTGAAGCTGCTGAACCGCGGTAAGGGCCTCAATACGTTTTTTCACGGCCAGGGCCTTCTCATATTCCCTCCTCCCGGAAAACCGCTGCATCTGTTTCTCTAGCGACCGTATAAGATCGTCCTTCCGCCCTTCAAGGAATTTCTTGAGCTGATCGACCGTTTCGGCGTATTCCCTGTCCGTTATTTTCTTCTCGCACGGCCCCAGACACTGGCCCAGGTGATACTCAAGACAGACGGATTTACGCATGACGCGGCAGCTCCTCAGCTGGAACACCTTTTTCATAAAGGACAACGCCGCTTTAAGGAGCTTCACGTTGACATACGGCCCGTAATAAAGGGCTCCGTCCCCGATCCTCCGGCGCGTGAGAAAAAGCCGTGGATATTTCTCGTTCACCGTAAGCTTGAGGAACGGATACGACTTGTCGTCCTTGAGATCGATATTGAACCTGGGTTTGTGGTCCTTTATAAGCCCGGCTTCGTATATGAGCGCTTCCGCCTCGGAAGAAGCCCTGATAAAAGCTATGTCACGGACCTCGCTTACCAGAAGCTCCAGGCGGCTGTCACGCGCCCGGCCCGGCCGGAAATAAGAAGCGACGCGGCGCCGGAGACGCCTCGCCTTGCCCACGTAGATCACGCGCCCCTTCGGATCGAGGAACTTATAGACCCCCGGCGTATCCGGAAGTTTCCTCACCTTCGACAATAACTTCTTAGAAACACTACCCATCATTTTCTTTCCACAACCAGCGCGCACAACCTTCTTACACCTTCAACCCTTACGACGAAGGCCGATAACAGATACACGGCGCCGCTGGCGAAAACTATCCCCGCCAGCCTCGCGAACACGTTGATACCCGAAAGCCCCGCCGCCTGCAGAAACACCCGGGAGGCCAGGCAGGTGAAAACGCCCATTATCCCGGCCGCCCCGCATATCCGGGTGAACGAAGAAATTATCCTCGCGGTCCCCAAGTCCCCTATCCGCCTCTTCAGCACCACGTAGAGTATGATAAAATTCGTCGTAGCCGCTATTGAGGTCGCCAGGGCCAGTCCCCCGATCTTGAGCGGCCACATGAGTATCAGGTTAAGCACCAGGTTGACCACCAGTGAGACCGCGGCTGTCTTCACGGGCGTGCGGGTATCGCCCATGGAATAATACGTGCTCACAAGTATCTTAATACCCGCGTAAGCGAAAAGACCGAAACTGTAGAAAAAAAGCGCGCTAGCCGTTATCGCGGTGGAATACGGCGTGAACTCCCCCCTCTGAAAAAGTATCCTGATGATCGGCCCGGCCAGTATCATAAGCCCTACCGCCGCGGGTATCATTATCGCGAAAACCGTCCTTAATGAAAAAGAAACGGTATCCTTAAGACGGTCGATATCATTCGAAGCGGCTTCCCTGCTCATCTTCGGCAACGCGGCAGTCGCGAGAGATATCCCGAAAACGGCCAGCGGCAGCTGCACCAGGCGGTTGGAATAATACAGCGCCGCCACACCGCCGGAGCCCACTATCCAGGCCAGGGAAGCCAGCACGGTATCTATAAGGACGCTGATCTGGTAGACCGCGGTGCCCAGAGCCCTGGGAAGAAGAAGCCCGCCTATTCTTTTGGCTATCGGGTGCGCGAGGCGGAACCCCTTTTTGATCCTGAACCCCTTTGCCCTGAGCGGCGGCACCTGCATCAGCATCTCAAGGATACCCCCGGCCAGAACGCCGACAACCAGCCCCTTGATACCTATGACGGGGCAAAGCACAAGAAGCGACAATATCATGGTGATATTCAGCACGACCGGCGCGAACGCGGGTGTCGTGAAATAGTGTAACGAGTTGAGGACACCCTTGCTGTAGGCCACCATCCCGAGAAAAAGTATATAAGGGAAGACCATCCGGGTCAAGAACACGGTCGTGGCGAATTTCCCGGGATCACGCAAAAACCCGGGAGCGATCACCCTCACCAGAAGAGGCGCGAAGACAACCCCCGTCACGGACAGCACCACGAGAACTATCAGCATCAGGTTCAATATGACCCGGGCCGCCTCCCAGTACTCCTCCTGCGTGCGCGTATGACTGTATTCGGTGAGTACCGGCACGATCGCGGCGTCCGTCGCCCCTTCCCCGACCAGGTCGCGGAGCATGTTCGGAAGCCGGAACGCCACTACGAAGGCCTGGGCGAACATCCCCGTCCCGAAGAACATGGCGATAAGGATATCCCGGATAAACCCCAGAACACGGCTTGTGGAAGTCGCAAAACCTATTATGCCTGTTGATCTTATAAGTTTACGCTTGGTCGTCATAGTTTTTTCTGCCTGAAATATTATTTATCCACTTCTTAAAAAATAGATCAATAATCGTATATTTATCTTTTTCTCTATCTATCAGATCTTTATCAATTAAACTTTTTAGAGAACGTTGAAGGGATGACGGCGTTCCTAATCCAAATCTATTTATCAACTCTGCTGAAAACATTCTTTCTTCTTCTGACATTTTGGCTATAGTTTCCAGCACCTTTTTCTGTTTTGTTGTTAACAAACCCCATGTTGCCTCATACGTTGGCGATGTCCATTCAAGCAGAACCTTGATCCCGATTGTAACCTCTTCGCGGTTTATGGTTCCCCCGGTTTTTGTATTGTCCCAGATAATATAACATAAATACTGCACATAATATGGATGCTGTTCACAAATATCCACAATTAAAGAAGCTGTCTCTTTATCAATTTTTCTTCTTTTATTTTTGAATTTTTCTGAAATAAATACAACTAATTCCCCTTTTTTAATTTTCTTCAGAGGATACGGCGCAGCCAATTTGTAAAACGGCCGATTCGTATTGTTAAACATATCAATGATCAAATGTTTTTTACTCCCCATAAAAAAATAGGAAATATTTTGATGCTTTTGTATATGTGTCCTCAAGACCTTCTCAGCTCTATCGTTTTTAAACTGTCCTATTTGTTGAAATTCATCAAATACTATTACCGCTTTCTTTCTTTTTTTCTCAACGGTGCGGTTTACTGAGTCGATAACGTCTTCAAACAAAGGAATCGTTTTTGTCCTGTCAATATCAACCTTAAAAACAGGCTTGCCTTCATCATCATGTGTTAGTACCGGCTGCAACAGTTTAAATAATTTCCCCGCGTTTTTAAAAGCTTTTTCTGTCTTGCTTAATAACGAATTAGATGCTGCTTCAGAATAGCTCTTTACCAGCTGCTCTTCTGATAACGCAGCATATAGATCAACATATACAGTTAATATTCCCTCTTTTTTTGCCCGTTTCAGTACTTCTTTAATAAGTGATGTTTTGCCGAACCTTCTTTGTGAGAACACCATTACGTTTTGGGAACTGCGCGCAAACCCTAATAGTTCCTTAATTTCTTTTTTTCTGTTACAAAAATTCTTCTCCCCTACTTCCTTGCTGAATACAAATGGATTTCCCACTGTGCCTCCTTTTTACGCATCGTGCGTTACGCATTATGCGTAAAATATATCATATATAGCAGTTACTGTCAACAAGCGGGTGTGAAAATTTATCCCGAAGAAGGTTGACAAAATAGAAGCTCTGTGCTAAATTAGGCACCTAAATCAACGTGAGCACGTAACTTATGGAGCGCGACCGAAGGCGAATGCCTGAAGAGAAGAGACATAAGTTACCGTACAAATTCGATCCCTGGTCCCATTAGAAAAAGGTTTTCTAACGGGGCTCAGGATATCAGTTAAGGAGACCAAAATGGCAAATAAGAAAGCCGCTATAAAAAGTCTGAGACAGGACAAGAAAAAACATGAAATAAACAAAGCGGCAATATCCGAACTGCGAACTTTCGCCAAAAAGGCGCAGACGCTGATGAATGAGAAGAACCGTGAGGGATCGGATACCGTTTTGAAAAAACTCGAGTCCAAGCTCTACAGGGCCGCAAAGACGAACAAGATCAAGAAAAAGAACGCTTCCCGCCGCATCTCCAGATTAAGATCCCAGTGGGCCAAGATCAGCGCCTGAAAGTAAATATTGTTTAGCGTCCTGGAAAGAAAAAGCGTATGTTCAACACATGCGCTTTTTCTTTGATTCCTCTATTCGGCCTTCCCTCGGCTTCGTTTATCCCGAGCAAAGTCGAGGGACTCGAAACAGATCCGCCTGCCGGCCTCACAACCGGGAAACTTCTAATGTGTATTAGAATTAAGACTTTGTTTGGAATTGTTTTATGAGCGCGGGAATGTTAGTTATTGTAATTTGATGATCCCGGATTTTTCTGTGGTAAGTTCGTGTTACATCTGAAGAAACT
>JAYEOV010000017.1:0-5590 GCA_034723315.1 Candidatus Omnitrophota bacterium | reverse complement strand
AACTTCTAATGTGTATTAGAATTAAGACTTTGTTTGGAATTGTTTTATGAGCGCGGGAATGTTAGTTATTGTAATTTGATGATCCCGGATTTTTCTGTGGTAAGTTCGTGTTACATCTGAAGAAACTATATAAACTTTAGAAGCAGGATATTGTTTAAGAAAAGCTTTAATATTTCTGTCTTCAAAGTCTCCGCCGGGAGATTTCCATTTGCATTCAATTGCAACAGGCGTTTCACCTCTTTTTTGCAGTATAAAATCAATTTCATGGCCTCGTTTATCTCTCCAGTATTTAATGTCTCTTGTTTGTAATTTAGCATGGATTTCATTTAGTACGAAATGTTCCCAGAAAAGACCAAAATCTTCATCTCTGAATTTTGTTATTCCGCGAAGATAACTAATAAAACCTGTATCAAACCCGTAGACTTTTGGGGCGGAGACAATTTCTGTGGGCCGATATGTGCTGAACGGACGGATAACATGAACGACAAAGGTGCTTTCTAATACTTTCAGATAATTAGTTATGCTTGTACGGCTTATTTCACATCTTTTTGAAAATTTTGTTGCTTCGAATATTCCGCTGCTTTGAATCATGAGGAGTTCAAAAAATCGCTGAAATGAATAACGCCGTTCGATCCGGAATAGTTCCTGAATGTCTTTTGCCCAGTAAGCGTCAATCCATTCCTGGAAATCCTGTTCAGGGAGATCACTTGAGAGAAAAAAAGGAGGAAGCCCTCCATGAAGAAATCTATGTTCAAGATTTGCGGCATTAAAATCATCAAGGTCATTCAAACACATTGGTGTAAGCCATAATTGTCTTTTTCTGCCGGTCAGTGTATCTTTGAATTTCGCAGATACGCCTAAAGTCGAGGATCCGGTTGCCAGAATAAAACTTTCGGGGTAATGATCGGCAGCGATCTTAAGAAGTTCTGAAGGGTTTTTCAGCCTGTGTATTTCATCTAAAATTATTCTTTTACCTTTTATCAAATTAAGGAATTCTTCAGGATCTTCCATCATTTTTCTTGTGCGGGGAAGTTCACAATCGAAGTATTCAGCATTTTCAAGACTTTTCGAGAGAAAAGTTTTCCCGGCTCTTCGAACTCCAGAGAGCCAGATTATTGACTTTTTTTTCCACAAAGCTTCTATAGCATTTTTCCAATAATTCCTTTGTACCATATGCATAAATAATACCATATAGTGCTACTAAATGCAAAGATAAAATCATTTAGTTGTTACAAACAAAAGATCTCGCTGAATTTGCATTTGTCAAATAAATATGCTAAATTATCACCCATCGAAAAGCTGGACCACAAGCATCTCCAGCGCAAGCGTCGGCTTCCTGCGCCCCGTCTTGATATCGCGATCCGTCTCAAGCAGTAGTTCCAGCCACCGTTCTATCCTGTCGACGGGGTATTTCTTAGCCTGCTGGATGAACTTCCCGGCCCTCCACGGCTGAAGCCCCAGCTCAGCGGCCATGCCTTCAGGATCCGCCCCTCTTTTCGACAGGAGGACTACCTTCTGCATCATCCTCAGGTACCACGCGAGGTAACCCACGGTCTCTTCCGGCCTTTTCTTCCGGGCGTAGAGGTCGTTCAGGACCCGAAAGGCCCACTTGGCGTCGCGCGTGTTAACCGCGTCCACAAGCTTGAACACCGCTTCTTTCACGCTGCGTCCGACCAGCTTTTCGACATGCTCTACCTCTATCTTCTCCCCGCCGGAAAACGAAACAAGCTTCTCCAGTTCCGTCCTCATTCCGGCGGTATCCTCCCCTTTCAGTTCCACAATAAGCTCGACCGCCTGGTTCGATATGGCTATATTCTCTTTCGTGAAAAAGATCCGTATCCACTTGCCCAGCATCACGGGCTTGGGTTTGTCGGCTTTCACTACTTTGACCACGCGGGAAAGCTTCGAATAATACCCGGCCTTTCTCAAAGAACCGCTTGAAGAAAGCACCAGAACGCTGTTCTCAGAAGGTTTTTCAAGATAGGAAAGGATGGTGGCGGCGAACTCATCCGGGAGTTTCTGCGCCTCTTTGACAAGCACTACCCTCTTATCGGCAAGAAAGGGCACCGTCCCCAGCGAATCCATTATACCGTTGATATCATCGGGCAAGTGAACGGAATAATTCAGGTCGGCCTCTCCGGAAGAGAGGAACTTGTCCCTTATCCTGCTGATCTCCGTCTCTTTTATATATTCGTCTTCGCCGATGATAAGGAAATTCTCGCTCATGGATCGAATAACTGGACCAGTTTTAAGGTTTGTTCTATAAATTCATAACACAATACAAAAACAGACTGTTTCACGATTCGGTAACGATAAGAACTTACCCGGCCTTCGGGCGAACTTTTCACCTGTCCCGTAGGAGCGGACTTTCCCCCCTTTGAAAAAGGGGGGTTAGGGGGATTCTAAATTTGTAATCGTTCTTCTCCGTTACGAGAACACAGTCTGATTGTTATTGGAGTTTCTTGATCTGCTCCTTTATATCTTTGCCCAGGGTTTTGAGCAGGACGAAATGCGCCTGTTTTATCTTTTTATATATCTCCAGGGCTTGTTTTTCGTCGTATATGTGGGGGGTTTTATTCCTGTCTTCCAGCATATCTATCCAGCCCTGGCCGTCTTCTATCATTTCGCTTCTGAAAGCTTCTTTTACGACAAGGCGTGGAGTATCTACTTCTATCCCATTATGTTCTAATATGGCTTTCGTTAATTTCCAGGCCAGCTCAAACGTGAATTCAAACCTCTGGATCGTGCCGTCGACCACAATGCTGCCTTTTGATCCGTCTTCATTCAATGCTTCTTGCAATCGTTGTAACGCTTTTTCAAAATCCCCGTAAATATCCTTGATCCTTTCCAGAGTCATATATTACCTTTCCTTCTTTCAGAATGTTTTCTTTGAGCCTTTTGCTGCTTAAACTGTTAAAATTAAGCACATCGAACTTCAAAGGGGTCAGGATAAGCTCATCCAGATCATTCTTAACTATATTGATATCGCTATCGGTCCAGTCTCTTCCCAAAATCGCTATATCTATATCGGAAGTCTTTTAAAATGTGCCATTCGCCCTGGATCCGAAAAGAACTATTTTCTCCGGCCGTTTGTGCTTCAATATTATGTCAACTACTTGAGATATGATCTCTTCGGTTAATTCTTCCATGTCGGATGAAAATAGGTATCAGATACGCAATACGATATCACCACGCTTCGACGACACGCTCCACGATCCTTTGCGAGAGGTCCTTCACCGCGGACCTGACGCCCCCGGATTCCGGCTCCGCGTTCGGGCCCGCTATATCGTAACTGGACCAGCCCATAAAGCGGCCCTCACGCCACATGAGCTCCCCGGTAAGGTTGTTGTACAGCTCAAGGTCAACGAAGATCTCAACCCTCAGTTCCGTCACGCTGTCGCCCTTATCGTAACTCAGGGGGAGCTGCCTGAAATCCACCAGCTGACCCTTAAGCAGCAGCGCCGCCTTTTTCCGGCTCTTTATGTCCAGGTGCCTGTCAAAGATAAACCTGTCAATGGTCGCCCTGGTCACATCTATCTCCAGTCCGGGCCAGTAGGCATAAGTCGGACGCCTGCTGGAAACTTCCCTGGCAGGGTCTATCTTGTTCTCAAAATTCACAACATGGACGGAATCAAGCTCGGGAGGAAGGAGCGAACTTGACGTGTAACCGCACCCGGCGGACACGAGCAGAAAAAACGTCAGAACCGTAAATTTGATCGTTCTCATCAGTCTTTTATCCTTTGCTGTAAGATTTCTATTTTCTCTTCAGCGCGTTTCGCGACCTCCGTTTTCGGATAATTCCTGGAAATATCCTTGTAATAAAGGATCGCGCTTCTGTATTTCCTCTGCCTCTCATAGAACATGGCTATTTTCTCTATACTTTCCGCTTTCTTGACCTTCAGCTCAACAAGCGCCTTCTCGGCCTCTTTCGCTATCGACGGGACCGGAGTGGTTCTGGAGAGCTGTTTGAACTCCTTCAGGGCCTGTTCCGTGCCCTCCTGGTCGTACTCCGGGGCAAGCGAAGCTTCGTAACGGGCGTAGGCAAGCTGGTATTTCGCCTCGTCGACAAAATCGCATTCAGGGTAATCCTTGATGAGTTTCTCGTACGCGTCTATGGCCTCGCTGTACTTCCTCATCCGGCGGTAAACCTCCGCCATCTTGTAAAGGGATTTGACCGCCCATGTGCTGAAAGGGCTGTTCTCCACGATCTTACCGTATATCGTAGCCGCCCTGTCCAGCGACAGGGAAAGCTCCAGATCCATGAACTTGGCGGTATCCTTGTTCTCAAAGATGTTGGCGATATTGTACTCCCGTTTGAGTATCTCCTCCATACGCCTTGTGTAAGGATATTTTTCTACGGTCTTCTGGTAATTTTCATAAGCGAAAAGATATTTCCCCTGTTCTTCATACGACCGGCCCGCGTAATACTGCGCGTCGGGAGCCAGGTCCGAATCGGGATAACTCTTGGTAAGCCTGACAAACTCCTCTGCCGCCCGTTTGAAGTCTTTTTCCTTATAAAAACGCATTGCCCAGTCAAACTGCTCCCGCGGGGTATCCTTGGCCGCGTATTTGGGGTTCACCGGCATCTTATCCTTGGGCGACCACAGCCAGAACGCGTGCGACGGGACCTCAAGGCACAAGAGGAGAACCGGAATGAAAACAAGTACTAAAAGATATTTCTTCAACATGATCGTCTCGGTACGTACGAAAACAACAAAAAACGGCGTATACATTCTATCTCATTAGACCTTAAAATGTCAATTTGAAACCCCGCTTACAATAAAAAAGGACGAAGCCCTTTTTTAAAAAAAGCTTTGTCCTTGTTTAATTATGTTAAATGTAAATAAACTACTTAGGAAACGACCGGGATTTCCTGATCGTTATACAGGATGAGGCTGTCAATGTATTGCGCCATAACTTTTTTGTCATTCCTTGATATCTCAAGGAACTGATTTCCCACTTCGTAACCGTCCCCATAACCGGCCTTACGTATCCAGGCCACCCTTGTGATCACTTTTACCGGTTTGGGGAACATGGGTATATCCAGTTCCAGCATCAGCCTGCAGGCCATGGACAGAAACTCACTGGTCCGGAAACGCACTCCTCCCTCGCTAAGATTACTTGTAATAGCCCCGGTCCGGACAGATCCGGAAGGATCATCTAACCTGCGGTATTTAATAGGGATACTCGTAGGTATTCTCTGATATTTTCTTTTTTCAACGTAATTTTCCATTTTCATATCTTTGTGTTAAATAATAAAATAGTTATTATTTTACTTTTTTATAGTATACCATATATCTTCCAATTCAAAAAGCTAAATATCTTACTTTTTTATTGCTTACTCCACTGTCTTTCCGGGCGAGGCCAAAGGCAAACAACTCCCGTCATTCCTCGACTCGCTCCGCTCGCCCGGATGACAGACTGATTGCTTCGCTCGACGCCTTTCAGAGTAGCCGAGATTTGCCGTTCTCCAAAATCTGAACAAATCTGTTCAGGGCTTGGTTCCTGCTTCATAGAGGCTGGTTTCACTCAGAACTTTTGTGTCTGAGCCAGAGCCTTCCTCTCCACAGGCTTGAAATCCGGTGGAACT
>JAYEOV010000016.1:0-18081 GCA_034723315.1 Candidatus Omnitrophota bacterium | reverse complement strand
CTTCTGCTTCATTGTGATAATGTCCTTTCCTGTCATATTGCCCTCCTTTCAGAGTAGCAATTATAACAGTTTTAAAACCGGACATTTTAACTTTGGTAAAAAAGGACATTATCACATTGGCGTTACACAAATTGTGGGCGCAAAGATTGTATGTGATTCATTCTGAATTTAGTGGACTTATTAATACTTGTCGCAGAACTTAGCCGGTCTTCGGCCGGAACTTTTCTCCTATCCCGTAGGAGCGGCCTCCAGGCCGCGAACAAAATTATTGCCATGGGTTCGCCGCCTGGAGGCGGCTCCTACAGCTTTGGTTAATGTGTTCTCAAAAAGGAATTCCTGCTATATTCCCCATTTTATTGAAATTCCGTTACGACAAATTAATGTTTTTTTATCATATTTTGAACTTGCAGGATTGCACCAAATGGGGCGTCCCCGAAAAACAGAGAATGCGAACTTATATAAGACGGAGTTTCCGGAACAGGAAAGCAAAACCCAGGAAAAGCAGCCCCATCGCTCCCGGCGGAAGTTCAGGAACTTCACCGCCGCCGGCGAGGGTTAACGAAAATATCGTCCCTTTATACGAACCTCCACCATCATATGTCATACCGTAAAGCGTCCCCGAATCCATTATAAGTCTTCCGCGTGGATCCAGGCCGTCGCCAACTCCCCCGTGGAATTCATGCAGATTATTAAATCCGGTGCCATCGGGATTTATCTCAAATACCGTGCCAGCATAATTAGCCATACCGTAAAGCTTCCCCGAATCCATTATAAGGCTTCCATATGGATAACCGCCGTTAGCGACGTCGTAGAATTTGTGCAGAGGGTTAAACCCGGTACCGTCGGCGTTTATCGAAAATACCACGCCTCTACCAGTACCACCATATATTGTCATACCGTAAAGTGTCCCCGAATCAATCATAAGGCTTCCACGTGGCCTACTGCCGTCGTCAGCTCCACCGGTGAATTCGTGCAGAAGGGTAAATCCGCCACCATCGGGGTTTATCTTAAATATCGTGCCGAAATTCGAATCCCCACCCCACTTTGTCATACCGTAAAGCGTCCCCGAATCCATTATAAGGTCTCCTAGTGGACTATAGCCGTCATCAGCTCCACCGGCGAAATCGTGCAGAAGGGTAAATCCGGTACCGCCGGAGTTTACCCTAAATACCGTGCCTTTATTCGAATCTCCACCCTCAGAAGTCATACCGTAAAGTGTCCCCGAATCCATTACAAGGCTTCCATATGGATATCTGCCGTCGTCAGCTCCACCGGCGAATTCGTGCAGAAGGTTATATCCGGTACCGTCGGGGTTTATCCTAAATACCGTGCCTCTCCATGAATCTCCACCAGTATGTGCCATACCGTAAAGCGTCAGCGTCACCGGATCCATTATAAGGCTTCCTTGTGGAGCATAGCCGTCATCAGGATACCCGGCGAATTCATGCAGAAGGTTAAATCCGCTACCGTTGGGGTTTATCTTAAATATCGTGCCGAGATTCGAATCTCCACCCTTAGAAGTCATACCGTAAAGTGTCCCCGACCCCATTATAAGGCTTCCATATGGCTTCTCGCCGTCGTCAGCTCCACCGGCGAATTCGTGAATAACCTGGAACTCATCCGCGCGCGCCGTGAGACAACCCGCGAACATTAGAATTAATGCTATTATCAAGACCTTTCGCATCTTCATCGTTCTCATTTTCCTTTTCAGTTAAAAAAAACCCGACCATTCGACAATGGTCGGGTTACAAAGCGTTTACCCGGATTTTGCATCAGCAAAATCTGACCGAGGGACCGGCTATTTAAATCTAAAGAGATTTAAACATACTGCCGGTGTAACCCCTTTCAAGGTTAACGACTGCTTGAGTCGGCAGCTGGCTGTCCCGAAGGACCCTTTAGCTTTGCTGTCCCATCCTTACGAATAGTTTGCCCTTACGAAAATACACTTTCGATAAGCAATATATCTAACTTTACTTACATTTACAGTATACCTGATTGTTATCGAAAAATCAAGCGAATCGGGCTGATTTACAATCCGGCGAAAAACAGAAAAAATAGAAAAAATACTAGACAGAAAAAACTAGGGACAGACACTAGTTTCCATAGGAAACTAGTGTCTGTCCCTAGTTTTCCTAGTTTTCCTAGTTTTCTTGAAATGGTTGCGGGGGGCGGTAACCGCCCTGGCGCTGAATTGGCTTGCTACGGTCCCGGCCCACGCTCGGATGTTCCGGCGGAACATCCGAGAGGAATCGACTACCGTGAGAGATCTGGTTTCCGGTCGATTACGTATAACCGTAAATTAAAGGCTGAAAAAAAGGCTTATACGTCGTGTATAAGCCTTTAATTTATGGTTGCGGGGGGCGGAATCGAACCGCCGACCTTGAGGTTATGAGCCTCACGAGCTACCTCTGCTCCACCCCGCGATGAAACTTGTTTGGACTTCGGATTATAACAAATATAAGGTATTGAAGCAAGCTGTTTTTTCCCCTTGTCAAAATCATGTTTACCGAGGGGCGCCTTAAGCAGGCGGCCCTCCAGGGAAACGGGGAAGGCAAGGAACCGGGGAGACAAAGAGGTCGTTCCTTCCGCTCTTTTCCCTCTTTACTTTGTTTTATATCACGGGTATAATCCGTAACATGAAGAAAAAAGTAATATGCTGCGGGGAAACACTTTTTGACATTATCGCTGAAAAGGGTAAAACCCGGGAATCGGTCGCCTTACATGCCTATCCGGGCGGCTCTGCCACGAACACCGCAATAATCCTGGCCCGCCTTGGAATGCCCGCATCCCTTATTTCGCATCTGGGGACCGGGTTCATGAGCGCTTACATGCTGGAGATCCTGAAAAAACAGGGAGTGGAAACGAAACATATAATGCGGGACAGGGACTTCAGCACGCCTCTGGCGTTCGCGCACATCGATAAAAAAGGGAATTCCTCTTATCTTTTCTATGAAAAAAGCGTCCACCCGGATAAAGTCAAAACGCACTTATCCGGACCGGCCTTCAGATCCGCTGCCATATTCCATACCGGTTCTTATTTTTCATACAGCGATACGTTTTTCAGATTCGTTCAGGAAATGCTGAAATTCGCGAAGAAGAACGGCGCCTTTATAACGTATGATCCGAACTGGCGCGAGGCGAAAATACCGAAAAAAAGGCAGGCAAGAGAAAGAATAAAAAAAATATTCCGTTCCGTGGACCTTTTAAAACTCAGCGACACGGACGCCATGAACGTAACCGGTTCAAGAACACTGGAAAGCGCCCTGAAAAAAATAGGCCGCCACCTCAAAGGCGACCTGGTCCTTACCCTGGGAGAAAAAGGGGCTTTTTACTGGGACGGGAACGAAAGAACAGCCCACCCCGCCTTCAAAGTGCGCGTTGCCGATACGATCGGGGCTGGTGACGGATTCACGGCAGGCCTCATTTACAGGTATTACACCGCGGGGAAAGAAAAATTCAAACGCGAAAAAAGAGAAAATCTGGAATTCGCATCCGCGGTCTCCGCCCTCATCTGCTCGGGACACGGCGCTACGGGAACACTCCGCAGCCTCCGACAGGTGATGCGGTTTCTGCGTTCCCGGGGGACGAATCCCGCCTCTCACAGCTCAGGGCCCGTCATGAACCACGGACTATAAAAGATCTATCATCTTCCGCTTTAACGTCTCTTTCAATATCGAGATGACGATTATCCCGACCATTATCGTCACAAGCGTGTAAAACGCCCAGTCGTTTATCACCACACCAACGGCCACGCTCGCCGCGGGCGCGTGCTCCGTATCCGTTATAGTCATCAGGAACGTGGCCAGGGCCACCGCGATACCGACCGCCAGAATATGGACCGCCATCTGCAGCAGGTAAGTTTTAACAGGCAGAAGCGTGAAGTAATACATCGCGCAGCCCACAAGTATACCTATGATATAACCGCCAATGAGACACCTCGGGCGGGAAATATCCCTGTGCGGCGTTGTAAAGGCGATGAAACCGCTCGCGCCGAAAGAGGCTATTATTACCGGCTGGTATACCACATCGAAAAGGATCAGGGCCGCGGAGACCGCAACCCCCGCCAGGGCCGCCTGCATGATGAAGGAAACTTTGTGATCCCGGAATTTCCCGTCGAATAACTTAATCATCTTATTACTGTTTTTTTCTGTAGATGATCTCGCCTTTCCTGACGATACCCAGCTTGTCCCGGGCTTTTTTCTCGATGTAAGCCGGGTCCTGCCGCATCTTGACGAGTTCTTCCTTCAACTGGTCATTGTGCTCTTTCAGAAGCCTTATCCGCTTCTGAAGTTGTTCGTTCTGCTGCCGCAGCCCCCTTAGCCTGAAAAATCCCGGCAGAAAGACAATACAGAATACTGCCAGGGAAATAAGCAGATAACGGATTATCCTCTTGCTTTCCATATCTGGTTGCCGTAAACGGCGTCTGATCCGAGCATTTCTTCTATACGCAGGAGTTCGTTGTACTTGCAAACGCGGTCGGTCCGGCAAGTTGATCCGGTCTTTATCTGTCCTGTGCCGGTAGCCACCGCAAGATGCGCTATGGTAGTATCTTCGGTCTCCCCGGAACGATGCGAAATAACAGCCGTATAGCCCGCTTTTTTGGCCATGTCAATAGCGGCCAGGGTCTCCGTCAGCGTTCCTATCTGGTTCACTTTGATGAGGACGGAATTCGCTACGCCTTTTTCTATCCCTTTTTCAATTCTTTGAGTATTCGTGACGAAAAGATCATCGCCGACCAGCTGTATCCTGCCGCCCAGCCTGTCGGTAAGCACTTTCCACCCGCCCCAGTCGTCCTCGGCAAGCCCGTCCTCGATCGAAATTATGGGATATTTTTCCACCCAATTCGCGTAAAAATCCACCATCTGTTCCGAGGTCTTTTTCGGGTCGGCTTCCGCGTTAAGCACGTAAGTGTCCCCTTTATAGAATTCGCTCGAAGCGGGATCCAGCGCGATAGAGATATCCTTACCCGCCTCATAACCGGCGGCGGCGACGGCCTTGAGGATAAAATCCACCGCCTCTTCGTTCGACTGAAGGTTCGGGGCGAACCCGCCTTCGTCCCCCACGGCTGTCATATGACCGTTGTCTTCCAGTATCCTCTTAAGATGGTGAAACACCTCGGACCCCATCCTCAGGGCTTCCTTGAACGAAGGCGCGCCGACGGGCACGATCATGAACTCCTGGAGGTCCACGTTATTATCCGCGTGTTCCCCGCCGTTGAGAATGTTCATCATCGGGACGGGAAGTATCTTCGCGTCGTCGCCCCCCAGGTGCCTGAAAAGCGGGAGTGCCCGAGAAATCGAAACGGCCTTGGCGGCGGCCAGGGATACACCAAGTATCGCGTTGGCGCCCAGCCTGCCTTTGTTGGGCGTCCCGTCAAGATCGATAAGCGCCCTGTCAAGCTTTTCCTGCCGCGCCGCGTCCATCCCCCTGACTTCTGAGGCGATCTCCCCGTTAACGTTGGATACCGCCTTTGTGACCCCCTTGCCCATGTAACGGTTCTTGTCACCGTCGCGCAGTTCCACTGCCTCGTGTTCCCCCGTGGAAGCGCCACTCGGAACTTCTGCCTTTCCGACCGTCCCGTTCTCGAGGATCACATCGACTTCGACGGTCGGGTTCCCCCGGGAATCCAGTATCTCGCGTCCCGCTATTTCCCTGATCCTTGTAGACATTTTCTTCTCCTTTTTTTATTCCAAAATTTTTACTTTTCTGCCTTCTATCCTGAGTTTTCCCTGGACAAAGAGCCGGACCGCTTCCGGGTACAGCTTGTGCTCCACCGCGTGTATCTTCTCCTCCAGCGTATTCATGGTATCATCTTCTTCAACGCGCACGCACGACTGCAGGATAATGACCCCGGCGTCCAGTTCCTTATTGACGAAGTGGACCGTTACCCCCGTGACCTTCACCCCGAACTCGAACGCGTCCCTTATCCCGTGGGTGCCTTTAAACGAGGGGAGAAGAGCGGGATGCACGTTAAGGATCCTGTTCTCATATTCTTCGATAAAATAAGCGCTAAGTATCCTCATGAAACCGGCCAGAACGACCAGCTCTATTTTCTCTTCCCTGAGCTTCCGGACTATCTCTTTGTCGTATTCCTCCCTGGAAGCAAAGCCTCCCGGCCTTAAAAGAAACGTGTTGATCCCGGCTTCCCCGGCGCGGACAAGGGCGTACGCTTCAGGGCTGTCGCAAACGACCAGAACTATCCTGCCGGTTGCGAGCTCACCCCCGGATTGGGCGTCAATGAGCGCCTGGAGATTCGTCCCGTTACCTGAAACAAAAACCGCTATGTTCATGCTTTAAACCTAAAGAGTTAAAGATCAGTGAAGAAAAGAGACCTTAACCGGCCTTCGGCCGGAACTTTTCGCCTGGTCCGCAGGAGCGCTTTCCGGCCGCGAACAAAATTATCATCATGGGTTCGCTTAAAAAAATCCCCCTGGCCCCCTTTTTCAAAGGGGGGAGGCGAGTAACTTAACGCCCTTCGGCCGGAACTTTTTACCTATTAATTTTTAGTTTTAAATTTCCTTAATCACTTTTGTCGGGCACTTGCCCGCAATATTCCTCACTTTTCCCTGATCTTCCTGTTTTGAAAAGTCCGCCCGTGAAAGGTTATCAGCGACTATGAATAACTTCTCAGGCGAAAGCTTCTCGCATATGCCGCAGGCGATACACCCTGCCCCGCAGATCTGCCTCACCCTGAGAGCGCCGTCATGCGAATTGCAGGCGACATAAAATATCTTTTCGTGCCTTTTCTCCCGCAGGCTGATAATATTACGCGGGCATACCTCAACGCATTTGCCGCAACCTGTGCATTTCCCCTGATCGAGCCTCGGAAGCCCATTCTCCATTCGCAGAGCGCCAAAAGGGCAGACTTCCACACAATCACCGAACCCCATACAGCCGTATTCGCACCGCATTCCGCCTCCGAAGGCGAGATCCGCCGCCCGACAGGTGCGTACCCCCTTGTATTCCGCCACGGGTTCCTTATTCTCCCATTCGGCCGCGCAATGGACAAGCGGTATCTTCGGCCACCGGGGCCCGGCTTCCTTGCCGAGCATCTGGCAGAGTTTTTCCCTGGCCTCTTCGCCTAACACCCTGCATTTTACCGGATCGTCACCTTCTTTGATCAGGTGTTCGGCAAAATCGTGACAGTTAACGTACCCGCACGCCCCGCAATTGACATGCGGGAGAAGCTTGAAAACCACGCTTATCCTCGGGTCTTCCTGCACCCTTAGCTTCTTATCCGCGAAAGCCAGGACGGAAGCGAAAATGATCGCCATGCCGGCCATACTGAGAACGGACACCAACATCAGATCATCCACTTATGATACCTCCAAATCCCATGAACGCCAGCGCGAGCAACCCCGCCAGGATAAGCGTTATCCCGGTCCCCCGCAGGGGTTCGGGAATGTCGGCAAAGGCGAGTTCTTCGCGTATCCCTGCCATGAGAACAAGCGCAAGAGTAAAACCCAACCCCGCGCCCAGGCCGAAAACAATAGCCTGCGGGAAGGAATAATCCCTGAGGACCATGAACAGTGTAAGTCCGAGTATCGCGCAATTAGTGGTTATAAGCGGCAAAAATATCCCGAGCGCTTTATAAAGAGGCGGCGACACTTTCCTGATGAACATTTCAACGAACTGGACGAAACTGGCGATAACGATGATGAAAGCGACATATTGCAGCACACCCAGGTTAAAAGGCACGAGGACATAATGATATATGAGCCAGGTCACCGCGGCCGCCAGCGTCATTACGAAAGTAGTCGCCATACCCAGGCCTATGGCGCTCTCCACCTTATTGGATACACCTATGAACGGGCATATCCCAAGAAAATACGTAAGCACGAAATTGTGCGTTACGCTGGCGGCTATCAGGATCAGTATAAGTTCTTTTATGACCTTTTCCACTTCCGTTCCTTTACTTTGCGGGCCCTCCGCTTCCCTGTTTCTTTTCCTTCACCTTTTTATCTATTATGTTGAATATCCCGACGAGGAAACCCAGTGTTATGAATGCTCCGGCAGGCAGGACCATGACTACCCAGTTCGTGAACCCTGCCCACATGATCCTGTAGCCAAAGATCGTCCCGGAACCGAGCATTTCCCTTATCGCTCCCAGTATGACGAGCGCGCAGATAAACCCCACACCCATGCCGAGCGCGTCCAGAAAAGACCTGAACACTCCGTGCTTTGAAGCGAAAGCTTCGGCTCTTCCGAGGATGATGCAGTTAACGACTATCAGAGGAACATACGGCCCGAGAGCTTTACTTATCTGGTAAAAATTCGCCTTGAGGAAATAGTCCGCAGCGGTGACGAAAGTCGCGATAACTACCGTGAACATCGGGATTCGGACCTGTTCCGGGACAAATCTCCTTATGGCGGAAACGACGATCCCCGACGAGACCAGGACGAACGTGGTGGCCATGCCCATGGAAAGACCGAAAAGCGCTTTCGTGGTCACCGCGAGCGTCGGGCACATGCCCAGAACCTGCACGAATATGGGGTTTTCACGCCAGAGACCTTTTAAAAAATCCCTTATCATCATCCACCCTTCAATATCCTGCGGACCTCATGGATCCTCTCGTTGATTATGTTGACCACCGCCCGCGAAGAAATGGTCGCCCCCGTGATCGCTTCTATCTGATACGGCTGTTGCGGTTTCCGGTTCTTTATGTATTCCACGTCATGTGTGATGGACAGCCCCTGGAACTGTTCTCTGAACTTTTCGCCCGCGATCTCGGCCCCAAGGCCGGGCGTTTCCTGCGATTCTATAACTTCCATGCCCTGCATTTTCGCGATCTCCGGATCGACCCCTACAATAAGCTTTATCTCTCCCTGATAACCGTTACCTTTCGCAATAAAGGCGTATCCCAGAAGCTTTCCTGTCTTGTCCGTAACCCGGAATATCTCTTCTTTACCCGTTTTTTCGATCTTAACCGCCCCAGGGAATATGTTCTTGATGGCGGAGTTTTTCTCCCTCTCGATGTTCACTTTTATTTTCGGCATGGAATAATTATAGACCAGGACAAGCGAAACCCCGGAAACTACACTCACCGCGGTCAAGGCCACTATCATTTTAACGAACGTATTCTTGAAAATATTAAACATCTTTCCGCTTCTTCCTAGAAGTCATTTCATAACCCGGTTCGTAACGAGGCTGAGCGAAAAAGCCTTTGACAAGGCCTGAGGAGCCAAATGCCCGGAAACGTAGCCGGCGCGCTACGTTGAGGACATTTTGCCCCGAAAACGCGGTCAATGGCTTTTGCAGCAGCCGCAGTAGAACGGGGTTATGAAAGGGGTTCTAAGCCTCCCCGAACCTCCTTGGCCTTGTCAAACCGTTTATAAGGGGAGTACACGCGTTCATGCAGAGAATGGAATACATCACCCCTTCAGGAAGCCCGCCCCATATCCTTATGACCATCGTTATCAGCCCGCATCCTACGCCGAAGGTCCACCGCCCTTTGGCGGTGACCGGCGAAGTCGCCGGATCCGTAGCCATGAACACAGCCCCGATAAGAAGCCCTCCCGCAAGGAGATAAAAAAGCGGCGGCATCACCTGGCCCGGCATCACGAGGCGCATCACCCCCGCGAAAACGGCGACAGTTCCGATATACGCCACGGGTATCCTGTAATCGATTATGTTTTTCCACAGTAAATACCCGAACCCCAGAAGCAGCGCCAGGGCGGACGTCTCACCAAGAGACCCGCCTACATTGCCCAGGAACAGCTGAAAGTACGGCGTTATTACGTGTTCGAACTTCGCAAGCCCCAGAGGTGTCGCGGTCGTGATCGTATCCAGCGTTACCGGTTCCGTCCATGTAGTCAGCGCCACGGGAAAGGCAGCCATGAGAAAAGCCCTCGCAAGAAGCGCGGGATTGAAAATGTTGTGTCCGAGCCCCCCAAAAAGTTCTTTCCCCAGTCCAATGGCCGTGACCCCGCCCAGAAAAGCCATCCACAGGGGGATCGAAGGCGGAAGTACCATGGCGAGGAGAAGCCCTGTCACGACCGCGCTCAAATCGCCGAGCTGAACCTTTCTCCTCCTTAACCGCTGGAGCAGATATTCCGTGATAAGGCACCCTGCAAGCGAAGCCAGAATAACCCCCAGGGCCATCAGCTTGTAAAACCACAGACTGGCGATGACTGCCGGCACAAGCGCCTTTATGACGCTTTTCATCATATACCGCGTGTCGATCGGCGAAAAAATATGCGGTGAAATATTTAAAGTCAGTTTCTCCATAGATCAAGTCTGTTCTGTAACCGCGTTCTTCGCGTCCTTGATATACTGGACGAGCGGTATCCTTGCCGGACAGGTATACGCGCACGCTCCGCATTCCATGCAATCAGTGACATGCAGGTTGTCCAGCTTTTCCCAGAAACCTTTCTTGACGACTTTCGCTATCTCGGTCGGGACAAGATTAACGGGACACACGTCCACGCACCTGGCGCATTTGATGCAATTCCCCTCTTGAAGATCCTCCGCGCGGATGTCAGACAGGAACAGTATTCCCGAGGTGCTCTTCAGAATAGGCGCCTCCATATGAGGCTGAGCGAAACCCATCATCGGGCCCCCGACGATCACCTTTTTCGGATCCTTGTAAAGCTCTATGCCGTATTGCTCAACTATATCCCTGATGGTCGCCCCTATCCTGACCACAAAATCCCCCGGCCGGTGCATACAATCGCCGGAAATGGTGACCACCCTCTCAATAAGAGGCTTGTCGTAATACACAGCCTCATATATGGCATGAACCGTCCCCACGTTGTGCACAAGAAACCCGATATCAAGAGGCAGCTTGCCGGGGGGCACTTCCTGTCCTGAAATCGCTTTGATGAGCTGTTTTTCTCCGCCCTGGGGATATTTTGTCTTGAACGGTATTATGCGTATCCGGGGCAAAACGCTGTGTCTCGTCTCTTTTATCAGTTTCTGGAACGCGAAGATCGCGGCTTTTTTGTTGTCCTCTATCGCCATATAGACCTGCCCGGGCCCAAGTATCCTGATAAGGATCTCAATACCGCTCAGGATCTCACGCGTTTTATGGGTCATCAGGACATGATCGCAGGTAAGGTAGGGTTCACATTCAGCCCCGTTAATGATCAGCGTCTTTATCTTCCTTCCTTCGGGAACGCGGAGTTTCACATGTGTCGGGAAAGCGGCTCCCCCCATCCCCACTATCCCGGCATCCCTGACCTTCTCTATGAGTTCTTCCGCTGAAAGGGCTCCTGTATCCTTCTCCGTGTATTTCCTGGGTTCCCTGCTCTCATCTCTTTCGACAAAAACCGACATTACGGGCCCCAGGGTCGGATGAAAGGCTTTTTTAATATCCCGGACCTTTCCATAAACAGGCGAATGCACCGGGCTTGAGACAAAACTGTCGCTCCTGCCAAGGACCTGGCCTTCCTCGACATCGTCTCCTTTGTTCACGACAGGTTTGTTAGGTTCGCCGATGTGCTGAGAGAGGGGGACCACGGCTATATGAGGAAGAGGCGCCGTTCTAAGAGGTTCCATTATGCTGATATCTTTACAAGCCCGGGGGTGCACGCCCCCCCTGAAACTCAGGACCTTCATATAATATTCCTTATAATTGAATATCTAGAATCCGGGTGAATTTTCATTATACACACTGGGAATAGTTTGTCAATTGTTCCGGGCTTCAGGCATCAGCCCTCTTTTTCCTGTCAAATCAGGCATACCGAAGCGATAAGTCCGTGTTCACAATTCCCCAAATTCTGTGTTGAAATATTCATTATTACATTATATAATAATTTCCGAACCTCCTATTCCCAAAAAGGATAATCTTTATGCTCAAAAGAAAACCAAAAAAACTCAACTGCTGCGAAAGGTGCC
This sequence comes from Candidatus Omnitrophota bacterium, assembly GCA_034723315.1. GTDB lineage: Bacteria > Omnitrophota > Gorgyraeia > Tantalellales > Tantalellaceae > JAYEOV01. The sequence goes on along the minus strand of JAYEOV010000016.1, from coordinate 6,245 downwards.
AGAACTACTGGACTTGCGAAACAAAATGGTACAGAGGCGAAAACAATAAAGAGAATATTTGCTGCTCTCTGTGCAATTTCTACGAGATCTGCTGGAATACCGGCCTTGAAAAACCCCCTAAACCCCATCAAAAAGCTTCCAGGTCTTAACCGGAAATAATATCCTCTCTGACAAGTATCTGTCCGGCCAACCCGATGCACACAAAAACGGCCCCGCTCGCAAGAAGTATCGTCAGGTTAGACAGGTATTTGGCAAGACCGGCCGTTATGAACATGAGGATCAGAAACGCAAGATGCATAACAGCTTCCATTGAGCTGAAGATGCGGCCCCTGACCTCATCCGGAACAAGAACATGGATCAGGGTATTGGTGCAGGTAAGTATCGGAGCCACTATCGCCCCGATCAGAAGGATCAATAACCCGCCGACAAAAAACATCGGATCACCACCGGCATAAAACGCGAAGATGTCTATGCACACCCCGCAAAGAGTGAAACATACGAACATGGTGCGGATCTTTGAAAGACCCTGCCCGAATTTACCATAAATGATCGTCCCCAGGAAAAGCCCCGTCCCAAGGAAAACACCGAACAGCCCCAGGTCTTCCGTGATCGATCCGAAAGATTCCTGGACGAAAACTACGGCAACACAGAATATTGAACCGGTACCCGCCATGAGCAGAACCAGGATGCTCGTTACCACTTTCATCCTGTCTTTTTTGAACATGTGCCCGAACCCCTCTACAATTTCCTTCCAGACGTTCTTCCTGATCGACTTACCGACGATCTCTTTTGTCATCTGGATCTCTTCCCTGACGTTCCTGAGTTTTTCTCCCGGTGTAATAACGGCGATGAGCCCCGCTGAGATAAAATAGCTCACACTGTCCAGATAAAACCCCCACATGTGTCCTATCAACCTGACTATGAAACCGGCCAGAGCGAAACCCAGTATGGTCGCGATCATTCTTGTCGTATTTGAGAGTGAATTCGCGATAAGCAGTTTTTCCTTTGACACTATATTCGGTATGAGCGCCAGTTTAGAAGGCAGGAAAAATCTTGTAGCGGAAAATATCAAAAAAACGACGAAATAAACCGGTAACATCAGATCCAAATAAACGAAAATCGGTATCAGCAGGACAAACACGCCTCTCAGGATATCCGCGATGATCATTACCCTTTTGCGGTCCCACCGGTCGACATACACCCCCGCCACGGGTCCGATAACGAATACGGGAACGACTATAAAGAAAAGGAGGTTCGCCAGCGCCATGACAGAACCCGGATATTTTGAGTAGATAAGCGAAATCAGCGCCATCTGATTCAGCCGGTCACCGAACTCGGAAATGATCTGGCCGGACCAGAGAGAAAAGAAGTTCTTATTAAAAAGGACGTCTCTAAAGCGGACCATGAATCCTGCAGGGTAACGCCGGTTGTATCGAATATCAAAGGTTGAGTTTCGCGTGAAGTGGAGCCCGCGGGTGGACTCGAACCACTGACCTAGGCATTACGAATGCCTTGCTCTACCAGCTGAGCTACGCGGGCTCCGTTATTATGCGTAAATTGTATAATTAAACAGTACTTTTTTCAAGAAACTTTATCCCTGCACGAGATCCCTTTTCCCCCGGAAGAGGATAGAACATCAACCGGGATCGTCTTCCGGTTGTTCATCCATCATCTTGTATAGTTTTTCTCTTATCTCTTCATAATCCTCAGCGACCGGCTGGGCCTCCTCGGAGAGGTCCTTATTACTCCAGAAAAAAATATAATTGAAGATCTGCCACGCCCCGCTGCGTTCTTCTAACACAAATCCTTCCATTGTTTGCGTCTTACCATAATACACCTTGTAAGTTACGATGAGAAACCTGCCCTCCCGGGCGCGTTTTATCTGCACGCCTGCGCGTTTTTTGTCCCGGACACTTCCGAGACGCCTGTTCAGGATCTTCATGTCCCTTTCGAACTCCTCATAGGGGATCTTTTCCCTGAAATCATCCCCGAACATCTCGTTGTATATGTAACTGTAATCCCGGGCATCCCTGCGCAGGTAAAAGTCATCGATAAACGACGACACTACGGGCATGAATTTGTCCGAGAGTAAATAAGAAGCTCCGTAATAGGCGCCGATATATACCGCCGCTAATCCCGCGACTATCGCCGCCGCTATCATTATTCGTCTCATCGTCTCTCCTCTGGCTGCACAGCAAGTCAATACACTTTATAATTATAGCGTATTTCCCCGTTAAGGAAAAACAGAAATGTATCGATCAAAGATCGACGACGCGTCTGGCGCCGGGTGTCAGGTGTTGGGTGTTGGAAAGCGTCTGCCTTAAACATAAAAAAGCCTCTCCGGGGTATTTCTTCCGGACAGGCTTTTTATGGTGCCACGGGACGGAATTGAACCGCCGACACAGGGATTTTCAGTCCCCTGCTCTACCAGCTGAGCTACCGTGGCACCGGTTAAACAAAATTATAACATAGCGTTCGATTTAGGCAAGAGGAAATTGGGGAGGAGACACCTGACCGATCAATTTTGCAAACGGTGCTCTGCTGCTATGCTATGATCAAACTTTTCCCGGGATAGGCAGGGTAACGACAACTTTTGTGCCTATCCCTTCCTTGCTCTCTATATCAATGAAGCCCTTATGCCTTTCAACAATGGAACTTATAACGGTCAGGCCCAGCCCCGGGCCCTCTCCTACGGGTTTACTCGTAAAGAACGGGTCAAAGACCTTGCCTGCCTGTTCTTCCGGTATACCCTTACCCGTGTCCCGCACCTCGCACACAAGGGCTACATCTCCCGGCCTGAAATAATCCGTTTTCCTGCTTCCTATGCCGTTCCTCAATTCGGTAAGTTTCTTTTTATATGTCCTGAGAGCAAGCTCTCCGCCCCCGGGCATAGCCTGTAAAGAATTGAGAATGGTGTTGATGAAGACCTGTTTCATCTGGTTCTCATCTATCATCACCGGAGGAAGGTCTTCCTCCAGGTCTTTTGACGTTGTTATATGTTCCAGGTTTATTTTTCGGCCGACCAGGTCGAGCGAAGCCTTGATCACATCGTTTATCTGACAGGGCTTGAGTTCAAGTTGATCGGAACCGGAAAAGTTCAGCAGGCTGCAAATGATCTTGTCAGCCTTGAACACGGCTTTTTTCATCATCTTTAATTTTTCCGTCCGTTCCTCCGCGTCAAGACCGGTTTTTTTCTCCATGTAGTTCACGCACATGCTGATAGTAGCCAGTGGATTTTTAACTTCATGCGCCACGCCACCCGCAAGCTCACCAACAACCGCCCTCTTTGCCGATTGTATCAGCTGCTGCTGTGTTTCCTGAAGTTTGCTGTATGATGTTTTCGCGGATGCCGCATAGAACATGACCTTATCCAGTATCTTCCTGATTATCTGATACCCGGTATAATACCCCAGAAGCGCCACGAAAACCGTAATGACCAGTATAAGCCCCGTGTCACCCACCAGCATGTTCACAGTGAAAAACTTCACGACAAGCAGATAAAAGAATACCAGAAGAGGTATTACGCTCATAAGGACAAAAGCGATGTTGAAGTTCCTGAACGGATCCTCCTTCAGATCCTTGAATAACGTTCTTATTTCCCTGCTGTTATGTTTTTTTTCATGTCCTGCCATGATCTCTCCCTCCGTAAATTTTCGTCAATGTCATGATCCGGTATCGATCCGGTATCCCCGACAATTTTTGCGAACGCGAAAATTGATCCTGAGCAAGCAAAATAATGGGCTGAACAAGAACATTATTTCGCAAGTCGAAGAGGCCTCCTCAGCGATCTTTCTTTCCTTATTATGCCCACGAATAATATCCAGAGAACCAATAAGCTCAGGCACCCCGCGCCGAGGACCTGCATATACTCAATGCCCTGTAGAAAATATAAGACCAGCGCGACAATAAAAGCGATGTCCATCCATCTGGCACCATAAAGACTTCTACTCTCGCTTTTCGCTTTAATATAGTTATAAGCCATCACCGGAAACAGAAGCGGAGCGAACGTGTGGCTTTTGACCATGGGAAAAAGAAGCAGCATGCTTAAGAAAATAAGGGAGTATTCCAGGCTAAGGAACAACCTGTCCGGATAAACAAGCCGATAATCAAGATTCATGAACGTGATGATAAAAATAAAAAAGAGCAGGATCTTTTCCAGGATATCAACCTGCCTGGGCGAAAGCTGATGGGGCCAGTAGATCCTGTACCCGTAATCCTCGTATTTCAGGGTGCTGACGGTAACGTCGTCCCTTATAAGATAACGCGTCACAACCGCCGAAAGCGCCTGGTTCTTCGGTTTAAGCTTGGCTTCGAACCGCGCGAAATTTTCCCGCGCCTTATCTCCACCCGTCTCGAAATAAGGAGCCGCTCTTATCTCCCGCCAGCTCTTCATCGAATCATAGAAATTGCCCCGCCCCAGGACCGTAAACGGTACGACGAACAGGAGCAGGACCACGCCGACCAGGAACCCGCCTATGGCCGCGAACCGCCTTTTCGCGGCCATGTAGATCAAAAAATAGGCCGGATATATTTTTATCACCGCGGCTACTGACAATATCATGCCCGAAACGAACCCTGATTTCTTTTCATAGGCGAAAAGTGACAGGACAATGAGAAAGAATATCATGAAATCTATCTGGGCCAGCGCCACGTTGTCCAGCCATATAACACCCAGCATGACAATTGACGCTATTATGATCATATGCGGCCTTTTCCATAACAGTCTTCTTATGTCCTCTTTTCCCGCGACCAGGCGCTTTACAAGAAAAACGGATCCCCCTACCGACAGGAGGCCAAGAACGTACCACGCGAGAGACGCGATCCTGATATGGAAAAAGGTCAGAGGCGCCATCAAAACGGCGAAAAAAGGCAGATAAAGGAACGGCGATATCGTAGTCCTGAAAGCTTCGTGAACGTACAGATCTTCCCCGGATACCACCAGGGTTCCGGCGAAATAATAGGTGTCAAAATCATTCGACCCACAGCATGTCCTTTTGTCATGATAAAAACCCAGCAGGATAAGAAATATCGCGACAAAAAACGCCAGGACTATCCACTTCTTTTCTCTCAGCATCGTCAGCATCGAAAATCCTTCTTGTCCCCGGGCCTCTGACAATCACAACAAATAAAGGCAACCTTTATTTGGTCAGGAAAGATTGCCTTTATTTGAAAAATCTCCGAATTCTCCGGATACGAGCGTTTTTCTCCGGCCTTCTATTTCTGCATCTCCTTCTGGACGGCCATCGCGTCTTTTGCCGTCCTGAGCAGATCCTTAGCCCGCGATGAACCGCTATCCAGATTCCACAATACGTACTGGGCCAGGTTTATCGTCTCCTGGAAGTTCCTTGCCTTCAAGAATATCTCCGCCTGGTCCATAAGATATTCGGTTTTCTTCTCTTTTGTGTCCATCGCTTGCGCCGTTTTTATAGCTTCCTGACTGGTTGCGGCCTTTTTTGGCCCGCATCCTACCAGCGCGCTCCCGGCAAACAGGCATAATACCAGTAAAACGACTAAAAACCTTTTCACAGCTACCTCCTCCTTTTATTAGAACCCATTTCATGACCCCGTTCGTTACGAGGCTGAGCGAAAAGACCATTGACAAGGCCTGAGGGGCAAAATGCCCGGAAACGTAGCCGGTGCGCTACGTTGAGGACATTTTGTCCCGAAAACGCAGTCAATGGGTTTTGCAGCCAGCCGCAGTAGAACGGGGTTATGAAATTGGTTCTAAGTAAACCCATTTCTTTCCCCCGTTTCCAAGAATTGTCTCATGCCGCCCTTTGAAAAAACATCCTTTCCCTCGGCCGGGCAATCGGACAGGACCGGCGGGTTTACGCTTTTTCTCCGCCGCCGAAAAAACGATCGGCGATCAGGGCCAACTGCTCTTTTCTAGAAGCCATTTCATAACCCGGTTCGTAACGAGGCTGAGCGAAAAGGCCATTGACAAGGCCTGAGGGGCAAAATGCCCGGAAACGTAGCCGATGCGTTACGTTGAGGACATTTTGCTCCGAAAACGCACTCAATGGCTTTTGCAGCCAGCCGCAGTAGAACGGGGTTATGAAATGGCTTCTAGCATTATTTTAACTCTCTTTCGCGAACATTACAAGAATTAAGCGCAAAATGTAGTGTCAAGAATTATGGACACTTTCATATTCGGGCTCTTTGATTTCTTCTGGCATTACCCCTTCTGGTTGACGTATTCTCTCCGAATATTTCAATATCCCGTATACCCAGTAATCTACGCTTCG